>JBMYPI010000180.1:0-5054 GCA_049600155.1 Rubricella sp.
GCTCCATCGATCTTGAGAACTGCGTCATGGCCCATCCCGATGTCGCCAATTGCGCGGTGATCGCGGTGCCGCACCCGAAATGGGACGAGCGACCGCTGCTGATCGTGGTGCCCGAGGCGGGGAAGATGCCCGAGAAGGAAACGCTTCTGGCCCTCGTCGCGGAGCATTTCGCACGCTGGCAGGTGCCCGATGACGTGGTGTTCACCGATGCGCTGCCGCTGACGGCGACGGGCAAGGTTTCCAAGCTCACCCTGCGCCAGCGGTTCGGGGATCACCCCCTGCCGTAACGTTCCCCGCGCGGGCCGGTTGCGCGGGGGTCGCGCGCGGCTAAGCTGGTGAAAAAACAGGGGAGGACGCCATGACGCCGGAAGCATTGTTCGGGCTCACGGGAAAGGTCGCGCTGGTCACGGGCGGCGCCACGGGCATCGGCCGCATGGCTGCCGAGGGGCTGGTGCGCGCGGGCGCCCGTGTGCTGATCGCGAGCCGCAAGGGCGACGCCTGCGCGGCCATGGCGGCGGAGCTGAACGCGCTCGACGCCCCCGGCAGGGCCGAGGGTTTCGCGGGCGATGTCGGATCGGAGGAAGGCATCTCGGCACTGGCCGCAGCGGTCGCGGAGCGGACGGATTCGCTCCACATCCTGATGAACAATGCCGGCCGAAGCTGGGGCGAGCCTCTGGGCGCCTTTCCATACCATGCGTGGGAGAAGGTGATGTCCCTCAACGTGGCGGGCCTGTTCCACCTCACCCAGACGCTTCTGCCGCTCCTGGAGAAAGGCGCGAGCGACGACGACCCGGCGCGGGTCGTCAATGTCGGCTCCGTGATGGGGGAGGTGCCGATGGGCGACGGGGCCTACAGCTATGCCGCGTCCAAGGCGGCGGTGCACCACGTCACCCGCATCCTCGCCAAGGAACTGGCCGCGCGGCGGATCACGGTCAACGCGCTTGCGCCGGGGCCGTTCGTGTCGAACATGACGGCCTTCGCCACCGCCGACGAGGGACGGCGCGCGAAGGTCGGCGCGGGTGTGCCGCTCGGCCGCGTGGGCCGCGACGAGGATATCGCCGGCGCGATGCTCTATCTGTGCGGCAGGGCGGGGGCCTATGTCACCGGCGCGATCCTGCCCATCAGCGGCGGCATCAACGTGGAGACGGGCGCGCCGCTTTTCGCGGAGGCGCTGAAGTGAAACCGGGCGAGGAGATCGGCCTTTCCCGCTGGTTCACCATCGACCAGCCCCGGATCGACGCCTTCGCCCGGGTGACGGAGGATGAGCAGTTCGTCCATGTCGATGCCGTTCGCGCGGCGGAAGGCCCGTTCGGCGGCACGGTCGCGCACGGGTTTCTCACGCTGTCGATGCTGTCGGCGATGGCCTATGACGCCTTGCCGGATGTCGCGGGATCGGTGGCGAGTGTGAACTACGGATTCGACAGGATCCGCTTCCTCTCCCCCGTGCCGAGCGGGGCACGGCTCCGGGGACGGTTCACGCTCGAAGAGACGCGGGAAGCGGCGGTATATCGCGATCTGATCCTTGCCGTGACCGTGGAGATCGAAGGCGCGGACCGGCCTGCCCTCGCCGCCCGCTGGATCATCCGACACCTCATCGGCGCGACTGCCGCCTGAACAGGAGAAGCACCATGGATCTGGGCCTTACCGATCGTGTCCGCCCGCTGGTGGAGCAGGTCCGCCGGATGGTCGAAGACGAGATCGCGCCGCTCGACGCTGAATTCCACGCCGAGGTCGGCAAGCACCCCTCCGGCGACCGATTCCGCCATACCGACCGGCAGATCGAGATCCTCGAAACCCTCAAGACCCGCGCGAAGGAACGCGGCCTGTGGAACTTCTGGCTGACCGACAGCGAGAAGGGCTACGGCCTGACCACGGTCGAATACGCCTACCTCGCGGAGGAGATGGGAAAGGTCTCCATCGCGGCGGAGGTGTTCAACTGCAACGCCCCCGATACCGGCAACATGGAAGTGCTGGAACGCTACGGCACCGAGGCTCAGAAGGCCCGTTGGCTGCCGGATCTCCTGGAGGGGCGCACGCGCTCGGCCTACCTGATGACGGAGCCGGGCGTCGCGTCGTCCGACGCCACCAACATCGCGCTGGAGGCCCGGCGCGAAGGGAGCGACTGGATCCTCAACGGGGAGAAATGGTGGGCTTCGGGCGCCGGCGATCCGCGCTGCGCGCTCTACATCGTGATGGCCTGCACCGATCCCGACGGGCCGAAACACGCGCGCCACACCATGTTCCTCGTGTCGGCGGAAACGGCGGGGATCGAGGTTCTGCGACCCATGCAGGTCTTCGGGCATGATGATGCGCCCCACGGGCACATGCATATCCGTTTCACCGACGTCCGGGTGCCCGACGATGCGGTGGTGCTCGGGCCGGGGCGCGGGTTCGAGGTGGCTCAGGGGCGGCTCGGGCCGGGGCGCATCCACCATTGCATGCGGGCCATCGGGCAGGCGGAACGGGCGCTGGAACTGATGTGCCGCCGCGCGCTGGAGCGTGAGGCCTTCGGCAAGCCTCTGGCCGCGCTCGGGGCCAATCACGACATCATCGCCAACGCCCGGATGGAAATCGAGATGGCCCGCCTTCTCTGCCTCAAGGCCGCGTGGATGATGGACACCGCAGGCGTGCGGGCCGCGCAACCCTGGATCAGCAAGATCAAGGTCGTCGCACCGCTGACCGCGCTGAAGGTCGTCGATGAGGCGATGCAGATGCACGGCGCCATGGGCATCAGCCAGGATACGCCGCTCGCCGCGATGTGGACGCACCTGCGGACCTTGCGCCTCGCGGACGGGCCCGATGCCGTGCATCGCCGACAGGTCGCGCGGGCGGAACTCAAACGCTACACGAACCGGGGCGCGTGATGGAACTCGACACCCGGGCGGTCGCGGATTGGCTGAAGGCGCAGGGGGCCGGGATCGGGGCGATCTCGGCCACGAAATTCTCCGGCGGGCAGTCGAACCCGACCTATCTGCTTGAGGGATCTGGCGGGCGTCTCGTCCTGCGGCGAAAACCGCCGGGCACGCTCCTCAAATCGGCCCATGCCGTCGATCGGGAATATCGCGTGCAGAAGGCGCTTGCCGGAACGGATGTGCCCGTCGCCCGGATGGTGGCGCTGTGCGAGGACGAGAGCGTCATCGGCTCGATGTTCTACGTCATGCGCCATGTGGAGGGAGCGAACCACGACGATCCCCGCCTGCCCAATCTGGAAGAAGCCCGACGCGGTGCGATCTTCCATGAGATGAACAGGGTGCTTGCGGCGATCCATTCCGTCGATCTCGATTCGACCGGCCTTTCCGATTTCGGGCCGGAGGGGAACTACTACCGTCGCCAGCTCGACCGATGGGTAAAGCAGTATCGCGCCTCGGAGACCGAGACGATCCCGGCGATGGACGATCTGATCGCCTGGCTCGATGGCAACATGCCGGAGGATGACGGACGTCGGGTGCTGGTGCATGGCGACTACCGGATCGACAACATGATCTTCGGTGAGGATGGCGCCTGCCGCGCGGTGCTCGACTGGGAACTGTCGACGCTCGGCCATCCCTTCGCAGATCTCGCGGCCCTGATCATGCAATGGCAGATGCCGCCGGGGACGGAGGGGCGCGGGCTTGCGGGCGTGGATCGCGCGGCCCTCGGCCTGCCCTCCGACGAGGCTTTCATAGCCGAATACTGCGCCCGGATGGGCCTGCCGGGGATCGAACGCTTCGGCTTCTACCTCGCCTTCGCCTTCTTCCGTATGGGTGCGATCCTGCAGGGTGTGAAGAAACGCGCGCTCGATGGCAACGCCTCAGACCCCGAAAGGGGCTTGCGGCTGGGCGCGCATGTGCCCGCCTTCGCGATGGGCGGGTTGATGGCGGCGCGCGATGGCTGAGGCACAGGTCATCCAGATCACCGGCGCGGCGGGCGGCTTCGGCACCGCGATCGCTGAGCGGTTGGCGGATGCGGGTGCGGCCCTTATCCTGTCGGACCGGAACGAAGAGAGGCTCGATACCCTTGCGAAGAGGTTGAAGGCTGGGGGAGCGACAGTCTTCGCGGAAGCGGTCGATGTCTCCGACGATGCCGCGATGAGGGCGCATCTGGAACGGGGGACGGCAGCGCTCGGCCGACTCTCCGCCGCGATCAACAATGCAGGCGTCGCCCATGACCTTGCCCCCCTGCATCTTCTGGAACCGGACCAGTTCGACCGGGTGCTGCGGGTGAACGCGCGGGGCGTGTTCATCGGAATGCGCCACCAGATCGCGGCGATGATCGCCACGGGCGGGGGCGCGATCCTGAACATCGCCTCGGTCGCGGGGCTTGTGGGGGCGGGCACGCTTGGCGGCTACGCGGCCTCGAAACATGCGGTGGTGGGGCTGACGCGCACGGCTGCCGATGAATATGCGCGCCACGGCATCCGGGTGAACGCCCTCTGCCCCGCCTTCGCGGAGACGCCGATGCTCGACCGGATGACGGCGGCGATGGACGACACTGCGCGGGGAAAGCTCACCGCGCGCATCCCGATGCGGCGGACCGGCACGGCAGCGGAAGTGGCGGACGCCGCGCTGTGGCTGATCTCACCAGCAAACAGCTTCATGACCGGGCAGGCGATCGCCCTCGACGGCGGGCTTTCGGCGATCTGAGCTAGAGCACGCGGGAGAGGAAGGCGCGGGTGCGCTCCTGCCGCGGGGCGCCGAAGATCCGCTCGGGCGGGCCTTCCTCGAGGATACGGCCGGCGTCAAGGAAACAGACCTTGTCCGCCAGTTCGCGGGCGAAGCCCATCTCGTGGGTGGCGAGGATCATCGTCATCCCCTCCGCCCGCAACTGCCGCAACACGTCGAGCACCTCGCCCACCAGTTCGGGATCGAGCGCGCTGGTGATCTCGTCGAAAAGCATGATCTCGGGCTGCATGGCGAGCGCGCGGATGATCGCGACGCGCTGCTGTTGCCCACCCGAAAGCTGTCCGGGATATTTCTTAGCCTGATCAAGAATGCCAACGCGATCGAGCAATTCCGCCGCTGCATCCTTGGCCCGCTGCTTGTTCCACCCCCGAACTTCCATCGGCGCTAACATCA
>JBMYPI010000181.1:0-5022 GCA_049600155.1 Rubricella sp.
CCCACCGGGAGCCACGAGAACGATCCCCTGTTCACGGGCCTGTTCGCGACGGGCCGGGAAGAGGTCTGGATGTCCCATGGCGACCGGGTGACGAAGCTCGCACCCGGTTTCGAGGTCTACGGCCAGTCTTCCGGCGCGCCCTTCGCCATCATCGGCGATCCCGCGCGGCGCTTCTTCGCGGTGCAGTTCCATCCCGAAGTGCACCACACGGTGAACGGCGCGCGTCTGTTGAAGAATTTCACCGATCTGGCCGGGTTCAGGGGCGACTGGTCGATGGCGTCCTACAAGGACGAAGCCATCGCCCGCATCCGCGAGCAGGTGGGAGACGAAAAGGTCATCTGTGGCCTTTCCGGCGGTGTGGACAGCTCCGTCGCCGCCGTCCTGATCCATGAGGCGATCGGCGATCAGCTCACATGCGTCTTCGTCGATCACGGGCTGATGCGTGCGAACGAGGCGGAGGAGGTCGTGAGCCTCTTCCGCGATCACTACAACATTCCGCTGATCCATGCCGACGAGGCGGATCTGTTCCTCGGCGCGCTCGAAGGCGTCACCGATCCCGAACAGAAGCGCAAGACCATCGGCAAGCTCTTCATCGACGTTTTCGAGAAGCACGCCAAGGCGATCGGCGGCGCGAAATTCCTCGCCCAGGGCACGCTCTATCCCGACGTGATCGAGAGCGTCAGCTTTTCCGGCGGCCCCTCCGTCACGATCAAGTCGCACCACAATGTCGGCGGCCTGCCCGAGCGGATGGACATGAAGCTGGTCGAGCCGCTGCGCGAGCTGTTCAAGGACGAGGTGCGCAAGCTCGGCGAGGAACTGGGCCTGCCCCCCGCCTTCGTCGGGCGTCATCCCTTCCCCGGCCCCGGCCTCGCGATCCGATGCCCCGGCGAGATCACCCGCGACAAGCTCGATATCCTGCGCAAGGCGGATGCGATCTATCTCGACCAGATCCGTCGCCACGGCCTCTATGACGATATCTGGCAGGCCTTCGCCGTGCTTCTTCCCGTCCGCACGGTCGGCGTGATGGGGGACGGGCGGACCTATGACTATGTCTGCGCCCTGCGCGCGGTGACGTCGGTGGACGGGATGACGGCCGACTACTACCCGTTCTCCCACGAATTCCTCGGTGAGACGGCGAATCGGATCGTCGGCGAGGTGAAGGGGATCAATCGCGTGACCTACGACATCACCTCCAAGCCGCCCGGCACGATCGAGTGGGAGTAGGTTTCACCTTTCGGTTGCGCAACCGCAGATGCAGACAATCCTGACGGGCGCGCGGACCGGCGATGTCCTGCCGGAGCGTCGGGATTTCATCCAATCCACCCCGGCTTTGCCCTTCAATTGCCCGAAATTGTTGAGTGAATGCACCCTGTGGCGCAATAGTAGCGCCTGACGGGGTTGCGTCATGCGGCTCCCGCGAAGCTTCGAAGGCGTGGCATGGCGTTCACTTTACGATCGTTTCGGGAAAGCGCGATGCGCCCGGCAGGGGCTGCCCTGCTGGCCTTCTCCCTTGTGGGCTGCATCGACGTCACGCTGCCGGAACGGAACGAAACCGATCTGCGCGCCCTCGTCGACGATCAGCCCTGGACATACGCGCTCGGCCCCGATGACGACCTCCTGAACATCCTGCAGGAGCAGAACGCGCTGCGCGCGGGCCAGGGGCTCGACCCGCTTACCGAAGCGACGGCGATCGACGCGGTGCTGCGTGCCCGGGAACGGGGCGAACCGATCCCCGAGGCCATACTTTCGGCCGCGGTGCCCGTGACCGCGGCGGGAACACGGCTTCCGCCGGGCGAGAGCGCCGGAGGACAATGCTACGCACGGATCACGGAGCTGTCTCCGCGCGACATGGATGGCGACCCGATTCCCCGCCGCGAGGATCAGCGGTTCGAAACGCTTTTCGAAGACAACCGCCTCGATCCGATGCCCCGAGCGCGGGAGACGGGATTCCGCCGCGTCCGGGAAAGGATCACCATCACCCGGCCCGCACGCGAATGGGCCCAATGCCCGACTGTCGGGGCGAACACGTCCCGGTCCGGCATCGCGATACTCGGCACGCGCGAGACGGCGACGGGCACGCTTTGCCTTCTCGAACGGGCCGGAACCTTCGAAACGGTCGAGCGGCAGGAATCCTTCGGCGCGGAGGATCTGCGCGGCACACCGGGCGAGCCGCTCGTCCGGCAGGTTCCGCGCCGCGTGCTCGTGCCGACACAGTTGGGGGCGACGCCGGGCCGGACGATCTGGACGCCAGTGGTTTGCGAAGCGGCGATGACGGAGCCACGGATCGCGGCGCTGCAATCCGCGCTCGCCGCGCGGGGGCTCTATTCCGGGCCGATCGACGGTCGCATGAGCGGCGAAACGGAAACGGCGCTTCGCGTCTTCCAGCAGGGCCTCGGGCTTGACTCCGGGCTGCTCACGGTCGAAAGCGCTGGTCTGCTCGGCGTCGCGGACTAGGTCCCCGACACCTTCCCTTCGACGAGGTTCGTGATGCAGCAGCGGCCCCTGCTCGCAGGTCTGTGGATGCTCGGCGCGACACTGTCCTTCTCGACAATGGCGGTCGCCGGGCGCGAAATCGCGATAGAGCTCGATACGTTCGAGCTGATGCTCTACCGCTCGATCATCGGTGTGATCGTCGTGGTGAGCCTCGCCCGCCTCGCCGGGACGCTCGGACAGATCGAACGGCGGGACATGGGCCTGCACCTTTTCCGCAACGTGGGCCATTTCTCGGGCCAGAACCTGTGGTTCTACGCCGTGGCCACGGTGCCGCTCGCACAGGTCTTCAGCCTGGAATTCACGACACCGATCTGGGTCGCGCTGGCCGCGCCCTTCTTCCTCGGCGAGAAGTGGACGCGGCCGCGGGTGCTGGCCGTCACGCTCGGTTTCGCCGGGATCCTGCTTGTCGCGCAGCCGGGGCGGGTCGCGCTCACCCCGGGCACGATCGCGGCGGCGACCTGCGCGATCGGTTTCGCGATCTCCTACGTCATGACGAAGAAACTCGCCCAGCGTGGCCACACGACGACGCAGATCCTGTTCTGGCTCACCGTGATGCAGACGGGCTTCGGCCTGGTAGCGGCCGGCCATGACGGCGATATTGCCCTGCCCACGGCGGCGGGCTGGCCGCTCGTGCTCGTCATCGCACTTGCGGGCCTGACCGCGCATTACTGCCTGACCACGGCGCTCACCCTCGCGCCCGCCACGCTCGTCGCGCCGATGGATTTCATCCGCCTGCCCCTGATCGGGTTCCTTGGCTACGCGCTCTACGAGGAGACGGTCGATCCGCTCCTGATCCTCGGGGCGGCGATCATCATCGGGGCGAACCTTCTGAACCTCCGCGCCGAGACGCAGCGACGGAATGCCCCAAGCTGAGGCGGCTTTTTTCGCGACGCGGCCCATGCTATCGCCCCGGCCAACGACACGAACAAGCCAGAGAGGCCGAAGATGATCATCGACAACATCCCCGCCGGGAAGAACCCGCCCAAGGACATCAACGTGGTCATCGAGATCACGGGCGGCGCTGCGGGTGGCGCGCCGGTGAAGTACGAGATCGACAAGGAATCGGGGGCGGTCTTCGTCGACCGTGTCGTGAACACGCCGATGTTCTACCCCTGCAACTACGGCTTCGTGCCGAACACGCTGCACGATGATGGCGATCCGACGGACGTGCTCGTGATCGTCGATTTCCCGCTCCAGCCCGGTGCGGTGATCCGCTGCCGCCCCGTGGGCGTGCTGAAGATGGAAGACGATGGCGGGATGGATGACAAGCTCATCGCCGTGCCGGTCGAGAAGGTGGACCCGTTCCAGGCCCATATCCAGGACCTCACTGATATCCCCGAAAAGACCCGCGACCGCATCAAGCACTTCTTCGAGCACTACAAGGATCTCGAAGCGGGCAAGTGGGTGAAGGTCATCGGCTGGGGCGACCGGGCCGAGGCCGAGGCGATCCTCCAGAAATCCGTGGATGCCGTCGCGAAGTAAGCCGGTTCCGTTTCGAATGAAAACGCCGCCCCCCGCCGGGCGGCGTTTGCTTTTCGGACGCAACGAAACATCGCTCGGATGGGGGCGCTAACGCTGCGTAAACCGTTGACCGGAACGGCGATTGTCGGAAACTCCCTGCATCACAGAAACGTCATTCAGGCGTTCACGCGATCAGGGAGGATCACTTTGACACACTCGCGTAAATCCGCGCTCATGGCCCTCAAAAGCGCCACTGCCATCGCACTCGTCGCCGCCACGGGGGCACAGGCTGGTGGCGTTGACCGCTCGGGCCAGAGCGTCGACATCATCTTCGAGGAAGGCAACCACCTGCGATTCTCCGCGGGCATCGTCCAGCCGGATATCAGCGGCGTCGATGTGAGCACCGCAGCGACCGGCAATGTGGCGGAGAACTACACGGTTCCGTCCTTCGGCCTGCGCTACCAGATCAGCGATACCCTCGCAGCGGCGTTCCTGTACGACACCCCCTATGGCGCATCGGTCAGCTATCCCGACTACGGCGGTGCGTACAACAACCTGGAAGCCGAGCTGAGCTCGACCGGCCTGACCGGTATTCTGCAATTCTCCCCCAACGAGAATGTCAGCGTCTACGGCGGCGTCCGCTACCAGAGCCTCGACGCCGAGGTGACGCTGAACGAAGCGGCCTATGGGCCGCTTCAAGGCTACAACTTCCAGGGTGAGGACAGCGGCGCCTTCGGATGGCTCGCCGGTGTCGCCTACGAGGTCCCCGAGATCGCACTGCGTGTCGCGGCGACCTATTATTCAGAGGTCGATTTCGAACTGGAGACGGCAGAGAACTTCGCCCCCGGCGGTTCGCCCGACACGCCCGTCACCGGCCCGCAGCGCGTTCACCTCGATTTCCAGTCCGGGATCGCGGCGGATACGCTTCTGTTCGGCTCGATCCGCTGGGTCGACTGGGGTGTGGTCACGCTGCAACCCTCCGTCCCGCCTTCGCCGCTTCTGGAGTATGACGAGGCTGTCGTCACCTATACGCTCGGCGTCGGTCGTCGCGTGACGGAGAACTTCTCC
>JBMYPI010000182.1:0-5011 GCA_049600155.1 Rubricella sp.
GCGGCGTGGTGGTGTCGAACGCGACGCTCCACAATGCCGACTACATCGCGGGCCGCGACTCCAGGGGAAACCCGATCCGCGGCGGCGTCGATATCCGCGAGGGGGACACGGTCACGATCTATCGCGCGGGTGACGTGATCCCCAAGGTGGAGGGGGTGGACCTCTCCCGTCGCCCGGCCGACGCGACGCCCTACGCCTTCCCCGAAACCTGCCCGGCCTGCGGTTCCCGCGTGATCCGGGAGGAGGGGGAGGCGGTGCATCGCTGCACCGGCGCGTTGATCTGCCCCGCCCAGGCGGTGGAGAAGCTCAAGCATTTCGTCTCCCGCGCCGCCTTCGATATCGAGGGGTTGGGGGCGAAGCAGGTCGAGGCCTTCTTCGCCGATGGCTGGGTGAAGAGCCCCGCCGATATCTTCGAGCTTCGCGCGCGCTACGGCTCGGGCGGGCTACAGCAGTTGAAGAACCGGGAGGGCTGGGGAGAGAAATCCGCCGCGAACCTCTTCGACGCGATCGACGAGCGGCGCACCATCCCGCTCCATCGCCTGATCTTCGCCCTCGGCATCCGCCATGTGGGCGAGGCGACGGCGAAGATGCTCGCGCGGCATTACGGCACCTGGGACGCCTTCCGCGCCGCGATGGAGGCGGCCGACGAGGATGAGGCCCAGCGGGCCGAGCTTCTGGCGATCGACGGCGTCGGGTCGGTCATGGCCGAGGCCATCGTCGATTTCTTCCACGAACCGGAGGCGCGGGTGCTTCTCGATCGGCTCACGACGCACCTGACCGTCGAAGAAGCCGCCCGCCCGCAAACCGATGGCAGCCCCATAGCGGGCAAGACGGTTGTCTTCACCGGAACGCTGGAGCGGATGAGCCGGTCGGAGGCGAAGGCGCAGGCCGAGGCGCTCGGCGCGAAGGTCTCCGGTTCCGTTTCGAAGAAGACGGATTACGTCGTCGCCGGCCCCGGCGCGGGATCGAAGGAGACGAAGGCGCGGGAACTCGGCCTCACCATCCTGTCGGAGGAGGAGTGGATCGCGCTCGTCCAATGACGCCCTTGCGATCCCGTCCGCTTCCCCGCCAGATGGCACCATGAGCCAGCGCCCCGAAAGCCTGTTTCCGCTCTTCGCCGATCTCACGGGCCTTCTGGGGATCGGCCAGAAGGGTGCGCAGGCGCTCACGAAGGGCGGCCTCGCCCATCCCCGCGATCTCGTCTTCACGCTGCCCGCGCAGGGTATCGACAGGCGGCTGATCCCCTCGATCCGGGAGGCGGTGCTGCCTGCCGTCTGCACCGTCGAGGTGGAGATCGGCGCCCATCATGCGCCACGTTCCAGGGGGCGACCCTACCGCGTGGATGTGCGGGATGCGCAGGCCGATTTCACACTCGTCTTCTTCCACGCCAATGCGGACTGGCTGCGCCGCACCCTGCCGAGCGGCCAGCGGAGGATCGTCTCGGGGCGGGTGGAGCTTTTCGACGGGTTGGCGCAAATGGCCCATCCCGACCACATCCTCACCCGCGCCGAGGCCGAGGCCCTGCCGGGATTCGAGCCGGTCTATCCGCTGACCTACGGGATCACCCAGAAGCAGATGACGCGTGCGATCCAGGCAGCGCTGGAGCGTATGCCTCCGATGCCGGAATGGATCGATCCCGGCGTGGTGGCGGAACAGGGGTTTCCGGGATTCAACAAAGCGCTCGCAGACGCCCACGCGCCCCAATCGGTGCAGGACCTGTCACCGAATGCCCCGGCGCGGCGGCGTCTGGCCTATGACGAGCTTCTCTCCCACCAGATGACGCTTGCCCTCGCCCGGGCCCGGGACCGGCGCAGGAAGGGGCGTGTATCGAAGGGCACGGGGGTGTTGCAGCGCAAGGTCCTCGCCGCGCTGCCCTACAGCCCAACCCGCGCGCAGCAGCGGGCGGTGTCCGAGATCCTGGCCGATCTCGAAAGCCCTTTCCGGATGCACAGGCTTTTGCAGGGGGATGTCGGTTCGGGCAAGACACTGACGGCATTCCTGCCCATTTGCGCGGTCGTGGAGGCGGGCGGGCAGGCGGCGATGATGGCGCCGACGGAGATCCTCGCGCGCCAGCACCTGGAAAGCCTCGCGCCGCTCGCGGAGGCGGCGGGGCTTCGCGTGGAGATCCTGACGGGGCGGGACAAGGGGGCGGATCGCGCGGCCAAGCTCGGGGCGCTCGCGGCGGGGGAGATCGGCCTTCTCGTCGGCACCCATGCGCTGTTCTCGGAGGATGTGGCCTTCGCCGATCTGCGCCTTGCGGTGATCGACGAACAGCACCGGTTCGGCGTGCACCAGCGCATGAGTCTCGGCGCGAAGGGTCAGGCCGTCGACATCCTCGTGATGACGGCGACACCGATCCCCCGTTCCCTCGCCCTCAGCCAGTTCGGCGATATGGACCTGTCGGTCCTCGATGAAAAGCCGCCCGGGCGAAAACCCATCACGACCGTCACCATTCCGATGGATCGGCTGGACGAGGTCGTCGAGCGGCTCCGCCGTGCGGTGGAGGAGGGGCGGCAGGCCTATTGGGTCTGTCCGCTCGTGGAGGAAAGCGAACACAGTGCCATGACCGCCGCCGAGGTCCGCTTCAAGGCGCTGCGGGCGGCGCTCGGCGATGGTGTGGTCGGTCTTGTCCACGGGCAGATGCCGCCTTCGGAGAAGGACGTCGCGATGGCCGATTTCGTCGCCGGTCGGACGCGGGTCCTGGTGGCGACGACGGTGATCGAAGTCGGCGTGAACGTGCCCGAAGCGACGATCATGGTCATCGAGGGAGCCGAGAGTTTCGGCCTGGCGCAGCTTCACCAGTTGCGCGGGCGCGTGGGCCGGGGGGAGGGGGCATCGACCTGCCTTCTCCTCTACCAGGGTCCGCTGGGGGAAACGGCCTATCGCCGCCTCGCCATCCTGCGGGAAACCGAGGACGGGTTCCGCATCGCCGAGGAAGACCTTGCCTTGCGGGGGGCGGGAGACCTGATCGGCACCGCCCAATCCGGCCTGCCGCTCTTCCAGATCGCCGATCTCGAACGGCAGGCGGATCTGATGGCGATCGCGCAGAAGGACGCGCGCCTCGCGCTCCAGCGCGACCCCGACCTGTCGAGCGCGCGGGGCGAGGCGTTACGGCTTCTTTTGTGGCTGATGGAACGGGATCGCGCGATCCGGCTGATCGGAATCGGCTGAATGTTCGCAAATGTTCCAATTCGTGCTTGACGGACCGCGAACGTTAAGAGAACATTAAGGCAACCCAGAGGAACGGAGCCTTTCGATGTTCGACCTGATCCAGCGCCATGTCCGCCGCGAGACCCTTGAGACACTGACCGATCTTCTTGGTCTTGCGGCAATCGTCGCCCTGATCGGATCGGCGATGATCGCGCCCGGGCTGGTCTGACGGTTTCGCCTGCGGCCGGTCGGCCCCCTTCGTGCGCCATCCGCACGGGTGGATCCCCCGCCATCTCTCCGTTGCGCGCCTCGCCTCTGCCTCTCGTTACCGGGGCGTGCTGAACGGATGGGGTCGGCCCCGCACCACCTGCCGCCGTGGCCTTACCGGGCCGCGGCGGGTTTTTCCGCGAGGATCTTTTCCATCGCTTCCACCGTGGCGTCCGGCACCAGGAGGATGGAGGCGTGGCGGTTGCGATAGTCCCGTGCGGGCAGGAGCGCCTCGTAACCCTCGAAGGGCGCGTCCGGCACGGGCCCCTCTTCCTTGAGCATCGCCTTGAGCTGATCGCGCGCCGTGCGGAGCTCTTCGATCGTGCGACCGATGACAGCGGCGGAGAAGACCGACGCGGATGATTGACCGAGCGCGCAGGCCTTCACCTCCTGCCCGAAGGCTGCGACGCGCCCCTCGGAATCGAGCGTGACGTCGACGGTCACGGTCGAACCGCAGAGGGGAGAGCGTTTCATCACGGTCGCGTCGGGTGTATCGAGCCGTTGCATATGGGGAATGTCGGACGCAAGCGCGAGGATGCGCTTGGAGTAGAGTTTCATCATGTCCTGTTCGGCCATGGCGTTGCGTCCCCTTGGCGTTCCGGTCCTGCCCCTATAGGTAGACCCCGACACCGCCAGAGAAAAGAGGCCCGCGATGGCTGCCTTCGACCCCGCGACCCTGCGCTACGATGCCAAAGGTCTGATCCCGGCGATCGCTCAGGATCATGAAACGGGCGAGGTGCTGATGATGGCCTGGATGACCGCCGAAACCGTGGCCGAAACGCTCGCGACGGGGCAGGTCACCTACTGGTCGCGCTCGCGGCAGGCCATCTGGCGGAAGGGGGAAACCTCGGGCCATGTGCAGAGGCTCAGGGAATTCCGTGTCGATTGCGACAGGGACACGCTTCTCCTGCTCGTGGAACAGACCGGGCCTGCCTGCCACACCAACCGGCGCAGTTGTTTTTATACGCGTGTCGAGGATGGCGGCGAGGTGATCCTCTCGGAACCGATGGAATAGGGGCGCCGCCCCGACGTGGTCGGAGAACCGTGAAAGACGGCTCAGAGCCCGGCCAGGCGACGGATATCCGCGGGGCTGGCGCCGTTCTCGCGGAAGGTGCGGATGGCGCGGGCATCGTCGCGCTTGGCCAGGCGTTTCCCGGCGGCATCCCGGATCAGGCGGTGATGACGATAGACCGGCGTCGGCAGGCCGAGAAGCCGCTGCAGGAGGACATGGATCGCCGTCGCCTCGAACAGATCCTGCCCACGGGTGACATGGGTCACCCCCTGTTCGGCATCGTCGACGACGACCGCGAGATGGTAGGAGGTGCCGATGTCCTTGCGGGCGAGGATGACGTCACCCACGCCCTCGATGAGCTGCACCGGCGGGATCGTGACGGGGCCGGACGGGCCGCCGGGATTGTCCGTTTCCCCGAAGGTGAGCGGGGCGTCGAGCCGCGCAACGGCCTTGCGCATGTCGATGCGAAGGGCGGCATCGGGATCGGTATGGGCCGCGTCGCGGCAGGTGCCCGGGTAGACCGGGCCATCGGGGCCGGTTGCGCCCTCCTGCGGTGCGGAAAGGGCGGCGCGGATATCTGCC
>JBMYPI010000183.1:0-4995 GCA_049600155.1 Rubricella sp.
CCCGCTGCGGCAGCGGCGCAGGAAGGCCCGACGACAGGTTTCGCCCCGCCGCCACCGCCGCCCGAACCCGAGCCGGTGGAACGCCCCGAGGGCGTCACGGAGGAAGTCGTGCGGGAGACCTTCGGCGACTGGACGGTCGTCTGCCTCGGCGAAAGCGACTTCTGCTCGATGCGGGCCGTCGCGCTCAACCCCGAAGGCAGCCCGGGCGCGCAGATCGACCTTGTCCGCCTGCCCCGCGGCGGGCCCGCGCTCGGCGGCATGACCGCCATCGTGCCCCTCGTCGTGCTCCTCAACGAAGGGCTCGTGACCGTCGTCGACGACGGCCAGCCCGTGGTGCAGGACTACGACTTCTGCCGCCAGAATGGCTGCCTTGCCCGCTTCGGCCTGACCGAAGGCCAGATCACCGAAATGCGCCGCGGCGCGGTGATGGGGTTGGTGATGTCGGCGGTGGACGTGCCCCAGAACCCCATCGTGATGCGCCTCTCGCTCACCGGGTTCACGGCAGCCTGGAACAGCATGCGCCCGCAGGCGCGCTGATCGACGCGCCCCGGCTCAGACCCGGCGGAGGGCGATCACGGCATTGAGCCCGCCGAAGGCGAAGGCGTTCGACAGCACGACATCGACCTTCGCCTCGCGCGCGATGTTCGGAACGACGTCGAGATCGCACTCGGGATCGGGTTCGTCGTAGTTGATCGTCGGTGCGAGGACCCCATCCCTGAGCGCCATCGTGCAGGCAAGCAGTTCGACGGCGCCGGTGCCGCCGATCAGGTGCCCGTGCATCGATTTGGTGGACGAGATCGCCAACCGGTCCGCGTGATCGCCGAAAACCTGCCGCACGGCGGCGCATTCCGTGCGGTCGTTCGCGGCGGTGCCCGTGCCGTGGGCGTTGATGTAGCCCACCTCTTCACCATTCAGGCCGGCCGTCTTCAACGCGCCCTGCATCGCTCGGGCGGCCCCATCCCGACTGGGCATCACGATGTCGGAGGCATCCGCCGTCATCGCGAAGCCGATCACCTCGGCGATGATGTCCGCGCCGCGCGCCCTGGCATGTTCGTATTCCTCGAAAACGAAGACCGCCGCACCCTCGCCCTGGACCATGCCGTTGCGCGTCCTGGAGAAGGGGCGGCAGCCGTCCCTGGACATCACGCGCAGGCCTTCCCAGGCCTTGATCCCGCCGAAGCAGAGCATCGACTCCGATCCGCCCGTCAGCATGGCTTTCGCCGCGCCGGAACGGATCATCTGGAATGCCTGGCCCATCGCATGGTTGGACGAGGCGCAGGCCGTGGACAGCGTGAAGGAAGCGCCGCGGATGCCGAACTCCATCGACAGGTGGCTCGCCGCGGCATTGTTCATCAACCGGGGGATGACGAAGGGATGGACCCGGTTCTTGGCGTCCTCGAAGACGGTCTTGTAGGCGTCGTTGTAGGTGTGGACCCCACCGCCGGAATTGCCCAGAACGACACCCGCCTCCAGCGAAAGCGCCTCGTCGAAAACGATGCCGGACTGCGCCACCGCCTCGCGCGCGGCGAGGAGCGCGAACTGGGTGAACTCGTCGTAGAGGGCGATGTTCTGGCGGGAGAAATGCTCTTCCGCCGAGAAGCCCCTGATCTGCCCGCCGATGCGGATCGAAAGCCGCTCGATATCGGGGAAATCCATCTCGCCGATGCCGCAGCGCCCTTCGCGCATCGCGGCCTGGGTTTCGGATGCGGACAGTCCGAGCGCCGAGACGGCGCCCTGCCCGGTGATGACGACGCGGTGCATCAGGCGTCTTTCGCGGTCACCAGGCCCCGGACCGCCTCGACCATGGAGGCGACGTTGCTGATGTCGAAATCGGACTCGGAGGGATCGTTGGCGTTGAAGGGAACCTGGATGTCGAACTCTTCCTCGATGGCGAAGACCGCCTCGACGAGGCCGAGGCTGTCCACGCCCAGATCCTCCAGCGTCGCGTCCATCTTCACCTCGGACGGTTCCATCACGGCCTGTTCCGCGATGATCGCGATCACCTTGTCGGCAACATCGTCAGCCATGCTTGCTCCCCTAACCTTCCGATCCGTCCCTTATCCGCTCGGATCATCTTTTGAAAGACGGTTTTCCACGGCCTTGAGCCGCTCCATCAGGCGCGGCAGACGGCGCCGGGCCTTCATGTCCTGAACGAAGGCGTCCCGCCTCGTCGCCGGGAACCCCATGAGGAACTGCTCCGGCTTCGCATCGGACATAATACCGGTCTGCGCCGCCGCAATGACGTCATGACCGATGGTCACATGATCGGCCACGCCGACCTGCCCGCCGAGAACGACCCTGTCGCCGATCACGACGCTTCCGGCGATTCCCGTCTGACCGCACAGGAGGCAGGTCTCGCCCACCTGCACGTTGTGGCCCACATGGACGAGGTTATCGAGCTTGGTGCCCTTGCCGATGACCGTGTCGGCGACGGTGCCGCGATCGACGGTGGAATTGGAGCCGACCTCGACATCGTCCCCGATCCGGACGGATCCGAGCGAGTTGATCCGCGTCCATTCCGGCGGGGGAAGGCCCTCGTCGGCGCTGCGCATGGCGCGCGCGGCCTCGACATGGGATGGATCGGGCGTGACGAAGCTGAAACCGTCCGAGCCGATCACGCAGCCCGGCTGGGCGATGAAACGGTCCCCGATGGTGACGCGCGCGCAGATGCGCACACCGGTATAGAGCAGCGCATCCGCGCCGATACGGGCCTCCTCCGCGATCCAGACATGGGGCAGGATGCGCGCCCGCGCCCCGATCCGCGCGCCCGCGCCGATCACGACGAAGGGGCCGATCGCCGCGCCCTCGCCGATCTGGGCGGTCGGATCGATCACGGCGGAGGGATGGATGCCCGGCGCGATCTGCGGCGGCACCTCGAAGGCGCGCCCGATCCCGGCCATCGCGTAACGGCTGCGGCCGACCAGGATCGCGGCGTCGAGCCCCAGCGCGGCCCAGTCCGTTCCCTCGGGCACGACGGCCGCGCGTGCAGGCGATCCTTCGAGCGCGGGGAGGAAGGCGGGATCCATCGCGAGCGCGAGGTCCCCTTCACCGGCATCCTGGGGGCGGCGGGGGCGCGACAGGGCCAATCCGCCCGCACCCTCGAAGCGGGCGCCGAGCGCGCGGGCGATTTCCGCGACTGTGGGCGCAGTCATGCTGTCCTCGCGATCCCTGGCCATGATGCGGACCGCTTATAGACCAGTGCGCGCGGCGGGGAAACGCCCCGCCGTGGCTGACCTCGCGTTCACCCCGCCACCCCGAAGAGGCTCACCCCCGCCTCCTCGAGAGCCTCGTAGACGAGGGTGTCACGCAGATAGACATCCTGCCGGAAATGCACCGTGCCGTCCGCCTCCACCCGCACGGTGCGATAGTCGAGGTGCACCGGGATCGGACGGCGCAAGGGGATCTCCGTCTCCACTCCCGTGTCGAGAATGCTCTGGAACTCGGCGCGGGGGTTGTCCATCTGCGGCGCGAGCAGCACCTCCATCAGCCCGATGGGATCCTGCACCCGGACGCAACCATGGGAGAAATCCCGCACGTCGCGCCGGAAGAGGCTGCGCGAGGGCGTATCGTGCAGGTAGATCGCGAACTGGTTGGGGAACATGAACTTCACCCGGCCAAGCGCGTTGCCCGGCCCGGGTGCCTGCCGGATCCACCACGGGAAGTAGTTGACCGAGAATTGCGACCAGTCGACGAGCGCGGAATCCTCGGGCACCGGTTCCCCGCCGCCGCCGGGCAGCAGGATCATGTTGTTTTCCTGCAGATGGGCGGGGTTGGTCCGGAGCTGGGGCAGGATCTCCTCCGTCGCGATGGAACGAGGAACGGTCCATGTCGGATTGGCGACGAGGAAGGTCATCCGGTCGACGAATTCGGGGGTCTCGTGTTCCTGCGACTGGCCGACGACCACGCGCGTTGTGAAGATATCCTCGCCACCTTCGCGCACCCACATCCGGAAATCGGCGAGGTTGACGTAGATATGGTCGGGTTCGAGCGCGCCGTTCTTCCAGCGCTCCCGTTCGAGGTTGACGAGAACCTGGCGCGCGCGCTCCTCGGCGCTGGTGTTGAGCGCGGCGAGCGTCGCGGGGCCCACGACCCCATCCTCGTTCAGGCCGTGGCGGCGCTGGAACGCGCGCAGGGCCTCCTCCGTCCCGGGATCGAAAACCGTGGGATCGGGCACGACGACCGCGCCCTCACCCTCGGCGACCGGTTCGGGATCGGACCGCAACAGCTCCAGCAGGGGATCGGGTTCGGGGGGCGCGGCGTAGTCACCGAGCGCCGCGAGCCGCTCGCGCAACGCGGGCACGCGGGGATCGCTGTCGCCGGGGCGGATCAGCGGCCCCGAAGCCACTTCGGGCCCCCAACCGCCAGCCTCGATCACCGCGCGCAGATCGGCGAGGACCTGCTGCAACGCTTCATACTGGCCGCCTGGCGGCTCCACCCCGGCAACGAGCGCGGCGGGATCGGGCGCCGAGGCGACCATGAACAGAAGTTCGTCATCGCGGTGCTCGACCGGGAAGACATGCAGGTTCTCCGACAGCGACGACGGCGCGATCAGCCCCGAAAGCTTCACCCGCGCATAGTCGAGCCATGCATCCGCCAGCGCGATCTCCGCCATCGGATCGGAACCGTCGCGCGGTGCGGCCTCGAGGATCCCGCGCAAGAGAGCGACGCGGCGCGGATCGGACGGCAAACCGTGTTCGAACGCCTGCCCCATCGCGGCAAGCAGCGCCTCCGCCGCGCGCCTGTCCCGGCCCGTCCAGATCGGGCGGAAATCCCGCGCCGCATAGGCGTTGAGCATGTCGGCCCGGTCCGGCCCACCCGCCTGCAGCGCGAGGGAAAGTACCCGGCGGCACTGGACGCGATCAACGGCGGCAGCGGTGCGGCGGTGGTGGGTTCGCTGCGAGGCCGAGTGAAACCCGCCGAACAGACAGACAGACAGACAGACAGACAGACAGACAGACAGACAGACAGACCACACTGACTCACCCGCGTACAATC
>JBMYPI010000184.1:0-4994 GCA_049600155.1 Rubricella sp.
ATACCATAAAAAACTTTCTGGATTCTGAATCATCTGTTTCGGATCGTCCGATAGTTCAATACTCCTGATTCCTACTTAAATCCGGTGACCAAAAGTAATGGTGTGTGTATTTGCCGGCGCCGGAAGGTCCGAGCAGGACGGTGCATCGCCCGGCGCGGAAGTCGAGATCGGCGGCGAGGGTGAACTCCCCGCCCCGGTTCAGGACGAGATCATCGCAACGGATCATGGCGCCCCCAGAGGTCGAACACGGCGAAGAGGGTGAAGCTGAGGGCCAGGAGCAGAAGCGCAGCGCCTGCCGCGTCGTCGATCCGGTAATCGCCGAGAAGCCGCTGCATCTCCAGCGGGAGGGTCGCCGTCTCGGTCGTGCCGAAAAGTGCGATGATACCGAGATCGCCGACCGAGAACGCCGCGACGAGCCCGAGCGCGAAGCCGAGCGCCGGACGGATGCCCGGCAGGAGCACGCGGGACAACCAGATCCGGCGCGGCAGGCCGAGCGCCCGCGCCTGCCGCTCCGTCCCCCGGCGCAGCGCTCCGATCGCGGGCACGAGGATGCGCAGCGCGAAGGGCACGCCGAGGGCGGCGTTCACCACTGCGGTAACGGGCAGGGCCATCGCGAAGGGATCGGTCACGGACCGCAGGACTATGAAAAGGCCCGTGCCGATGACGAGGGAAGACGCCGTCAGCGCGGTCAGCACCAAACCTTCGGCGACCAGGCGGCCGATCCGGTTGCCGGGCGTGGTAACGCTCCAGGCGATCGGTAACGCGAGGAGAAGCGACAGGATCGCGGCCGGGACGGCCACCGCAAGGCTGCGTGCCGCCGCTTCCCAGACGCCACGCGGAAGGGTGGCGACATGGGCGAGACCGTCGAGGAAGACGCTGGCAAGGGGCAGCGCGAGAAAGAGGAGAGCGGCGACGATCGCGGTCGCATCGAGCATCCGCCCTCCGCGCGGCGCCGGGATCGCGATGCGCCGCGCCGCTCCGGGGGAAAACAACCCGCCTTTTCCCAGCGCGAGAAGCGCGAAGGCACCCGTCAGCCCGATCGCGGCCTGCACAAGGGCGAGCCAGGCCGCGCCCGGCAGGTCGAATTCGAAGCGCAGCGCCTGGTAGAGGGCCAGTTCAAGCGTCGTCGCGCGGGGGCCTCCCCCCAGGATCAGCGCCACCGCGAAGCTCGTGAGGCAGATGAGAAAGGTCAGCAGCGCCGCTCCCGGAACGACCTCTCTCAGCATCGGCCATTCGATATGGGCGAACCGGTCCCGTGCGGAGAAACCGAGGCTGAAAGCAAGGCGATGATGTTCTGCCGGGATCGCCGCCCAGCCCTGCAGGAGAAGCCGCGTGACGAGCGGCAGGTTCAGGAACACATGGGCGAGGAGAATGCCGGTCAGCCCGTAGACATCGAGCCGGGCGAACCCGGCCGCGGACAGGAGATCGGAGAAGAGGCCCGAACGCCCCCATACGGCGAGAATGCCGAAGACGGCGACGATGGTCGGCACGATGAAGGGCGCGCCCAGCGCGAGGATGACGGCGTCCCGGCCCGGAAATCGCCGCCGCGCGAGCGCACGCGCGAGCGGTATCGCGACGGAGACGGTGATGAGCGCGGAGAGCGTGGCCTGGAGGATCGTGAACCGGATCACCGGCCAGTCCGCGCCGAAAAGCCCGCCCGGCCCTTCCGCGACGGCGAGAAGCGGAACGGCCGTTCCCAGCGTGAGGGCGACGGTCAGCGCCGTCGCCCCCCAACCGAATATCGCGCTCACCGCGACAGGCTGGCGCGCCATGTCGCTATCGCCGCCTCCCGGCGCGCGGCGGCATCCTCGGGAGGCAGGAGCAGGGCCGTTTCAGGCGTGATGAGCGTATCGAATCCCTCGGGAAGGGCGCCGGTCTCGAAAGCGGGATACATCCAGTTGGTTGTCGGAATGGCCGACTGGAACGCCGCCGTCGCGATGAAGCGGAGGAAATCGGCCGCGAGTTCGGGCTGGTCGGAACCGGCGAGAATGCCGGCGACCTCGACCTGCATGTAGTGGCCATCGGTGAAGGCGGCGGCGGCCTTCGTGGGATCGTCTTCCGCGATCAGATGATAGGCGGGAGAGGTGGTGTAGGACAGAACCATCTCCGCTTCGCCATCGAGGAACAGGCCGTAAGCCTCGGACCAGCCCGGCGTGACCGTGACGATGTTGTCGGAGATCGCCTCCCAGAAGGCGGGCGCACGGTCGCCGAGCGCGGCCTCCACCCACATGACGAGGCCGAGGCCGGGGGTGGAACTGCGCGGATCCTGGATCACGACGGAAATGTCGCTTTCGGCGAGCGCCATGAGGCTCTCGGGCGCGTCGGCAAGGCGCGTGGTATCGTGGACGAAGGCGAAATAGCCCCAGTCGAACGGAACGAAGACGGGATCGTCCCACGCGATCGGCAGGGCAGGTTCGGGCAGGTCGGCGGGCGCCTCGGCGAAAAGGCCCGTGGCTCGCGCGGCGGCGGTGAGATTGGTGTCGAGCCCCAGCACGACATCGGCATCCGTGTTGGCCCCTTCCAGCCGCACCCGCGAGAGAAGCGCCGCCCCGTCGCCCGCACCGACGAGCGTGAGGTCGCAATCGCATTCGGCCTCGAAGGCCGCTTCGATCACCGGGCCGGGGCCCCAGTCGCTCGTGAAACTGTCATAGGTATAGACGACGAGTTCGGGGCGATCCTGCGCCATTGCGGAAAAGGCGCCGGCAAGGCCGAGCGCTGCGGTCGTCGTTGCAAGGATGTGCTTCATCTGGTCCTCCAGTCTGCCCACGTGGCGGGTTGGAGGCTGCGCTGGCCCTGTGGAGGTGAGCGACAGCCTTCCCTACGCCGGTACGAGCCGGTTCAGGTTCAACGGGTCCGCGCGGATTGCGCATCTCAGCCACTTGCGTGGCCCCCCGAGGCATTGGCGAACCTAAGTCATTTGTGCCGCCGCGCAAGCCCAATCGGGTTAACAGGAGGATTTCCCGGTGCTACGGTTTCACCCTGTTGTGTCGTGGAAAGGGATGGCGTCTGGCCATGCGGATCGTGCTCCTGCTCGTTGCGACGATCCTTTTCGCGGGCTCGGCGGCGCACGCGGAACGCTACGCGCTGGTTATCGGAAACGGCACCTATGACCGCTCCGGCAGCCTGCTCAACCCCCACAACGATGCGCTCGATATCGCCGGGCGCCTGTCCGAACTCGGATTCGTCGTTCACGGCGGAGGTGCCATGCTCGATCTCACGCGGCGCGAGATGATCGATGCGGTGGTGGGCTTCACCCGGTCGCTGAACGAGGGCGATATCGCGGTTTTCTACTTCGCGGGGCACGGGGCCGCCTACAAGGGCGTCAATTACCTCGTGCCGGTCGATGACGAGGATATCCGGTTCCGCGAGGACCTGCAGGATTACGCCTTCCCGGCGACGCGTTTTCTGGAGCGTCTTGCCGGGGTGCGCGGGGCGACGGGAATCGTGATCCTCGACGCCTGCCGCAACAACCCCCTGCCCGAGCGCGGCGGTGCGCGGGCGGGCGAAGCGGGGCTCGCGACGATGAGCGCGCCGCCGGGGGCATCCGCCTTCCTGCTCTACGCCGCCGCTCCGGGGCAGACGGCCTCCGACGGGGACGGGCGGAACGGGCTGTTCACAAGCGCGCTCCTCGATGCGCTCGACAAGCCCGACAGGCGGATCGACGATATCATGTACGAGGTTTCCTGGCGTGTCCGCAGCGCGACGAACGGGGCGCAGGTGCCCTGGCTGGAACTCGCGTTCGCCGGACAGCGCCCGCCGATGTTCCTGCCCTCGGAAACCGATCCGATGGCCGAGATCGCCGATCTGGCCTGGGCGCGGATCGTCGGCATAGGCGAGCCCACCTTGCGGTCGGAAGCGCTTGTCGCATTCCGGGAAGCCTTCCCGGGCAGCGTCTATGACGCGGAGGCGCAACGGCTCATCGCCATCGCGCGCGACAGCGCGGCGGACAGGCCGGAGCCGGTGGTGATCGGCAAGCCCGGCGGGGGTATCGAGGCCATCGGCGCGCCCCAATACGGCAGCGTCGCCTTCTCCCCTGATGCGCCGATCCGCCTGCCGCTTGCAGCTGGTGGATACCAGGATGCCCGCGTGCTCGGCGGCACCTGCAAGGGCTTCATCGCGCGCCGGCCGGACTACCTCGTCGGTTTCGAGGATGCCGCCTCCGTCTCCATCCATGTCGAGAGCGAGGCGGACACGACCCTCGTGATCCGCGATCCGGAGGGCCGCTGGCTCTGTGCCGATGACACGATCGGCCGGACGCCCGCGCTTTCCCTCGCGGTGGAGACGGGCGGCGCGTTCCGTATCTGGGTCGGCACCGAACATATCGGGCGCGACGCCCCCCCCGCCACGCTGGTTATCACGCCCGGCACGACCGATTGATCGACGACGAAGGAGACCCCCCGATGACAAGACCGACCCTCGGCCTCGCCGCTGCACTGGCCGCACTCGCCCTCGGATCGCAAGCCGCGAGCGCGCAGAGTTTCTGTTCCTCCGACAGGGTAATGGGGGGATGCCCGGTCTCCATCTCGGATTTTCCCTGGCAGGTCTCGCTTACCGATATCGACGCGCCGACGCGCTACCAGGGGCATTTCTGCGGCGGGTCCGTGATCGGGAGCAACTGGATACTGACGGCGGCGCATTGCGTCGAGCATCTGGTGCCGGACAACCCCGACTCGCTGGAGGTCTATACCGGATCTTCCAGCCTGTTCGGAGGCGGGGCCGCTTACGATGTGGAGCACGTCTATATTCATCCCGACTACTACGGTGTCGGAGCCGCGGATATCGCGATTCTCCGAACGGCCCGCCCGATGCAGGTGCCGCCGGTGCGGCTCGCGACCGAGGACGACCGGATGTGGGCGGAGGCACAGGGCACCGGCGCGGTCATCATCGGCTGGGGTCTGACCCCGCCGCCCCACATGGCGCCCGGCCGCGCGCCCGAACCGATCGCCCAACGCTCCGGTGAAAGCAGACCCGCGGGCTGGGATACGTCCGAGGTT
>JBMYPI010000185.1:0-4983 GCA_049600155.1 Rubricella sp.
GCGGTGTCGGAGGGGCGCCGCAGCCTGGGCATGGAGCACTGGCTGGCGCTGTTCCACGACCGGTTGGTGCCGATCACCGACTACGTGCCGGAGGCGCCGGTGGTGCTGGACCCGCTGATCGAGGAGGCGCGGGCGATCGAGCGCCTCCGCCACCTGCGTCTTCAGGAAATGCCCGGTGAGCCGAAATGCGGCGGCAAGATCCGGCACAGCCTTCTCATCCGTGAAGAAGGCCGGGAGCGGCAGAAGACGATCCTTCCACGCCCCTGCCCCCGAAACGCTCACCGCCCGGCCCGTCCGTGGCGAGACATAGGCAAGCGCCTCGGCCCCGCCCGTCACCGCGCAGGCAGAGAGATCGAGGCCGAAACCGAGTTCCGCCAGGAGATCCCTCTCCCAGTAGGCATAGCGAACGCCCCATCCGGGGCCGCCGACCATCGCGTCCAGCAGCCGTTCCGTCCGCGCATAGAGTGCCGGGTGCGCCTCCCTCTCGGGCAGGACATCGCGCAGGAGCCCGCAGATCGCCTGCAACGCGGCGAGCGCAGCGCGATCCTGCAGGATCGCCGCACGGGACCGGACCGGCTCTATCGTGAACACCCCGATATGATCCTCCAGCCGGGCGGACCAGCGCACCGCCACCTGGCCACCGGGCTGGAGCGTCGCGGCCATTTTCCTGGAGGCACCGCCACGCACGACCCCGGCATGGCGGCCCTGCAACGGTGTCAGAACCTCCACGATGGCGGATGTCTCGCCGTGGGGGCGGGACGACAGGAGGATTCCCTCCCCTTCCCAGGCGATCATTCGAGCCCCTCCTCTTCGAGAAGGGTCCGCCCCGCGCGATCCTCGATCTCTATCACCCAGAGATCGGGGTCGGAGCGGCGCTGCCGGGCGATCTCTGCATCGACCATCGGCTCAGGCCCCTCGGTCAGGCGATCCCAGACCCGTTCCCATTCGGCGTTGAACGTGCGGTGGAAGGCCTGCGCGGCGCCGTCCATCGTTGCGCATTTCACCAGAACCGCGCCTGAGGTTTCATCCCCGCGCGCCGTCACGAAACAGGGGATGCCGGCCAGTTCCAGCCGGCGTCTGTAGGCGGCGACCCACACGCCTGTCGCCAGCCGCGCGGTCATTTCGTGTCGGAGAAGTCGAGCCCCATCATCTGATACCGCTCGGCCTCGTTCAGCCAGTTCTCCCGCACCTTCACCTCAAGGAAGAGGTGGACCTTCTGCCCGAGAAACTCCTGCAGTTCCTCGCGCGCGGCCTTGCCGACGGCCTTGATCGTCTCGCCCCGGTGGCCGAGCGCGATACCCTTGTGCCCGTCCCTGGCGACATAGACGATCTGGTCGATCCGCACGGAGCCGTCCTTGCGCTCCTCCCAGTTCTCCGTCTCCACGGTGAGCTGATAGGGCAATTCCTGGTGCAGGCGCAGGGTGAGTTTCTCCCGTGTGATCTCTGCGGCGATCATCCGCAGGGGCAGATCGGCGATCTGGTCCTCGGGGTAGAGCCACGGCCCCTCGGGCATCCGTTCCGCGAGCCAATGGCGCAGATCGTCGACGCCATGCCCCTTTTCGGCGGAGATCATGAAGGTCCGCTCGAACGGATAGGCGGCGTTCAGCTGTTCGCTGAGCGCCAGAAGGCTTTCAGCCTTCACCCGGTCGATCTTGTTGATGGCGAGGGCGACGGTCTGGTCGGGATTCGCCCTTTCCGTCAACGCATCGAGGATGGATTGCACCCCGTCGGTCAGGCCGCGATGCGCCTCCACCAGAAGGACCACCACATCGGCATCCGCCGCGCCGGACCATGCGGCCGCGACCATCGCACGATCGAGCCCCCGGCGCGGGCGGAAGAGGCCCGGCGTATCCACGAAGACGATCTGCGCGGGCCCTTCGAGCGCGACGCCACGGATACGCGCCCGCGTCGTCTGCACCTTGTGGGTCACGATGGAGATCTTCGCGCCGACCATCGCGTTGGTCAGCGTGGACTTTCCCGCATTCGGCTCCCCGATCAGGGCGACGAAGCCCGCACGGGTCTGTTCCTCACTCATCGAGTGCCTCCAATCGGGCGAGAAGCTGTGCGGCGGCCTCCGCCTGCGCCTTCTGTTTCGAAGGGGCCCGCCCCTCCGCCCGCATTCCGTTTTCGAGCACCACGGACACGGTGAAAACCGGGGCGTGGTCCGGCCCTGTCCTGTCCAGGTCCTCGTAGCGCGGCAGGGTCATGCTGCGGGCCTGCGCCCATTCCTGCAAGAGTGTCTTGGGATCACGACGGACCGTTTCGGCCCTTGCGATCAACTCCTTCCAATGGCGCAGGATCACCCTGCGGGCCGCATCGAAGCCCGCATCGAGATAGACCGCCGCGATAACCGCCTCCATCGCGTCGCCCAGAAGCGCCATCTTGCGCCGCCCGCCGGAGCGCGCTTCCGCCCGGCCGAGGATCAGAACCTGGCCGAGATCGAGGGCCTCGGCCACCTCCGCGCAGGCTTCCTTGCGCACGAGCGCGTTAAGCCGCCGGGCAAGCGTGCCCTCATCCGCTTCGCCATCCTGCTCCATAAGGGCATCGGCGATCACGAGGTTGAGCACCCGGTCGCCGAGAAACTCCAGCCGCTCGTTGGCGGGCCGCGCACGGTTGGCTATGGAGCTGTGGGTCAGCGCCTGTTCGAGAAGCTCGGCGCGCGCGAAATCATGGCCGAGGCGCGCCGCGAAGGATCGACGCTGGGCGGCATCCGTCACGAAGGACCCACCGTCACGAAGAACCGGTCGAGCCGCCACGTCCAGACCGCAAACAGGGAGTTGCCCTCGGCAGAGAACACGACATGGCGGGCGCGCCCGATGAGGTTTTCCTCCGGCACGAAGCCGACACCGCCGGCGCGGGCCGAAACCCGGCTGTCCTGGGAATTGTCACGGTTGTCGCCCATGAGGAAATACTGGCCCTCGGGCACGGTGAAGACACCAGTATTGTCGGTCAGCCGATCCTCGAAATCGAGCACCGTGTAGCTCACCCCGTTCGGAAGCGTCTCGGTATAGGCGGATTTCATGCAATCCCCGCCGAGCGGCACGGGCCGGTTCGCACAGCCGGGGAAGTTGCCGCGGACCTCGCGGAACGGCTCGGTGAAGACGCCAGCGGGTTCTTGCGGCACAGGCTCGCCATTGAGGATGATCCGGCCGTCGACCATCTGGATCGTATCGCCCGGCAGGCCGATCAGACGCTTGATGAAGTCCTGGCCGTTGGTGGGATGGCGGAAGACGACGATGTCGCCGCGCTCCGGCGCCGATCCGAGGAGGCGCCCCTCGATCGGACAGATCTCGAAGGGGCAGGACACGGCGGCGTAGCCATAGGCCATCTTGTTGACGAAGAGGAAATCCCCGATCAGGAGCGTCGGCTTCATCGAACCGGTGGGGATGTAGAACGGCTGGAAGAAGAGCGTGCGGAAGAACACGGCGAGGAGAAGGGCATAGACGATCGTCTTGATGGTCTCCCAAAGACCACCATCGGAGGATTTCGCTGCCATCGTCCCGCCTCTTACGCTTCGCTTGCCGCGCGGTTCTGTCGCCAAGACCGGCTCAAGTCAAGCGCCCGGCCCGGCGCCGATCGGCCTTGCCTCGATCACGACGAAGGCGGAGGCCCAGGGGTGATCGTCGGTCAGGCTGACCTGGATGATCGCCTCGTGCCCCGGTGGCGTCATCGCCGCCAGCCGCTCCGCCGCCCATCCGGTCACATGCATGACAGGCTGGCCGGTGTGGAGGTTGGACACCGCCATGTCGCGCCATGCGATCCCCATGCGCAAACCGGTGCCGAGCGCCTTCGAACACGCTTCCTTCGCGGCCCAGCGCTTCGCGTAGCTCTCCACCGTGTTCGCGCGCGCTTCGGAGCGGCGCTGCTCGACCTCGGTAAAGACGCGGTTGCGGAAACGGTCCCCGAAGCGGTCGAGCGTGCGCGCGATCCGCTCGATATTGGCGAGGTCCGTTCCGACGCCGAGGATCATCGCATATCGGCCCCGATACCCGCCAGGATCCGAAAAGCCCGAACGATGCTCACGCCGCACCTTCCCCGAACGCCTCGTTCCGCGCCTCGTCCATCAGTGCGCGCATTCTGCGGATGGCGCTGTCGAGGCCGGAGAAGATCGCCTCCCCGATCAGGAAGTGGCCGATATTGAGTTCCATCACCTCGGGGAAGGCGGCGACGGGCTTGACCGTGTCATAGGTCAGCCCGTGCCCTGCATGGACCTCCAGCCCCAGAGAGGTCGCGAAGGCCGACATCTCGCGCAACCGTTCCAGTTCCGCGTCACGTTCGGCGAAGCGGCCTTCGGCGTGGGCGTCGCAATAAGCGCCGGTGTGAAGCTCGATCACCGGCGCACCGATCCGGGCGGCGGCCTCGATCTGGCGGGGATCGGCTGCGATGAAGATCGACACCCGGCACCCCGCCTCCGCCAGCGGCGCGATGAAATGGGCCAGCCGGTTCTCTTCCCGCGCGACTTCGAGCCCGCCTTCCGTCGTCCGTTCCTCCCGCCGTTCGGGCACGATGCAGACGGCATGGGGCTTGTGGCGCAGCGCGATGGCCTGCATCTCGTCGGTCGCGGCCATCTCGAAATTGAGCGGCAGGGTCAGCGCCTCCATCAGCGCCTCGATATCGGCATCGCCGATATGGCGGCGATCCTCCCGCAGATGGGCGGTGATGCCGTCGGCCCCCGCGGCCTCGGCCAGTTTCGCGGCTCGGACAGGATCGGGATAGGCGCCGCCGCGCGCGTTCCGCACGGTGGCGACGTGATCGATGTTCACACCGAGGCGCAGTCTTCCAAGCGGCTTTGCTGGCATCCGATCCTCCCTCGCTCTCGCAGGTCGCTGGTCGCCACAGACATAGACCGGACGGGCGGCGAGGTCACGCGCGCTTCGCTCAGGTCTCTTCGGTCCGGGCGGCGCGGAGCGCTTCCGCCTTGCGCTCGCGATGGCGCGCGGCGCGCTTGCGCAGCTTCTCGCGCCGCCGCCGCTGGTAGGCGTC
>JBMYPI010000186.1:0-4947 GCA_049600155.1 Rubricella sp.
GACGAACCTGCCCCATGCGGCGCGGTCGGCACGGATCGACAACCTCGCCGAACACGGGATCGCGTGGCCGGTGGTGACGAACAGCGGTGGCAAGGGGCCCGCGATCGCGGCCCTTGCCGCCCGGGCGGAGGCACCGGTTGTCTTCATCGATGACAGCCCGTCGCAGATTCGCTCGGCAAAGGCCCATGCTCCGGCCGTCACGCCGGTTCATTTCGTGGGTTGCGACTTTGCCCGTTCGGTCATCCCGGCTGCCGAGGGCGTGGGCGAAGGCTTGCGGGACTGGGACGCGGCGGCGGACGCGATACGGACCGCCGTGTTCAACCCGGGCCGCGATCGGGCGTGACGTGCCACCACCCGGGAGGCGCCGGGCGCATCAGCCGCGCGGCACCGTGTCCGGCCTCTCCCAGCCAGAGAGCGCGGTCCTGCCGATCGATCGCGACGGGCAGGCGCTCGTGGATCGCCGCCAGCGCCCCGTCGGCGGCGCAGGTGACGATCGCACAGGTCGCGATGGACCCTCCCTCCGTTCCGGTCCAGAGCTGCCAGACCCCGGCGAAGCCGAACAGGCCCTCGCCTTCCGGGGCAATCCAGTGGACGCGCTTGCGGCGTTCGCCCGCGATGGCCTGCCATTCGTAGAAGCCGTTGGCCGGGATGAGGCAGCGGCGCTGCCGACAGGCTTCACGGAAGGCCGGCTTTTCGGCGATGGTCTCAGACCGGGCATTGATGATGAGCGGCCCATCCGTCGGCGTCCTGTACCAGCGCGGAAGGAAGCCCCACCGCATCCGCAGAAGGCGCCGGCTGCCGTCCTGCGAGATCACGACCGGAATGGATTGGGTCGGTCTGACATCGCGATTGGCGCGGTGCTCGAACGGCTCGACATGCTCGATCCCGAAATCCTCGACCATTTCGTCCAGAGGCGAGGCGAGGGCGAACCGGCCGCACATCGCTCAGACGATCTCGGCGAGCGCGGCGCGGAACGCGGCCGGCAAGGGGATCGGGCGCCTGCTGCCGGCGTCGACATAGACATGGGTGAAAGCGGCCATGGCAGCGGCCTCGCTCTCCCCCTCGCCATCGAACAATCCCACCGCGTAGGTCACCGAGGTCTTTCCGATCCGTTCGGCACGGAGCCCCGCGCTCACGGGCCGCGGAAAACCGAGGCTCGCGAAGAAATGGCACTCGGAGTGCACGACAAGGCCGACAACGGCACCGCCGGGAACCTCGAGCGCGCCCGAGCTCGCCAACCATCCGTTCACCGCCGTATCGACATACTCGTAGAACACCGCGTTATTCATGTGCCCGTAGACGTCGTTGTCGCGCCACCGGGTAGGCAGAAGCGTGAAATGGCGATACTGCTCGCGCGTGGGTCTTGGCGCCTTCATGGGTGCTCCCGAAAGAGATCGTGACGAAGGCCGCAGCCTATCGCGGCCATGCCCGGAGGCAAGGGATGCGCCGCTTCGACGGTCTGATCTTCGACAAGGACGGAACACTCTTCAGTTTCGACGCGACATGGGGTGAGTGGACCGAACGCATCCTCGCCCGGCTTTCGCGCGACGTGACCCATCGCAGCGCGATGGCGCGGACACTGGGGTTCGATCCCGTGACACGCCGGTTCGACCGGCGGAGCCCGGTGATCGCCGGGACGCCGGAAGACGTGGCGCTTCTGCTTCGGCGGCACCTGTCGGGCTGGAGCCTCGGCCGCCTCGTCGCCTTTCTCGACGCCGAGGCCGCCGACGTGACGCTTCAGTCGCCGACACCGCTGCGCCCGCTTCTCGAAAGCCTCGGCGCGGCCGGATTGACGCTCGGCCTCGCGACCAACGACTCCGAGGCAGCGGCGCGCGCGCATCTGCAGTCCGTCGGGGTCGAGGATCTGTTTCGTTTCATCGCGGGATACGACAGCGGCTATGGCGCGAAACCGACACCGGGGATGCTCCATGCCTTTCTCGATGTGACCGGCCACACGCCGGGTCGCTGCGCGATGATCGGAGACAGCCTGCATGACCTTCACGCCGGTCGTTCGGCGGGAATGGCGACGATCGGCGTTCTGACCGGCCCGGCGGATCGGGCCGAACTGGAACCCCATGCCGACCACGTTCTCGGTTCGATCGCTGAACTGGGCGCGCTGGTGCTCAATCGGTGACGAAGAATGCGTCGGAAAAACCGGCGGCGCGCACGATCCCGAGTGCCGTCTGCGCACTCTCTTCCGTCGGAAAGGGCCCCACGCGCACCAGCGTGACAGCCTGGCCACGCATGCGGCCGGAGCGGGTGCTCACGGGCAGGCCCGTGGCGCTCAAACGATCTTGAAGACGCTCGGCATTCTGCGGAACGGCGAAAGCGGCAACCTGAACATAGGTCGCATCCGCCACGGCCGGCGTTGCGACCAGATGCGCGAGCCCTATTGCCAATGCCATCGCGTGCCGCTTCATCTTCAGCCCCCGTTTCCCCTCTTCTTTGCAGCATTGAACAGGATTGTGGCGAAACAGCGCCAGCTTCAAGAACATAATTGTTTCCGTTTCGAAAGTTGTTCCTACAGCCAATCGCGCCATTTTGACAGTAACGCAACAGTCAACGGAGACCAGGCCGATGAGCTGGAATCCCGCACTCGATCCCCATTGCCCGACCGGGGATGAAATCGACCGTATCGAAACCCTGATCGTTCCCCGCGCCCGCGATCTCGGCGGGTTCGAGGTGCGCCGCGCCCTGCCCGCTCCGACGCGGCAGATGGTCGGCCCGTTCATCTTCTTCGACCAGATGGGCCCGGCCGAATTCCTGACCGATCAGGGGATCGACGTGCGCCCGCACCCCCATATCGGGCTCGCGACCGTCACCTATCTCTACCAGGGTGCGATCCATCACCGCGACAGCCTCGGCACCTCGCTCGAAATCGAGCCCGGCGCGGTCAACTGGATGATCGCGGGCAAGGGGATCACCCATTCCGAACGCACCGCGCCCGAGCGGCGCAAGAACGGCCAGAACCTGTTCGGCATCCAGACATGGGTCGCCCTGCCCGATGAGGCGGAGGATACCGATGCCGGTTTCGAACATGCCGCGAAGGCCGACCTTCCCTTCCTGGAGGGCGAGGGCAAGCAGGTCCGCCTGATCCTCGGCAGCCTCTACGGCGAGAAGGCACCGGTGAAGACCTTCTCGGACATGTTCTATGCCGATGCCGTGCTGGAAGCGGGCGCGAAGATCCCTCTGACGAACGAGCATGAGGATCGCGGGATCTACGTCGTCTCCGGCGAGGTGGAGATCGCAGGCACCCGCTATCCCGCCGGTCAGATGATGGTTTTCCGTCCCGGTGACGAGATCACCATCACGGCGACGCAACCCTCCCGCCTCATGATGCTCGGCGGGGAGACGTTCAACGGCCCGCGTTACATCTGGTGGAACTTCGTCGCCTCCTCGAAGGAGAAGATCGAGGCGGCGAAGGAAGCCTGGCGCGAGGGCGATTGGCAGCATGGCCGTTTCCACCTGCCGCCCGGGGATGATGCGGAGTTCATCCCGTTGCCGGACCGCTAAGCCCACGGTATCAGGGCGGGGAACAACCGCCCTGATACCGGACCACCGCCCGATGCCACCACCGGACGAGATACTCTTCACTATGACGCCGTCGCCGGCGCGGGTTTTCCTCGGTGCGGGCTCGATCGCGGCGATCGGCGCCCTCATGGTCTTCGCCGGCTTCACGGCACGGGATGCGAGCCCGCTGCACCTGTTTCTCCTGTTCGGCATCGCGCTGCTTTGCCTGTGGCAGGCCAAGCGCATGTGGGATGCTTCCCGCCGCTCTATCCACTTGACCGAAGGCGGCCTCTACCTCGATACGGGCGAGGCGCTCGCGCCGATGGATGAGGTCGAACGGATCGAGCGCAGCATCTTCGCCTTCAAGCCCTCTGGCGGGTTCCTGCTGGTCATGCGCAACAAGGCGCCACGCGCGAGCATGGCCGGCCTGTTCTGGCGGCGCGGTCGGCGGATCGGCATCGGCGGGACGACGCCGGGCTGGCAGGGCCGTGCCGCGGCCGACCTTATCGAGGCGATCCTTCTGCGCCGTTCGGGGCTGGTGTGATGCGCCCGCTCGCGGCCATCGCCCTCGCCGCGACGCTTTCGGCCTGTGTCGAACCGGCGCGGGACAACGAACTACCCGACCGCTCGGGCTTCGCGAACGCGGTGCTCGAAGGCTATCCCGCCCAGATCCGCAGCTGGGGCGATGGGCTGAATGGCGGCGACACGGGTTTCGCGGGACGCCTCGGCCCGCAACTGGACCGCGACGACACCCGCCTCGATATCCTCGCGCTCTCCTCGGGTGGGGCGGACGGCGCGTTCGGCGCCGGTGTGCTCAGGGGTTGGAGCGAGGCCGGAACGCGGCCCGTCTTCGATATCGTCACGGGCGTCTCGACCGGCGCGATCATCGCGCCCTTCGCCTTCCTCGGATCGGAGGGTGACGCGGCTCTCGAGCGGTTCTATACGGCCACCAGCACGCTCGATCTGGTGCAACCCACGCCGCTTCTGGCCCTGCGCGGGGGGCCGGCCGTCGCGGATACCAGGCCGCTCGCCCAGATCGTCGCGAGCGTCATCGACGAAGCCCTTCTCGAACGGATCGCGGCAGAGCATCGCGCAGGCCGCCGCCTCCTCATCGCATCCACCAACCTCGATGCCGAGCGGCCTGTCTATTGGGACATCGGAGAGATTGCAGCCTCCGACAATCCCGGGGCCGCGGCGCTCGTGCGGCGCATCATCCTCGCCTCCTCCGCCATCCCGGGCGCCTTTCCCCCGGTGGAGTTCGCGGTCTCGGTCGATGGGGCGCCCGCGGGCGAACTGCATGTGGACGGCGGCGTGACCCGGGAGGTGTTCGCCCTGCCCTTCGGCACCTCCATCGCGGCGATCGAGGCGGCGCGCGGCGCGCCCTTCGCGGAGCGCAACATCTGGGTCGTGGTCAACAACAAGATCGACCCGGAATTC
>JBMYPI010000187.1:0-4917 GCA_049600155.1 Rubricella sp.
CCCCGCGCCGATGGCCGCGGCGACGGCGAGGCGGGCGACCTTCGCCCGCCCCGTCAGGCCGGGGGTGCCCAGAAGCCAGATCGCGCTCATACCCGCCATCGCGGGCGAAAGCCCGAACAGGAGCGTCAGGGCGGGGACCGCGCCGATCGCGACGACCGGAACGACATGGGCCGCAGGAAGGCCGAACGGGCCGTCCCCCGCCGCGACGCTCCGGCCCGCGCGTGCCCTGCGGATTTCGGCCGCGACCACCCGGAGGCAGACGGCAAGCGCGCCGGAGGCGACCGCGATCGTGTAGAGCGAATGCGCCCCCGGCGCGGTCAGCGCATCGACGAGGAAGACCGCGCCAGCGGTGGCGAGAAACCCCGCGAAGAGGGCCGCATGGGGCCGCGTTCCGTCATCGCTTGCCCTGATCCGTTTTCGCCGTGCCATCCACCAGAAGGACACGGCGATGAAAAGCACGATCGCGATGGCGACGGGCTGTTCGGCGATATCGATCCGGCCCAGTTCGGTCAGCCGCACGGTCAGGGCGAGATTGGTCTCGATGAAACCGCCCAGCACGAAGGCGATGATGAAGGGCACCCGGGGCCAGTCGAAATGCTTGAGAAGATATCCGAAGACCCCGAACAGGATCGCAAGATGCAGATCGGCCAGAACGCCGTTGAGCTGAACGATCGTCAGAAGACCGAGGATCAGGACGGGCAGGGCGACCCTGTCGATGGGCAGATGGGTCAGCCGCGCGAGACCCGGCGCCGCCGCGACCCCGACCACCGATGTCAGGATGTTCGACAGCAGAAGCGCGATGATGAGCGTGAAGGTAAGGTGAAGCTCCGTCGTCAGCATCGGCAGGCCCGGAACGATGCCGTGAATGGCGAACACCGTCACCAGGATCACCCCCGCCTCGCTGCCGGGCAGACCGAAGGCGAGCGCGGGCAGGAGCGAACCGCCATCCTTCGCGTCCACGGCGGATTCGGGCGCGATCAGCCCCCGGATATCGCCCTTGCCGAAGTCTTCCCGCCTCTCCTTCGCCGTCTGGATGGCCTGCCCGTAGGCGACGAAACCCGCGACCGTCCCGCCGACGCCCGGGATGATGCCGACCACCGTTCCGATGATCGAGGAGCGGATCATCAGGCCGTAATGCCGGAACACCGCGATGATGCCCGCGAGCACGGAATCGCGCGGTCCTTTCATGTCCGGCGCGGCGGCGAGTGTGTAGTTCCGCCGCCAGCCCATGATCTCGGTCAGGGTGAAGAAGCCCAGCAGCATCGCGATCAGGTCCACCCCGCCGTAAAGCCCGAGAAAGCCGAAGGTCCAGCGCGGCTCGGCGGAGGCGGGATCGGATCCGATCGCGGCCACCATCAGGCCCAGAAGCGTCGCGCCGAGCGCCTTGGCGGCGGAGGTGTTGGGAACCGCGATGATCGTGGACAACCCCCATATGCCGAGGAGCAGCCGCTCCAGCGGCCCGAACTCGAGGATGAAGGGGCGCACGACGGGGAGAAGGGCGAGCAGCACCGCGACGCCGACCAGAGATCCCAGCGCGGATGCTGTCGCCGCGCAGGCGAGCGCCGTCTTCGGCAGGCCCTTGCGTGTCATCGCGTGGCCGTCGAGCAGGGCCGCGGCGGCGGCGGAATTGCCGGGGATGTTGAACAGGATCGCCGTGACGGAGCCCATGAAGGTCGCTCCGCCCGTGATCGCCCCGAAGAGCAGCAGCACATGGATCGGATCCCATGTGATGGTGAGAACGATCAACAGGGCAGCGACGCTCGATCCGCCGATCCCGGGCAGGAAGGAGGCCACCATCGCAACCAGGGTTCCGAGGATGGGAATGAAGATGTTTGGAAAGGCGAACAGGTTCGCGAAACCCTGCGCCATGGCCTCGGTATAGCTCACCCGAACGCCTCCGCTAGCCGGCCACGGTCGATGCGGGCGGCCTCACTGTTCGACCCGTGCCCGCGCGGCGCCGATGAGATCGGCCGCCGCGAGATACCCTTCGATCATCCGCGCGGTCAGCGCACGGGCCTCCTCGGCCGTCCGGTTGGTGATGGGCCGCCCCTGCGCCGCGATCGCGTCGAGATAGGTCGGATGCTCCATCGCCGTGTTGAGCGCCTCGGCGAGGCAGGTCCGGTCCTCCTCCGGCAGGGTCATGCTGACATGGATCGACCTGACCGATCCGGACAGGTCGGCGGAAAGCTGTGCCAGCGCGCGGCGGCGGTCGCGCTCGGCCGGATCCAGCGCGTCCGTCATCGCCCAGACGATCCCCTCGGGCCCGGCGAGCACCGGCACATCGGGATGCGCCGGCGCGGGCGTATCGGACAGGATCAGGACGACGTCGAGCGTGCCCGCGGCGGCGAGCCGTTCGGCCGATTGCAGCGAGACGGATGTCATGTCGGTTTCGCCCCGGGCGGCGGCGGCCGCCTGGTCGGTCGATCCGCTGTATCCCCCGACGATTTGCGCCTCCCGCCCCAGCGCTTCGGCGGCGAGGATCACGGGGATCACCGCGTCCGAAATCGTTCCGGCACCGGCGATGATCGGTCCGCCCGACGCGTCGGCGAGGTCGAAACCGGTCCGCGCGGCCCAGGCTTCCGGCGCGAGGTGGAGGATGCCGACACTGTCGAAGGATTGGACCAGAAGCGTGCGGGTTCCGTCCTCGGCGATGCCGGTTTCGGTGGTCACGAGGTCGGATGTGTTCTCGATGAGGTAGAGAAATTCGCCCCGCGGCGGATCGGCGGCCAGAGCGCGCGCCGCGCGCCCGCCCGCGGCGGGCATGTTCACCACCCGCAGCACCATGCCCGAGACCTCCTCGATCGCCGGTGCGAGCGCCCGCGCATAGGTATCGTAACCGCCGCCGGGTGCATTGGGCACCAGAACCGAGGCGCGCTCACCGTCGAGCCGGGCGATGCATCGGTCGGAGATCTCGGCCCGAAGCCCGGCGGGCAGGGAAAGGGCCGCGACGAGGGCCGCGGCGGAAACGAAACGCGTGGTGGACATGATACTCCCCTGATCAACGCCGAGCAGACTGGCCTTTCCCGTACCCTACCAGTAAAATCATGGCGATAAACGGAAAAAAGGCGTTCCGTCTTCAGCGCAGGGACGCCGCGATCCGTCCCAGAAGACCACGTTTGCGCCGTTCTATTATCTTGCAATCGTCGGGATCGATCCGTTCGCGCAGGGAGCGCTCCATGAGCGCCCGGTCCAGGATGTCCTCGACGGGCCGGTCGCAATCGGCGCGCCAGCCTTCCCGGGGAATCAGGGCGTGGTCGATCCGCTTGCCGCAGGAGCCGACGCAGTGGGTGCAGCTCTTAAGGGGTGATTCCGAGTTCAGATAGGCGAGAAGACGCGAGGCGAGATCCTCACCCCCGTCGAGGGCGAAGCCGTCCTCCATCGGGGCGCCGGCAATCGCGGGGGCGTAGATGCTCTGCGGACAGCGATGGATCCGCCCGCCGTAATAGGCGTGGCACCCCCAGACATGCGCCATCTTGCAGGCATCGAACACGTCGCGGACAAGAGCGGGATCGGGGTTCGGCTGGCTGGTGAACGTGAAGCGGAACTCGGGGAAGTGGCAGACCCGGATCTTGCGGTGATTAGCCTTCGCATCCGCTTCCCACCGGGCGATCTCGGCCGCGTCGAGGCCGACGCCGGGGTAGACGGACAGCTCGACCTCGGTGAGCCCGCGCCAGATCCCGGGCGTCATGCGCCGCCGCAACGTTCCGTTCGTCACGAGGATCAACCGGTCGGTCAGGCCCGAGGCGCGCACCGCCTCCATGAACGCCGCAAGATCGGGATGCAGAAGCGGCTCTCCTCCGATGATCTTCGCGTAGTGCGGCCCGTAGACCCGCGCGAGCAGGGTCAGGTCCCGCTGCAGCGTTCCGGGATCGGCATTGTATTTCGGCATGACGGGCGAGGCGTGATTGCATTGCCGGCAACTGATGTTGCAATGGTCGTTGACGATGACTTCCATGCCCCGGGGCGGCCGGATGATGCCCTTCTCCATCCGTGACCTGTTGGCGAAGAGGAAGGCGGGGCGTTGCGACGCGTCGGGTTCCTTCATCCCTTCGCCTCCACGGTTTCGTTCGAAACGGTTTCGCAGGCCAGTCCTGGTCCCGATGCCGCCGATGCCACGAGGCGAACCCCGTGCCGCGTGACCGGCTGGCCGGATCCGTCGAGCGCGACGATCCGCGGTGTGCCGCGCAGCGCGCGGGGCAGGGCGAAGCGCCAGCGTCTACGCCCCGAAAGGCGATCGAGCGCGTTGACCGTCAGGCGCAGGCGCGCGAGCCATCCATCGGCATCGACAAGATCGAAGGAGAGCCGCGCCCGATCCCGTGGCGGGCTGTCGAACACCAGTTCGACCAGCCCCTCGGATCCCTTTGTGCCGCTTCCGGCCCTGAAAAGCGCGGTGTCCCGCAATCGGGTGCGCGGCCCCGGCCGGGGCAGGGCGCCGCGGGGTCGGGCGCGCTTCATCCGCTCGGTCGAAAGCCGGTCGGCCGGCGTCCACCGCGCCTTGGGTTTCAGCCAGGCCGCCAGTTCGCGCTCCTGCGCCGTGTCGGCACCGGCCCGCAACGCGGCGAGAAGACCGCCCGGCAGTGTTACCGCTTCGATATGGTCGAGATAGGAAAGCCCCCAGTTCAGCGCCGCCCCGAGCCGCCTGCGCTGGGCTTCCGCCACGAGGGTCTCCCAGTCCATGTTCGGGTCGGCCAGCGCATCGGCCGCATCGACGGCCCAGTCCGCCGGGGCGTCGATATCGGCCACGGGTCCATGCATGAGCGCGATGAGCGCCATGTCGACCGGCGCGGGCACGCGGACCGGACGCCCCCGCAACGCCGCCGCACGAGCACGCGCCCACAGCCCCTCATCGCCCGCTGGCCCCGGTTCCATATGCAGGCTCCAGGCATGGAGATCGACCTCCGGCCCGCCGCGCGCCCC
>JBMYPI010000188.1:0-4903 GCA_049600155.1 Rubricella sp.
CGGGTCTCTCAGGGCGTCCAGTGCAGGAAATTGGCGATCACCCTGAGGCCGACGGACTGGCTCTTTTCCGGGTGGAACTGCGTGCCGAAGATATTGTCCCGCCCCAGCGCCGCGGTGACGGACTGGCCGTAATGCACCGTCGCGATCCGGTCGCCCGGATCCTGCGGCAGATAGTGATAGGAATGCACGAAATAGGCGTGCGCCCCCTCCTCCACTCCCCGAAACAGCGGGTGTGGACGGTCGAACGCGAGCGCGTTCCAGCCCATGTGCGGGATCTTCAGACCCGGATCGGCGGGCCGGAGGTGCACGACCTCGCCGGGCAGCCAGCCGAAGCCCGGCGTATCGCCGAATTCCCGGCCGACGCTGGCGAGAAGCTGCATGCCGACGCAGATGCCGAAGAAGGGCGTGCCGTGGTGCACCTTCTCCTCGACCGCCTCATACATGCCCGGCACGGCGAGAAGCCCGCGCCGGCAATCGGCGAAGGCCCCCACGCCCGGCAGCACGATCCTGTCCGCCGCCCTGACCGCATCGGGATCTGCGGTGACGATGATCCTCGGCCCGTTCGTCTCGTCGCTCGCGCGCTGGAAGCTCTTCGCCGCCGAGTGCAGGTTGCCCGACTCGTAATCGACGATCGCGCAGGTGCTCATAGCGTCCCCTTGGTGGAGGGGATGGCATCGCCCTTGCGCGGGTCCGTCTCCAGCGCGTCGCGCAGGCTACGCGCGACCGCCTTGAAGGCCGCTTCGGCGATGTGGTGGCTGTTGATCCCGTCGATCTTCTCGACGTGCAGGGTGATCCCGCCATGGGTGGAAAACGCCTGGAAGAACTCGCGCACCAGCTCGGTGTCGAACTCCTTGATCCGCGGCGCGGTGAAATCGACCTTCCAGACGAGATAGGGCCGCCCGGACAGATCGAGCGCGGCCCGCACCAGCGTGTCATCCATCGGCAGAAGGCAGGAGCCGTAACGCACGATCCCCCGCTTGTCGCCCATCGCCCGGGCCAGCGCCTGGCCGAGCGCGATACCCACATCCTCGACCGTGTGGTGATCGTCGATATGGGTGTCGCCGTCGCAGCGCACGGTCATGTCGATCAGCGCATGCCGCGCCAACTGATCGAGCATGTGGTCGAAGAACCCCACGCCGGTCCGGTTGTCGTACCGGCCGGTGCCGTCGAGGTTCACGTCGACGGAGATGTCGGTCTCCGCGGTCTTGCGGGTCACGGTCGCGGTGCGCATGGGCCTATCCCTCTCGCTCAGGCGGTGTGGGTATAGGCGGTGACCCGCTTTGCGGCAATGGTGATCGGGCGCCGGCATCGAAACGCTTGCCCCAAAACTGAACGTGTGTTCATATCGCACAAACACCGGCATCAGACCGATTCCCGAGGGGAGGGAGACCCACATGTTTCACGCGTCGATGAATTTCGCGCTCGGCGAGGATATCGAAGCCCTGCGCGACATGGTCCACCGCTGGGCGCAGGAGCGCGTCGCGCCGATCGCCGCGGATATCGACCGGGAGAACAGGTTTCCCAGCCACCTGTGGGCGGAGATGGGGGATCTCGGCCTTCTCGGCATCACGGTGCCTGAGGAGGATGGCGGCGCGGGCCTCGGCTACCTCGCCCATTCCGTCGTGGTGGAGGAGATCGCCCGCGCCTCCGCGAGCGTTTCCCTCAGCTATGGCGCGCATTCCAACCTTTGCGTGAACCAGATCGCGCTGAACGGCACGCCCGAGCAGAAGGCGAAATACCTGCCGAAGCTGATCTCGGGCGCGCATGTGGGAAGCCTCGCGATGTCAGAGGCCGGGGCCGGGTCCGACGTGGTCTCGATGTCGCTGAAAGCGGAGAAGAAGAACGACCGCTTCGTTCTCAACGGCAACAAGTACTGGATCACCAACAGCCCCGAGGCCTCGACCCTCGTCGTCTACGCCAAGACCGATCCGGAGGCGGGCGCGAAGGGCATCACCGCCTTCATCATCGAAAGGGAGATGACGGGCTTCAGCGTCTCCCCGCATTTCGACAAGCTCGGCATGCGCGGATCGGACACGGCGGAGCTGATCTTCGAGGATGTGGAGGTGCCTTTCGAGAACATCCTCGGCGAGGAGGGGCGCGGCGTGAACGTCCTGATGTCGGGCCTCGATTACGAGCGCGTGGTGTTGAGCGGGATCGGCGTCGGCCTGATGCACGCGATGCTCGATCACATCATGCCGTGGATGCATGAGCGAAAGCAGTTCGGCCAGTCCATCGGAAACTTCCAGCTCATGCAGGCCAAGATCGCGGACATGTATACCGCGATGAACACGGCGCGCGCCTATCTCTATGCCGTCGCGGCGGCGTGCGACCGGGGGCAGGTCACCCGGCAGGACGCGGCGGCCTGCGTGCTCTACTGCTCGGAAAAGGCGATGGAGCAATCGGTGCAGGCGGTGCAGGCGATGGGTGGCGCGGGCTATCTCAACGACCACCCCGTCAGCCGCATCATGCGAGACGCCAAGCTCATGGAGATCGGGGCGGGCACCCAGGAAATCCGCCGGATGCTTTGCGGCCGGGAGCTGATGAAGGTGACGGCGTGACGGGCCTGGCCGGGGATTTCACCGGCCTGTCGGCCCTCTTCGTGAACACCTCGCTCACGGTCGATCCGGAGAAGTCGCACACGAGGCTCCTGCTCGGCGTCTCCTCCGGCATCATGGCGCGGGCGGGCGTGACCGTGGAGACGGAGCATCTCGCCGCCCATACCGTGCCCGGCGGGGTCTATCCCGACATGACGGCGCACGGCCACCCGCGCGACGATTGGCCCATGCTCTGGGAGAAGGTGAAGGCCGCCCATATCCTCGTCGTCGGCACGCCGCTCTGGCTGGGGGAGGAAAGCTCCCTCTGCCGGGTGCTGATCGAGCGGCTCTATGCCATGTCGGCTGAGTTGAACGACAAGGGCCAGTCGAGTTTCTACGGCAAGGTGGGCGGCTGCGTCGTCACCGGCAACGAGGACGGGATCAAGCACGCCGCGATGACCATCGGCTACGCGCTCAATCACCTCGGCTACACGATCCCGCCCCAGGCCGATTGCGGCTGGATCGGGGAGGCCGGACCGGGGCCGAGCTATGGCGATGCGCTGGAGGATGGCACCCGCGTGGGCTTCGACAACGATTTCACCCAGCGCAACACCACGATCATGTCGTGGAATCTGATGCACATGGCGAAGATGCTGCAGGACGCGGGCGGTCTGCCGAACCACGGCAACGATCGCCGTGCCTGGAAGGCCGGCGCGCGCTTCGATCACCAGAACCCGGAATACCGGTCCTGAGCGATGCTGCCCCCGGCCCCCTCATACGACGCCCTACGCGAACGCTTCCGCTGGGAGATCCCGGACCGCTACAACATGGGCGTCGATGTCTGTGACCGCTGGGCGGATGCGGAGCCGGACCGGACGGCCCTGATCGACATGACCGGGGCGGACCGCCGCGATGTCAGCTACGGCACGTTGCGGAGCCTCTCCAGCAGGTTGGCGAACACGTTGATCGAGGCTGGCGTCGGCCCGGGGGATCGGATCGGCGTGTTCCGGAGCCAATCGGTCTGGACAGCCGCCGCCCATATCGCGATCTGGAAGATGGGCGCGATCTCGATCCCGCTCTTTACCCTGTTCGGGGCCGATGCGCTGGCGATGCGGTTGAAGGATGCAGGCGCCAAGGCCGTCGTGACCGATCCTGCCAATACACCGAAGATCAGCGCGCTCGGCATGGAAAACTTGGCCATCCTCACACCCGAAACGGGCCTGTCGGGGAACACCGGGTTCACGCCGCGCGACACCGCCGCCGGGGATCCCGCTGTCCTGATCTACACCTCGGGCACAACGGGCGCGCCGAAAGGGGCGCTCCACGCCCATCGCGTGCTGCCGGGCCACCTTCCCGGGGTCGAGATGTCCCACGATGGGGGTTTCAGGCGCGGTGACGTGCTCTGGACGCCCGCGGACTGGGCCTGGATCGGCGGGCTGTTCGATGTGCTGATGCCCGGGCTGCACCACGGGGTGCCGATCGTCGCCGCGCGGTTCGACAAGTTCACCGGCGCGGCTGCGAAAGCGTTGATCGAGGGCACGGGCGTCACCTGCACCTTCCTGCCACCCACGGCACTGAAGCGGCTCAAGGCGGACCGCATCTCGATCACCGGCCTGCGCACGGTGGCGAGCGGCGGTGAACCGTTGGGCGCGGAGATGCTGGCCTGGGGGCGGGAGGCGCTGGGCGTCACGATCAACGAGTTCTACGGCCAGACCGAATGCAACATGGTGGTCTCAAGCTGCGGCGCGCTGTTCGATCCGCGCCCCGGTTGCATCGGCAAACCGGTTCCGGGCCACGACGTCACCGTGCTCGACCCCGATTCGACCGGCGAAGGGGACATCGCCATCCGACGCGGCAGCCCGGTGATGATGCTGGAATACTGGAACAACCCCGCTGCCACGGCGGAGAAGTATCGGGGCGACTGGCTGCTGACCGGCGATCGCGGCGTGATGGAGGACGGTTTCATCCGCTTCCGGGGCCGCGATGACGACGTGATCACCAGCGCGGGCTACCGCATCGGACCGTCCGAGATCGAGGACTGCCTCGTCTCCCACCCCGCTGTCGCGGCGGCGGGTGTTGTCGGCCGCCCCGATCCCGAACGGACGGAACGGATATGCGCCTTCGTGATGCTGCGCGACGGTGTCGAACCCGGCGAGGCGCTGCTGACCGAACTGCAAACCCACGTCAAAACCCGCCTCGCCGCCCATGAATACCCACGCGAGATCCATTTCGTGGAGGCCCTTCCGATGACCGTGACGGGCAAGATCGTCCGGCGCGCGTTGCGGGACTGGCTCAAGGAAGACGCACGATGAAACTCACCTCCCAGGCCATCCCGTCCTCAGAGGCGTTCCGTGCGAACACCGCCGCCC
>JBMYPI010000189.1:0-4863 GCA_049600155.1 Rubricella sp.
CGGGACGAGCGACGCAGCGAAGGCCCGAAGCGTCTCGGCATCTGCGGCCAGCCGCTCGACGACCTCGCCAGGCGGCCCCAGGCGAGCGGGCTCCGCTCGGCCGGCAATGACCTGCTGGATCGCGCGCAGGCTTTCCTGTTGACCGGCAAGACCGTCGGCCAGCAGGGCGGCCGTCTCCGAGGCCTCGATCTCGGCCGCCTCGAGCAGGGCAAGCTGCGCGGCGAGCCTGTCGGTCTCCCTCTGGAGATCGGGCAGGAGCGCGTCGAGTGTCAGGGACGCGCGCGCCGCACCGTCGGCGCCGTCGGGATGCAGCAGCAGAACCGGAACGGGCGCGGCGGCGATCCTTTGAAGTGCGCCCAAGACAGCGCCATGGGCCTCGCGCTGACGGTCGAATTCGTCCTGTGTCGCAATGCGGGCGGCGCGGGCACGCCGGGCAGCGGCGCGGATGGAGACGAGCGCCCCCTCATACGCCCGCACCGCATCGGCATGGGCGCGCAAACGGGTCTGCGGCGGCGCCTCGGCGGCAGCTGCAAGCGCGGCCTCGGCACGCGCGAGACCGGCGCGCGCCTCCTCGAGCCTCTCGGCAACAGCCGCTTCGGGCAGAGCCGCGAAGGCCAGCAGGACAAGCAGGGGCGCGAGGCGGAAGCGGATCATGCGGTGCAGACTACGCCGAAGCCGCGTGAAATGAAAACCGCCCCTCACGGATGCGCGATCAGTGAACGCCCGGTCATGGCAGCCGGTTGCGGCAGCCCCATCAGCTCCAGAACGGTCGGGGCCAGATCGGCAAGCCGCCCGCGCCTCAGGCCAATCCCCTCCGGCCCGCCATGCACGATCACCGGCACGGGATTCAGCGTATGGGCCGTGTGGGGGCCGCCGGTTTCGGGATCGACCATCACCTCGCAATTGCCGTGATCGGCCGTGACGATGATCGCACCGCCCGCGGCATCGAGCGCCTCGATGATTCGGCCGAGACCGGTGTCGACCGCCGCGCAGGCCCGCTTGGCCGCCTCCAGGTCGCCGGTATGGCCGACCATGTCGGGGTTGGCGAAATTCACGACGATGAAATCGAACCCCTTGTCGATTGCATGGACGACCCCGTCGGCCACCGCCTCCGCACTCATCTCGGGCGCCATGTCGTAGGTGCGGACCTTGGGCGAAGGCGGCATCAGCCGCTCCTCGCCATCATGGGGCACCTCGACCCCGCCATTGAGGAAGAAGGTGACGTGGGGATACTTCTCCGTCTCGGCGATATGGAACTGCGTCCGGCCATGCGAGGCGAGCCAGGCGCCGAGCGTGTCGGGGATATCCTGCGGCGGAAACATCACCTCCATGTACCGGTCGAGCGCCTCGGAATAGCTCACCATGCCGCACACGGCGGACAGGTCCGGCGCCTTGCGCTCGAACCCGTCGAAACCGGGATCGACGAAGGCCGACAGGATCTCCCGCGCCCGGTCCGCCCGGAAATTGATGAAGAGAAGCCCGTCGCCCTCCCCCATGCCCGAATAGTCGCCGATGGCGCAGGGCGGGACGAACTCGTCCGTATCGCCGCCGGAATGCGCGGCCTCCACCGCCGCGACGGCGCTTTCCGCCCGCGCACCCTCGCCCCGCGCCATGACGGCGAAGGCCCGTTCGACCCGATCCCAGCGCTTGTCGCGATCCATCGCGTAGAACCGCCCCGATACGGTGACGATCCGCGCGCCCTCGGGCAAGTCCGCCTCAAGTGCCGCGATCTGCCCCGGCGCGGATTTCGGGGCGACATCCCGCCCGTCGGTGAAGGCGTGGATCGCGACGGGCACACCCGCACCCGCGATGATCCGCGCGGCCTCCGCGATATGGCGCTGGTGGGAATGCACGCCGCCGGGGCTCGCCAGCCCCGCGATATGGGCCGTGCCCCCCGCAGCCTTCACCTTCGCGATGAAATCCTGAAGCGCATCGTTGCCCTCGAAACTGCCGTCCGCGATCGCCCGGTCGATCCTCGGCAGGTCCATCCATACGATCCGGCCTGCGCCGATATTGGTATGGCCCACCTCGGAATTGCCCATCTGGCCCTCGGGAAGGCCCACATCCTCGCCATGGGCGGCAAGGGTGGCGTTGGGGTCCTCGGCCATCAGCCGATCGAAGACCGGGGTATCCGCCTGAACCACCGCGTTCGCTCCCTCAGGATCGCCGATCCCCCAACCGTCGAGAATGCACAGGATCACCGGGTGCCTGGCGTTAGACATGGAAAGGGCCTCCTTGCGTCTTGGCTCACGCAGTATCTACGCCCCACACGCCCCGCCAGACAACCGCGCCCCTCATGTCTTTTCCAAGTATCCCGGGGGGAATTGGCCGACAGGCCAAGGAGGGCAGCGCCCCCTCAGGCGATCAGCGCCCGGATTTCCTCGACCCGCGCGGCCTCCTCGATGGGTTTGTCCCAGCGGATGCGCCGGATCCGCGGGAACCGCATGGCAAGGCCCGATTTGTGGCGGGTGGAGGGCTGCACGGCGTCGAACACGATCTCCAGAACCAGCCCGGGCCGCACGGCACGCACCGGGCCGAACCGTTCGGTGAAATTGTCCCGCACCCAGCGGTCGAGCCGCTCCAGTTCCCTGTCGGTGAAACCCGAATAGGCCTTGCCGACCGGCAGCAGAATCGGCCCGTCCGGCCCATCCGCCCAGGCGCCGAACGTGTAGTCGGAATAATAGCTCGACCGTTTGCCGTGCCCGCGTTGCGCATACATGAGCACGCAATCGGCCTCCAGCGGCTCGCGTTTCCACTTGAACCACGGACCCACCGGCCGCCCCGCGACGTAAGGCTCACCGAGCCGCTTGAGCATCAGGCCCTCCATCGCGTCGGTACGCGCGCCGTCGCGAATTGCCCGCAGCTCGCACCATCGCGAAAACGGGACATCGGCGGAGAGATCGAGCCGTTCGGGCCGGACCCGCTCATGCCAGGCCGCAAGCCGCGCGCGGCGCTCCTCCAGCGGAAGGGGGCGGATATCCTCGCCATTGTCGTCGAGCATGTCGTAGGCGCGGATGAAGGCAGGGGCCTCGGTGAGCATCTTCCGCGTCACGCGCTTGCGGTTGATCCTCGTCTGGAGGACGGAAAAGGGGGCAACGCCCCCCTGCCCGTCCATGATCAGAAGCTCGCCATCGAGGCAGCCGTGCCAGTCCATCGCCTCGATCACGTCGGGAAATCCCTTGGAGATATCCTCCCCCGTCCTCGTGTAGAGCCTCCGGCCGCCTGGCGTGGCGACCGCCTGAATGCGGATCCCGTCCCACTTCCATTCGGCGCTATACTGCGCGGGATCGAGCGTCTCGATCCTGTCCTCCTCCAGCGGCGTGGCCAGCATCACGGGGCGGAAGGCGAGGGAGAGGTCCACCTGCGGCTCCGGGCCGCCTTCGAGCCAGGCGAAGAGCTCCGTATAGGGTGGATCCAGCGCGAACCAGAGCTCCGATATCCGGTCGAGCGGGCGGTCTTCGTCGGCGAGCGCGGTCTGCACGAGTCTTGTCGAGACACCCACGCGCATCCCGCCCGTGCAAAGCTTGATCAACGCATGGCGCCCCGTCTGGCCGAGCCGGTCCAGCATCCCGGCGAGCACGCCCGGCCGGTCGAGCCGCGAAGCGGCGTTGAGGCGGCGGACGACCTCGTCGAGGCCCGGCGCCTCCTCCTTCGCCCCCTCGGGCCACAGCAGCGCGACCGTCTCCGCCAGATCGCCGACATAGTCGTAGCTCAGACGGAACAGGACCGGATCGACGCGCTCCTCGATCAGCCCCCGAATGACCGAAGAGGTCAGGTGCGGCAGATCGAGCGTGCCCGCAAGCGCGGCGAGCGCCCAGCCCCTGTCGGGATCGGGCGTCGCGGCGAAATACCGGCGCAGAAGCGCAAGCTTGCCGTTCCGCCCGGGCGTGAAGGCAAGCTGTTCGAGAAGCTCGGCGAAGGGCGTCATGGCAAGCAGGATAGCGCGAGGACGGCCGCCGTCATGGCGCGTCCATCACGCCGAGGCCCTCAGCCCCGAGCGACGAGACATGGAGATGCCCACCGGAGATGACCCCGCCCGTAACGAGCGGATAGGCCCCCGCGGGGTCCTGCAACTGGTCCACGATCCGGCCATCGGCATCGATCCGCAGGAGTGCGCCGTGGAACACGGGGCCGGGCCGCACCCATTCGGGCAGGCGCCAGACCACTTCCCGCAACGTGGGAAAAGGCGCGAGGATGTCGCCGATCGCGCGGCGCGGGGAGACGAGCCCGATCCAGAACGTGCCGTCGCCCTGTGGCTGTATGTTGTCGGGGAATCCCGGAAGCGCGTCGATGATCGTTTCCCGTGGGCCGAGGGTATCCCCGTCGATGGCGTAGCGGTGGATGGCGTAGGTTCCGGTCTCGGCGACAAGCAGCGCATCCTCCGCCGCGGTCAGGGCGATCCCGTTGGCGAAACTCAGATCGCGGGCGACGACGCGCACGCCCTCATCCTCCCGCCAGCGGGCGACGAGGCCGGTGGTCTGATGTTCCCAGAGGTCTTCGACCGACGCCGACAGCGTGCTCTCCGTGCGTGGATCGAACCGGCGCGTGGATACCGTGAACCAGACCGCCCCGTCGGAGCCGACCGCAAGCTGGTTGGCGTAGAGAAGCGGGGCACCTTCCAGACGATCGACGAGGACCTCCGTCCCGCCGTCAGGCGTCCAGCGCAGAAGGCCGAGGCTCGTATCGGCGATATAGAGCGCGCCATCGGGGCCCCATTCGAGGCCAAGCGGGCGCTCCGACAACCGGCCGATCTCCAGTGCGTCGCGCCCTTCGACCCGCCAGAGGGTTCCGTCCACCGTTGTCGTCCAGACCGAACCGTCGGGATGTAGTGCGATATCCTCCGGCCCGTGAGAACCGCCGAGC
>JBMYPI010000190.1:0-4720 GCA_049600155.1 Rubricella sp.
AACTCAGCTTCGCTTCCCAATCGGGAACCGGCAGGTCGAGGCTGGTCGAATCCTTCGGGTCGAACCCCGCCATCGCGCCGAGCATGATCGCGCAATCGCGTACGTCATGCGCCATCGGCCCCGCCTGGTCGAGCGAGGAGGCGAAGGCCACGATCCCCCAGCGGGAACAGCGCCCGTAGGTCGGTTTCACGCCGACGGTTCCCGTGAAGGCGGCGGGCTGGCGGATCGAACCGCCGGTATCCGTCCCCGTCGCGCCGAGGCAGAGATCGGCCGCCACGGCCGATGCCGAACCGCCCGAAGACCCGCCCGCGGTGATCGGCGTCTCGTCTCCCGCGCGCCGCCAGGGGCTGACGGCCGGGCCATAGACCGAATGCTCGTTGGAGGAGCCCATTGCGAACTCGTCCATGTTGAGCTTGCCGAGCATCACCGCGCCCGCGTTCCACAGATTCGTGGTCACCGTGCTTTCATAAGGCGGTTTGAAATCGCCGAGGATCGCGGAGGCCGCGCGCGTGGGCGTGCCTTCCGTCGCGAAGAGATCCTTGATCCCGATGGGGATGCCGCACATCGCGGGCGCGTCCCCCGCCGCGATGCGATCCTGCGCGGCCTTCGCCATCTCCCGCGCCTTTTCGGGTGTGTGGGTGACGAAGGCGTTGAGCGCACCCGCGCCCTCGATGGCTGAAAGGCAGGCGTCGGTCAGTTCGGTCGCGGTCACGTCTCCCTTGCGGAGCGCGTCGCGGGCAGCGGCGATCGTGAGAGCGTTGAGATCGGTCATCGTCGCTTACTCCACCACCTTGGGCACAGCGAAGAAGCCTTCCCGCGCGTCGGGCGCGTTCGCCAGAACCTTGTCCTGGATGCCGCCATCGGTGATCTCGTCTTCCCGCCGCTTGAGCGCCATCGGCGTGACGGAGGTCATCGGCTCCACGCCATCGACATCCACTTCGCCGAGCTGTTCCATGAAGTCGAGCACGGCGGAGAGCTCCCGGGCGAGATCGGGCAGGCGCTCCTCCTCGACCCGGATCCGGGCGAGATGAGCGACACGGGCGGCGGTCTTCACATCGATGGACATCGGCGCGTTCCTTTGCAGCGGTCGCGGGCGGGTGTAGCGAGGGCCGGGGCCAAGGGCAAGCGGGCGGAGCGGGCCGAGGATTCTCCGCTCGAAGAATCTTCCGAGAATTTCAGGTCGACGCCTTACGCGGGTCGCCGCCCCGTGCCAGAACCAGGATCATCCACCCCAGCATGATCCCGTTGAGGATGTGCCAGAAGATATGCGTGCCGATGGGAAAGGCATCGCAAACCGCCTCGTCCACCGTGCGCGCCGTCAGGCTGACGACAAGGATCGCCGCGCCGATGGCGAGCCCCCGTGCCGTTCGCGGCGCGCGCCGCCACAGAAGAGCGGCGTAGATCAGGATCAGGATCGGCACGGGAACATAGGCGACCGAACCGTTGAGATCCCCCACCGTCGCCGACACGGCGGCGCCGACCGCGAAAGCGTAGGGAAAGAACAGAACGACGGCGACCGGCCCCGCCCACCACGGCAGGCCGAAGAACCGCACTGTCGCCACGCCGACATAGACGAGGATGAACAACAGGATCGGCAAGACGTCCGCCAGCGCGGCCCAGCTTGTCGCGAAGGTGTGGAACAGGAAGGATCCGATCCCGATGGCGGAGAGAATCGCCAGCAGTGTCCCCTCCCACAGCGCCAGGCGACCCTCCCGCCGCAGGATCGCGAACACGATCAGGACCGACAGGATGAAGGCGATATTCGTCACCGCGTTGAGCGGTTCGGACCAGAAGGAGAAGTCCGTCCGCTCGCAGTAGTTGTCGCTCTGTTGCCACCAATCCATCGCCGTGGTCTCCTTTGCTCCAGAAGAAACCTAGTCATGAAACGGGGAGGAACGACAATGAAGATCATCTGGCTCGGCCATGCCGGTTTCCGGATCGAGATCGCGGGCGAGGTCCTGCTCGTCGATCCCTGGCTCTCGGGCAATCCGATGTTTCCCGACGCACGGCGGGCCGACGCGATCGGCGGGGCGACGGCGATCCTTCTCAGCCACGGGCACGGCGACCACGCCTCCGACGTGATCGCCATCGCGAAGGAGCTTTCGATTCCCGTGATCGGGATTTTCGATCTGATGAGCTACTGGGCCGAGAGCGAGGGGATCGCGACGGTCGGCTTCAACAAGGGCGGAACGGTGACGCAGGGCGATGTGCGGATCACGATGGTCAGCGCCGCGCATTCCTCGAGCCTGACGACGCCCGATGGCCCCCGCTACGCCGGTGGCGAGGCCGGCTACATGATCGCGGGCGAGGGCAAGACGATCTATTTTTCCGGCGATACCGACGTGATGGCCGACATGGCCGTGTTCCAGGCGCTGCACGCGCCCGATATCGGGCTCCTCTGCGCGGGCGGCCATTTCACGATGGACATGCGCCGCGCTGCCTACGCCGCGAAGACCTTCTTCGATTTCGATACGGTCATCCCCTGCCATTACCGAACCTTCCCGCTGCTCGAACAGTCGGCGGAAGTGCTCGAGGCGGAACTCCCGGGCGTGACCGTGATCGAGCCGGAGGTGCTGGAACCCATCACGCTCTGATCGCGGGCTTGCTCTTGGCAGGCGCACACGCCATCAGTTGGGAACGGACCGCGACCGGGGGCTGCCGATGGCATTGAGCGCACGCGAACAGATCATGTGGTGGACGGGGGCGTTCCTCGTCTTCGGTTTCCTGCTGTGGATCGTCAACGACACGCTTCTGCCCTTCGTCGCGGGCGCGGCGATGGCCTATTTCCTCGATCCCGTCGCCGACAGGCTGGAGCGGCGCGGGTTCAGCCGTGTCTGGGCGACGGTCGTCATAACGGCCGGGATCGTGCTCCTGATGATCGGGACTCTGCTGATCCTCATCCCGCTGATGATCGACCAGATCCGCGGCCTGACCGAGGCATTCCCCGGCTATTCCGAGGCGTTGCGCAACTGGCTCGGCGAGCGGTTTCCCGATCTTTTCGAGGAAGGCACACCGCTGCGAAACGCACTGGCCTCCGCCACCGACACGATCCGCGAACGGGCCGCGGGTCTGATCCAGACGGTGCTCGCCGGTGGCCTCGCCATCGTGGATTTCATCGTTCTTCTCGTCGTCACACCGGTCGTCGCCTTCTATCTGCTTCTCGATTGGGATCACATGGTCGAGCGCATCGACGGCTGGCTGCCGCGACAGCACGCGGACACGATCCGGTCCGTCGCAGGAGAGATCGACCGCGTGCTTGCCGGGTTCGTGCGCGGGCAACTCACCGTGTGCGTGATACTGGGGACGTTCTACGCCGTCGCGCTTACGGTCGTCGGGCTGCAATTCGGGCTGGTGATCGGCCTCTTCGCCGGGCTGATCTCCTTCATTCCCTTCGTCGGCGCCATCCTCGGCGGGCTCCTGTCGCTTGGCGTTGCGCTCTTCCAGTTCTGGGGGGACTGGGTCTGGATCGCGGCCGTAGCGGGCGTTTTCGCGGTGGGACAGGCCGTCGAGGGCAACATCCTCACCCCCAAGCTTGTCGGCGGGTCCGTCGGGCTGCATCCGGTCTGGCTCATCTTCGCGCTGTCCGCGTTCGGGTCGCTGTTCGGCTTCACCGGCATGCTGATCGCCGTGCCCGTCGCGGCATCCATCGGCGTGATGGCGCGGTTCGGCGTGCGGCAGTATCTCCAGTCCAAGCTCTATCGCGGGCCAGATACCGGGGCATGACGGACAGGCGCCAACTCACCCTCGATCTCGCCCCCCGACCGGACCATGCGCGCGCTGCATTCTTCGCGTCGACGAGCAACGCGGTCGCGCTGGGGATGATCGACGCGTGGCGGGACTGGCCCGATGCGCGGCTCTGGCTCACCGGGCCGGCAGGCTCGGGGAAGACCCATCTTGCGCATGTCTGGGCGAAGGACGCGGACGCCGCCATCGTCGATGCCCCCGAACTCTCCGAAGACCTGGTGCCCGTGCTCGCGGACTACCCGGGCATCGCCGTCGAGCGGGTCGAGGCCCTCCCGCCGGACCGGGAAAGCGCCCTTTTTCACCTCTACAACCTCTGCGCGGCCGAAGCGCGGCCACTCCTTCTGACGTCCCGCCTGCCCGCAAGCCGCATCGGCTTCACGCTGCCCGATCTCGCCTCGCGCGCCGCCTCCGTCACCGCCGTGGCGCTGGGTGCGCCGGATGAGACGCTTCTCGGAGCCGTGATGACGAAGCTTTTCGCCGACCGGCAGGTCGACGTGTCGCGCGATGCCATCGCCTTCCTTTCGCTCAGGATCGAACGGTCCCTCGCCGCCGCCCAGGAGATCGTTGCGCGTCTCGATGCGGCGTCCCTTGCGGCGCGCAAGCCGGTGACGATACCGTTCATCAGGCACGAACTCGGCCTCGCATGAGCGGGCGTCACCGTTCCGTCACCGATCGCGACACAGACAGGAGCCCATGACAAAGGCCGATTTCCTCCGCACGCCGCTGCCCGTGCCCGTCGAACCGGAGTTCGACGTGGCCGGACCCGATCGCTTCTTCAACCGAGAGCTTTCCTGGCTTTCCTTCAATTGGCGCGTGCTGGAGGAAGCCGAGAACCCGGCGGTCCCGCTTCTGGAGCGGGTGCGGTTCCTGTCGATCTCGGGCTCCAACCTCGATGAGTTCTACACCGTGCGCGTTGCCGGTCTGCGGGGCCTGGTGCGTTCGGGCGTCGGCAAACCGTCGGCCGACGGGCTGACGC
>JBMYPI010000191.1:0-4689 GCA_049600155.1 Rubricella sp.
ATCCGCCAGCGTGCCGAACAGCTCGTCGATATGGCTCTTCTCGATGATGAGCGGCGGGGAAAGGGCGATGATGTCGCCGGTCGTGCGGATCAGGATGCCCTTGTCGTAGGCCCGCAGGAATGCCTCGAAGGCGCGGGCCGTCGGCTTGCCCGCGATGGGTTCAAGCTCGATCCCCGCGATGAGGCCGAGGTTCCGGCAGTCGATGACATGGGGCAGGCCGCTCAGCGAATGCACCGCGTCCTGCCAGTAGGCGCCCAGCTCGTGGGCGCGCTCGAACAGGCCCTCCTCGGCATAGGTTTCGAGCGTCGCTATGCCGGCGGCGGAAGCGATCGGGTTGCCCGAATAGGTATAGCCGTGGAACAACTCGATCATGTTCTCGGGGCCCTGCATGAACGCGTCGTGGATCTCTGCGGTGCAGAGGACCGCGCCCATCGGGATCACCCCGTTCGTGAGACCCTTCGCACAGGTGATCATGTCGGGCATCACGCCGAAGGTTTCGGCGGCGAAGGCCCCGCCGATGCGGCCGAACCCGGTGATGACCTCGTCGAAGATCAGCAGGATGCCGTGCTTCGTGCAGATCTCCCGCAGGCGCTGGAGGTAGCCCTTGGGCGGGATCAATACGCCGGTGGAGCCCGCCATCGGCTCCACGATCACGGCGGCGATGGTTTCGGGCCCGTGCAACGCGACGATCCGCTCCAGCTCGTCGGCCAGATGCGCGCCATGCTCGGGCTGGCCCTTGGAAAACGCGTTGTGCTCGGGCAGGTGGGTGTGCGGCAGGTGATCCACGCCGGTCAGCAGGCTGCCGAAGAACTTGCGGTTGTTCACGATGCCGCCGACGGAGATACCCCCGAAATTCACTCCGTGATAGCCCCGCTCCCGCCCGATAAGGCGGGTGCGCGCGGCATCCCCCTTAGCGCGGTGATAGGCCAGCGCGATCTTCAGCGCCGTCTCCACCGCCTCGGACCCGGAATTGACGAAGAAGGCGTGTTCGAACGGCTCGGGTGCGATGCTCACGAGCCGGTTCGCCAGTTCGAACGCCTTGGGGTGGCCCATCTGGAAGGCCGGGGCGTAGTCGAGCTCCTCCGCCTGATCCTGGATCGCCTTGACGATCTTCGGCCGCTTGTGACCCGCGTTGCAGCACCACAGCCCCGCCGTGCCATCGAGAACCTGTCGGCCATCGGCGGTGGTATAGTGCATCCCCTCCGCCGAGACGAACATCCGTGGCGCCTTCTTGAACTGCCGGTTCGCGGTGAACGGCATCCAGAAGGCGTTGAGATCGTTGGGAATGGTGGCGGTGCGATCGGACATCGCTGGCTCCTGCTGTCATGCGCCTATGCGGCGCGGCGGTCTTTTGACCATTTGTTAAAAAAACGCTACCAGAGGCAGGGGGCCAGTCAAGGGACCTTTGGGCGAAGGACCGCGCCGATGACGCAAACAGCCACCGCGCCGCGCACACGCATCCAGCGCGAGAAGCGCGAGGCGATCCTGGAGGCCGCGCTCGACGTGTTCTCCCAGCACGGGTTCCGGGGCGCGACGCTCGACCAGATCGCCGATCGGGCGGGCCTGTCCAAACCCAATCTCCTCTACTATTTCGAGGGCAAGGAAGCGATCCATATCCAGCTTCTGGAACGGCTTCTGGAGGAGTGGCTCGACCCGCTCCGCGCCCTCGATCCCGACGGCGATCCGCGGCGCGAGATCCGGGCCTATATCCTGCGCAAGCTGGAAATGGCCCGTGACTACCCCCGCGAAAGCCGCCTCTTCGCCAACGAAATCGTGCAGGGCGCGCCCCGGATCGGCCATGTTCTGGAAGGCCCGCTCAAGGCGCTGGTGGACAGCCAGGCCGCGATCCTGCGCCGCTGGATGGCGCAAGGCAAGATCGCGCGCATCGACCCCTACCACCTGATCTTCGCCATCTGGGCGACGACGCAGCACTACGCCGATTTCGACGTGCAGGTCCGCGCCGTTCTGGGCGACGAGGGCGAAGGCCGCTTCCATGACGCCGCCGCGTTCCTGGAGACCCTCTTCTTCCGCGGTCTCGATCCGCGCTGAGGCGCTATTCCTTCAACAGCAGAGACAGCGCGAGGATCGTCGCCGCGACGCCGATGAGGATCGCCGCGCGGGGCCAGTCGGACCAGAGCACGCCTTCCCAAAGGATCACGACCGATGGCGTGAGGTAGGTATAGGCCATCACCTTCGCCGATTTCAGGCGCAGGGCGGCGTATTGCACGAGAAGGAAGGTGATCGCGCTCGCGGCGACGGAGAGATAGGCGAGCGTGATCCAGAAGATCGGCGGAAGCGCCGCCCAATCCGTCGCGATCAGGTCCGGCGCGGCGATGATGGTCAGGATAAGGAACCCGGCGGCAAGCGTTCCGAAGGTGAAGACGAGCGGCGGCTCGCCCCGGTTGAGCTTCGCCACCAGAGGCGTGTAGAGCGCATGCGCGATACATCCGACGAAGAAGATCGCCTCGCCCTGGCCGATTTCGAAGGCAAGGAGCGCGGCGAGGTCCGCCCGGAAGATGACCCAGAGCGCGCCGATGCCGCCGAGCGCGAGCGCGGCGGCCATGCGCCCCGTGGTGGCCTGCCCCAGAAGCCAGTAGCCGAACAGGCCCGAAAGGATCGGCGTCAGGGTGAAGACGGCGGCGGTCGAGACCGGTGGCGCGGTCTTCAACCCCTCGAACATCGTCACGAAATAGATGCAGAAGAGCCCACCGAGCGCGAGATAGCGCCACGGCGCCCGCGCATGATCCCGCCGCAGGCCGATCAGCGCATGGGCCGCCACACCCATGATGACGGCGGCAATCCCGAACCGCAGCGCGGTGAGGGCCTGCGGCGCGACGAGGTTCGCGATCTGCCCGCCAAGGCTGAACGACCCCGCGACCAGCACCGCGAAGAGAGCCATCGCGGCATGTCCGCGCGCGCGTTCGTCGCGATCGGATCGAAGGTCGGCGGCCCCGGTTGGGGCCGTCCGGTCCTTCACTCCGCAGCGATCCGGCTGGGATTGTTGGGGTGCTGCGTCCAGTCCGAAGGCTCGGCTTCGACTGTCTTGCCGGTGCGCGCATCGACCACGCCGGGTTCCAGACGCTCCATCGTGATGCAATCCTCGACCGGGCAGACGTTGACGCAGAGGTTGCAGGCCACGCATTCGGCGTCGATGACCTCGAAGACGCGGCCCTCGCCGATGCCGATGGCCTGGTGCGACGTGTCCTCGCAGGCGGCATAGCAGCGGCCGCACTTGATGCAGGCATCCTGATCGATCCGGGCCTTGGTGACGTAGTTGAGGTTGAGATACTGCCAGTCGGTGACATTGGGCACGGCGCGGCCGCGGAAATCATCGATGCTGTCGTAGCCCTTCTCGTCCATGTAACCCGACAGGCCCGAAATCATCTCCTCCACGATCTTGAAGCCATAGGTCATCGCCGCCGTGCAGACCTGGACGGTCCCCGCGCCGAGCGCGATGAATTCCGCCGCGTCCCGCCATGTCGTCACGCCGCCGATACCGGAAATGGGCAGTCCATGGGTTTCGGGATCGCGGGCGATCTCCGCGACCATGTTAAGCGCGATGGGTTTCACCGCGGGGCCGCAATATCCGCCATGCGATCCCTTGCCGTCGATCGAGGGCTCGGGGCTGAAACTGTCGAGGTCCACCGAAGTGATCGAACTGATCGTGTTGATCAGGCTGACCGCATCGGCACCGCCGGCCTTCGCCGCCCGTGCGGGATAGCGGATATCGGTGATGTTCGGCGTGAGCTTCACGATCACCGGCATGCGGGTGTTCTGCTTGCACCAGCGGGTGACCATCTCGATGTATTCGGGAACCTGCCCGACCGCGGATCCCATGCCCCGCTCGCTCATGCCGTGGGGGCAGCCGAAATTCAGTTCGATCCCGTCCGCGCCGGTATCCTCGACAAGCGGCAGAATGCGTTTCCAGGCATCCTCCTCGCAGGGCACCATGATCGAGACGACCATCGCGCGATCGGGCCAGTCGCGCTTGACCTGCTTGATCTCCCGAAGGTTCACCTCCAGCGGGCGGTCGGTGATCAGTTCGATGTTGTTCAGGCCCAGCAGACGGCGATCGGCGCCCCAGATCGCGCCGTAACGCGGGCCGTTGACGTTGACGACAGGCGGGCCTGCCTCGCCGAGGGTCTTCCAGACCACGCCGCCCCAACCCGCCTTGAACGCACGCACGACGTTGTATTCCTTGTCCGTCGGAGGCGCGGAGGCGAGCCAGAAGGGATTGGGGCTCTTGATACCGACGAAATCGGTGGAGAGGTCTGCCATGTCCTTGTCTCCCTATTGCCCGGAGATCGGCGCGTAGCGCCCGTCCGGTGTCATCTCGTAGCGTGTTTCCACGGGGCCCTCGCCCCGATCATGTGCGGTGACGAGTTCGTGCCAGCCCAACGATCCGACCGGCCCGGGCCGGATGGCATGGGCGGCGACTTCGAGCAGCAGCGGCCTGTCAGGCGCTGCGCCGAGGACGATCATGAGGCAGAAGACGGGACCGACCGAACAGGTCGCGGTCGTCTGCGCCTCCACGCAGAGTTCGGTCGCCCCGTCACCGTCGAGATCGAAGGCCCTCGCCTCTACGCTTCCCGGGAAACCCGAAAGGTCTTCGACCGACATGCCGGCGCTTCGCTCGAGCCGTTCCTCCGCCCCGGCGTCGAGCGACACCACTTCGGCGGAGAAGCCGGG
>JBMYPI010000192.1:0-4670 GCA_049600155.1 Rubricella sp.
GGGCCGTTTCCTCCGAAATCATTCCGGCGATGGACCAGGGCGCGGTCCTGATCGACTGCTCCACCGTCGATGTGGAAAGCGCCCGGGCGGTCGCCGCGGATGCCGTTGCGGCCGGGCTCCTTGCCGTGGACGCGCCGGTTTCCGGCGGCATCGGCGGGGCGGCGGCGGGCACGTTGACCTTCATGGCTGGTGGCTCGGATGCGGCCTTCGCCAAGGCCGAACCGCTGTTCGGGATCATGGGGCAGAAGGCCGTTCATTGCGGGGATGCGGGTGCGGGGCAGGCGGCCAAGATCTGCAACAACATGATCCTCGGCATCACGATGATCGGCACATGCGAGGCCTTCGCGCTCGCCGACAAGCTGGGGCTGGACCGGCAAAAGATGTTCGACGTGGTCAGCACCTCTTCGGGTTATTCCTGGAGCATGAACGCCTATTGCCCCGCGCCCGGTGTCGGCCCGCAATCGCCTGCGGATAACGGCTACAAGCCGGGTTTCGCCGCCGAACTCATGCTCAAGGACCTCAACCTCAGCCAGCAGGCGGCCGAAGCGGCGGATGCCGCGACCCCTCTGGGCGCGCATGCCACCGCGTTCTATGATGCCTTCGTCAGCGGCGATGGTCGGGGCATGGATTTCTCCGCCGTCCTGCCGCTTCTGGAAAAGATGACCCGCAAGGACATGATCTGATGCCCGACGGACGCTCCACAGGCCACGGCCCCTCCCTCTCCGCCTTCGACTGGACGGATCCGTTCCGCCTGACCGATCAACTCACCGAGGATGAGCGGATGGTGGCGGACAGCGCCCGATCCTACGCACAGGGCAAGCTCCTGCCGCGGGTGACGGAGGCGTATCTGAACGAGACGGTGGCGCCCGAGATCTTCGCGGAGATGGGGGAAATGGGGCTTCTGGGCGTCACGATCCCGGAGGAATATGGCGGGCTGGGCGCGGGCTATGTGACCTATGGCCTCGTCGCGCGGGAGGTGGAGCGGGTGGATTCGGGCTATCGCTCGATGATGTCGGTCCAGTCCTCGCTGGTGATGTATCCCATCCATGCCTACGGCTCGGAGGAGCAGCGGCGGAAATACCTGCCCGGCCTCGCCGCCGGAACGCTGATCGGCTGTTTCGGCCTGACCGAGCCCGATGCGGGATCGGACCCCGCGGGCATGAAGACGACGGCGAAGAAGACCGATGGCGGTTACCGGCTGAACGGCGCGAAGATGTGGATTTCCAACAGCCCGATCGCGGATGTCTTCGTGGTCTGGGCGAAGTCGGAGGCCCATGGGGGCGCGATCCGCGGCTTCGTTCTGGAGAAGGGGATGCGCGGGCTTTCGGCGCCGAAGATCGGGGGCAAGCTGAGCTTGCGGGCCTCGGTGACGGGCGAGATCGTGATGGAGGATGTCGAGGTCGGCGAAGAGGCGCTCCTGCCGAATGTGGAGGGGTTGAAAGGGCCTTTCGGCTGTCTCAACCGCGCACGCTACGGCATCAGTTGGGGTGTCATGGGCGCAGCGGAAGACTGCTGGCATCGGGCCCGCGCCTACACGCTGGAGCGCACCCAGTTCGGCCGCCCGCTGGCGCAGACGCAACTGATCCAGAAGAAGCTCGCCGACATGCAGACGGAGATCGCGCTCGGCCTGCAGGGCGCGCTGCGGCTCGGCCGGATGCTGGAGGAGGGCACCGCCGCGCCGGAGATCATCAGCCTGATGAAGCGCAACAATTGCGGCAAGGCGCTCGATATCGCTCGGATGGCGCGGGACATGCATGGCGGCAACGGGATCATGGCCGAATACCACGTCATGCGCCACGCCCAGAACCTCGAAACGGTCAACACCTACGAAGGCACCCACGACGTCCACGCCCTGATCCTCGGCCGCGCACAAACGGGGTTGCAGGCGTTTTTCTGAGCGAAGGCGGGGCTTGGCCTTGATCTTGTCGCGGGCCCGTTTCAGGAACGCTCCATGACACGGATCGCGTTCGCCCTTCTCGCCGTCTTCCTGCTCGCCGCGCCGGTTCAGGCGCAAACGACGGTCGAATGGGGATCGCTCAGCCAGCCGCAGCGAATCGGCGTTCTGACCACATTGATAGACGCCGGCGAGTTCGAAACGGCGCAGGCCCTTCTCGTCCGGTCGGAGTTCACCGAGGGCGATACGCCGTTCCAGGCGGCCTATCTTCAGGCGAGGATCCTCGCGGCAACCGGGAACCTGGAGGAAGCGGAGGCGGTGCTCCGGCGCATTCTGGAGCTGCGCCCCGAATTCGACCGGGTGCGCTACGATCTCGCGCAGGTTCTGGCGGCACAGGGCAACGCCGAAGGGGCGGCCTTCCATCTCTCGATCCTTTCGGAGGGCGTCGAGACGACGGATGAGCGGGCGCAGCTCGAGGCGTTGATCGACAGGCTCGGCGGGCAGGGCGGCATCAGTTTCGGCGGTTCGCTCGGCATCCTGCCTTCGACGAACATCAACAGCGGCACATCGGCGACGACGATCAATATCGGCGGTCTCCCTTTCGTCATCAGCGAAGACTCGCGGGAGACCTCCGGTGTCGGGCTGGAGCTGGGGGCAAACATGCGCGCGAGCTGGCCCCTCGGCGAGGCGTTGACGGCCTATGCCGCCGGGTCCGTCACGTTGAACGACTACGAGGAAACCCGCTTCGACCGGTTCGTCCTCGATACCCGGATCGGTCTCCTGATCGGGGAGCGCTCCCGCCGCACCACCGTGGAGGCGATCGGGGATCGCCGCTGGCTCGACTACGAAGACCTGGACTACGGGCTCGGGTTTCGCGTCGGACATCGCCGTGCGCTCAGCCCCCGATGGACGGTGAACGGGGAGTTCAGTTCGATCCGCCGTGTGACCCATGAAAGCCCGGGCTCCGCGATCCGCACGAACACGCTGAGCCTGCGCCTCGACCGGCGCCTATCGGCAACGGCAGGTGTCCATGCCACGATCATCCACGACTGGGCGACAGCGGACGAGCGGGACCACTTCGCCTATAGCGGGGGCAGTATCGCCTTCGGGGGGTATCGCGCCTTCGGCGGCGGTTTCACCGTGGGCGGGGAAATCCGCACCGGTCTGCGCGACTATGACGACATCTTTCCCTCACAGACCTTCGCGCGGGAGGACCGGTTCAGCGAAGCCTCGATCTCGGTCCTCAGTTCGCGCTTCGAAGTGTTCGGCGCCGCGCCACGGCTTGGCGTCACCCATACGGTGCAATCGAGCAATGTTCCCTTCTACGACTACACGCGGACGGAGCTGGAATTGAGCTTCAGCCGCGAATTCTGAGCGGCGTGATGGCGAGGGTCTCCACCGAGGTGCTCATCGTCGGCGGCGGCCCGGCGGGACTTGCCGCGGCGGAGAGTGTCGCCGAGGCGGGGCGCGCCTGCCTCATCGCCGACAGGATGCCGAGCCTCGGGCGCAAGTTCCTGATGGCGGGAAAGTCGGGCCTCAACCTCACGAAGGACGAGGAGGATCTCACGCCCGCTTATCGGGACGCGCCCGCCCTTAAGGCGCTTGTGCACGGCTTCGGTGCCAGGGAGGTGAGAGCGTGGGCGGAAGCGCTCGGCCAGCCCGTCTTCACCGGCTCATCGGGGCGCGTCTTTCCGGTTTCCATGAAGGCTTCGCCCCTCCTGCGGGCCTGGCTTGCGCGGTTGACCGCCAGGGGTGTGGAGGCGCGGACGCGTTGGCGGCTCATCGCCCTGGAAACGGGTCTCGCCACCTTTGAAACACCTCAAGGCCCTGTGGAGGTCGAGGCCGAAGCGATCATCCTCGCGCTGGGGGGTGGAAGCTGGGCGCGCCTCGGATCGGACGGTGCCTGGCCGCTGCTCCTTGCGCGCCACGGCATTCAGACGATGCCCTTTCGCCCGTCCAATTGCGGTTTCCTCGTTGACTGGAGCGAACAGGTCCGCCGTTTCGCCGGTGCGCCGGTGAAACCCGTCGCGATCACCGTGGGTGATGCGCGCGTGCAGGGAGAGTTCGTCGTTTCGGAACGCGGGGTGGAGGGGAGCGCCGTCTATGCCGTTTCACGGGAGATCGTGGATCGAATGGGCCCGGATGGCGTGACGATTCTGCTCGATCTCGTGCCGGGCCGGAGCGAGAGGGATATCGCCTCGCGCCTGGCCCGTCCGCGCGGCAAGGCCAGCCTCTCGAACCATCTGCGCAAGGTTCTGGGCCTGAGCGGCGTTCGGGCCGCGTTGTTGAGAGAGGCAGGGCCACTTCCGGATGATGCTGCCGCTCTTGCCCGAAGGATCAAGGCGGCTCCGATCCATCTGGCGGCGCCCGCGCCTCTCGATGAGGCGATCTCAACGGCGGGTGGCCTGCCATGGGATGCGCTGGACGATTCCATGATGGTTCGTGCCCTCCCCGGCGTTTTCGCCGCCGGGGAGATGCTCGATTGGGACGCACCCACGGGTGGATATCTCATCACCGCTTGCCTCGCCACGGGCCGCGCGGCGGGGCGCGGCGCGGTGGAGTGGATCAGCCGGTGAACACGTCCGCCCATTCGGGGTGGCGTTTGCGCAGGCCGTTCACGAAGGGGCAGAGCGGCATGATCTTCCACCCCTCCGCCCGCGCATCGGCGACAAGCCGCTCCACGAGTGCGCGACCGGCGCCGGTGCCACGAAAGCTGTCGGGCACGCCGGTGTGGTCCGCGATCCGCAGCTTGGGGGAGGTTATGGTGAAGGTGAGT
>JBMYPI010000193.1:0-4655 GCA_049600155.1 Rubricella sp.
CGCCCAGCGGGGATTGTTGGAGCGGAAGCCGAGCCTGCGTTGCAGGTCCAGATCGTCGACCTTGTAGACGACACCATCGATATCGTAGCCGAGATCGGGCCGCGCCGCGCCTATGTGCCGATAATGGGCGATCATCGCCTCCGGCCCGTCGCAGGTTTCCGTCAGCGGGTTCACCGCGAAGCCGAAATCGGCAAGGCGTTCGAGCGCGCCGGACTGGGTTTCGGCCAGCGGTTCGGAGAGCGCACCCCAGGCATAGGCGAAGAAGCGCAGGGGCCGGGCGGCGGTGATGCGGGCATCGAGCTGACGGAGAGAGCCGGCCGCCGCGTTGCGCGGATTGGCGAAGACCTTGCCGCCCGTTTCGGCCGCGCGCGCGTTCAGCGCGGCGAAATCGGCATGGCTCATGTAGACCTCTCCGCGGACTTCGAGGATCTCCGGCGCGCCCTCGATACGTTCGGGAATGTCGGTGATGGTGCGGGCGTTGGCGGTGACGTTCTCGCCCACCTGCCCGTCGCCCCGCGTCGCGGCCTGCACGAGCGCGCCGTCCTCGTAGCGCAGGGAGAGGGAAAGCCCGTCGATCTTCGGCTCGGCGGTATAGCGCGGCGCGGCATCGAGGTTGAGGAAGCGGCGGATGCGTGCGTCGAACTCCACCACGTCCTCATCGGAGAAGGCGTTGGAGAGGGACAGCATGGGCACTGCATGGGTGATCTTGCCGAACCCTTCGGCGGGCGCGAAGCCCACGCGGGTGGACGGGCTGTCGGCGCGGATCAGTGCCGGAAACCGCGCCTCGATGGCGGCGTTGAGGCGGCGGAGCGCGTCGTATTCGGCATCGCTCATCATCGGGGCGTCGTCCCGGTGATAGGCCCGATCCGCCCTCGCGATCCGCTCGCCGAGCTCTTTCAGGATCGCGCGGGCCTCCTCTTCGCTCAAGGCCTCGATATCGACATCTGCCGGATCGGTCGCCATCGAGGCCCCCCCGCGTTTCGCTTCTCCATCAGGGGATAGTGCGGCGCGCGCGGGGCGTCAAAGGGTCAGGCCGTCCTGCGCATCTCGCGGGTATCGGAAACCGGATCGCGCATGACATACCCTCGCCCCCAGACCGTATCGATATGCGTTTCGCCGCCCGTCGCGGTGGCGAGTTTCTTGCGCAGCTTGCAGATGAACACATCGATGATCTTCAGTTCCGGCTCATCCATGCCGCCATAGAGATGGTTGAGGAACATCTCCTTCGTCAGCGTCGTGCCCTTGCGCAGGGAGAGAAGCTCCAGCATCTGGTATTCCTTTCCGGTGAGGTGCACAGGTTCCCCGTCCACGTCGACCGTCTTGGCGTCGAGGTTGACACGGATGCGGCCCGTTTCGATCACCGATTGCGCATGGCCCTTCGAGCGGCGGACGATCGCGTGGATACGGGCGATCAGCTCGTCCCTGTTGACCGGCTTGGTGAGGTAGTCGTCGGCGCCGTGGCCGAAGCCCTTGAGCTTCGCGTCGAGGTCGCCGATGCCGGACAGGATGAGGATCGGCGTATCGATTCGCGCCATGCGCAGCTTGCGCAGCACGTCATGGCCGTGCATGTCGGGCAGGTTGAGATCGAGGAGGATCAGGTCGTAATCGTAGAGCTTGGCCAGATCGATCCCCTCCTCCCCCAGATCGGTGACATAGGGGTTCAGACCCGCCTGTTCGAGCATCCGTTCGAGGTTGCGGGCGGTAGCGGGATCGTCTTCGACAAGCAGAACGCGCATCGTGGCCTCCGGTTCATGGGCAGAACGTCAGCCTCTACTAAGACCTCTAAAGGTTAACGCGCCGTAACCACAAGTAGTGCTGCCGCGAACCTTGTCATGCCTGGCGATAGGTCTTGAGCCGGGTGACGCGCAGGGCGCCGGGGCCGTGGCGGTTGACCGCCTCGATCCAGCTGTCCAGCTCCTCCTCCGAAAGGTCCCAGCGTTCGCAGGCCTCGACCCGGGTGAGGAGGCCGCCCTCCACGGCCGCGACGACCGCTGCCTTGCGTCGCGCCACCCAGCGGGTGGTGTCCGGCGGCGGAAGGTCCGCCCGCGTCAGGATGCGCCCCCTGTGATCGCGCACGAAGCGCGGCCTGTCCTCTCGGCGGATGAACATGTGCCCCCCTTGGATTGCCCTTGATCGCCGCATGTCATGCGCATTCGGGCTGAACGGGGGGTGAACGGGCCGGTTGTGAATACCGACAATTCGATTATATCCCGCGGGCAATCGGAAAGGGTTTCGCCATGGCGGAGTTGAACAGTCTCGGATTCGACCGAGCGCCGGAGGACACGCGCGTGCTCGTCGCCATGTCGGGCGGCGTGGACAGTTCCGTCGTAGCGGCGGAATTGAAGGCCGAAGGCTATGACGTCGTCGGCGTCACGCTGCAGCTTTACGACCACGGCGCGGCGCTCGCGAAGAAGGGGGCGTGCTGCGCGGGCCGGGATATCCACGATGCCCGCCGGGTCGCCGAGGAAATGGGCTTTCCCCACTACGTCCTCGACTACGAGAACCGATTCCGCGAAAGCGTCATCGACGAGTTCGCCGATGCCTATCTCGCGGGCGCCACGCCCATTCCCTGCATCCGCTGCAACGAACGGGTGAAGTTCCGCGATCTTCTCGAAACCGCGAAGGATCTCGACGCCGATTGCATGGCCACGGGCCATTACATCCAGCGCAAGATGGGGGCAGCAGGGGCGGAACTGCATCGCGCCGCCGATCCGGTGCGCGACCAGTCCTATTTCCTATTCTCCACCACGCAGGAGCAGCTCGACTACCTGCGCTTCCCCCTCGGTCATCTGGAGTCGAAGGCCGAGACGCGGGCGCTTGCCGCCAGGCACGGCCTGCCCGTCGCCGACAAGCCCGACAGCCAGGATATCTGCTTCGTCCCGAACGGATCCTACGCCGCGGTGATCGAGAAACTGCGCCCCGGCGCGGCGGAGCCGGGCGAGATCGTTCATCTGGACGGGCGGGTTCTCGGCGAGCATCGGGGCGTCATCCACTACACGATCGGCCAGCGCCGCGGGCTCGGCATCGGAGGCGGAGAGCCGCTTTACGTCGTGAAGCTCGATGCCGACACCCGCAAGGTGATCGTCGGACCGCGCGAGGCGCTGGCGACGCGCACCGTGCCGCTCAAGGAAGTGAACTGGCTCGGCGATCTGCCCTTCGAGGCGATCCCGGAGGAGGGTCTGCGCCTTGAGGTGAAGGTGCGCTCCACACGCCCGCCGCGAGAAGCCGTGCTGCGCGCAACGGGGCGCGACAGGGCCGTCGTGGACCTGATCGCGGCGGAGGAAGGCGTGGCGCCCGGCCAGGCCTGCGTCTTCTACGATGGCGCGGGCAGCCGGGTTCTCGGCGGCGGCTGGATCACCGCCGAGTGACGGCGATCAGTTCGCCCGGGGTGGATTGCAGCGCGGCGTGCCGTCGGGATTGACCCGGTTCGTGAGGTAACCTTCGACACCGTCGTCGATGATCCAGTGTTCGCAGCCCAACGGATCGACCCAGAGGGACGGTCGCATCGTTGCCAGCGGATGCGAGTCGATCCCACGGTCGACGCCGCTTTCCTGTCCGTCGGAATCGATCGTGTCGAAACCGCTGCATCCGGCGACGAGGAGCAGCGCGAGGGCGGCGGTGAAGGTCTTCATCTGGGCGCTCCTCATTGCAGGATCGTGATCTGGACGCGACGGTTCGCGGCGCGGCCTGCCTCGGTCTCGTTGGAGGCGATCGGGAACGCCTCCCCGACGCCGACGGATTGGGCGACGATGCCCGCACGCTCGATATAATCGGCCACGGCTGCCGCGCGGCGCACCGAGAGATCGAGATTGTAGTCATCCGACCCCGTGGAGTCGGTATGCCCTTCCACGCGGACACGATTGATGCCCCGCTCGTTGAGATAGGCGGTGAAGGCATCGAGGTCGCGATAGGCGGAGGCGGAGAGCGTCGCCGAATCGACCGCGAAATTGGCATCGACCGTCATCACGAAATCCGACGCGCTCGCGCCCGAGCGGGTGATCGTTCCGAAGGCGAGCGCGCCTTCCGTCGTCACCGAGGGATCGCCGGAACAGATCGCGGTTCCGTCCGGCCGGAACTTCGGGGTCATGTAGCCTTCGGCCCCGGTGTCGAAGACCCAATGCTCGCAGCCATCGGGATCGACCCAGGTCGTCGGCTCGATTTCGACCCGTTCGCCGCCCCAGGTCCGGTCCATTGCGGACTCGAGTTCGTTGCCCGCACAACCAGCAAGTGCAGCGGGGATCGTCAATACGCCAATAAAGTGGCTCAACCGCATGGTTTCGCTCCGTTTTCACTCCAGCCGAGACATACCCGAAGCTGTTTCGAAATGCGACGGAATAGATCGTGCACGCCGCGCAATCCCCCTTCGCATAAGGCCTTAGACGTCCAAAAAGGTTAAAACGTGGCCGCAACACGCCGAGAGGTCGGCATCGGCCCCTCGCCGGCGGCTCCCCGTCGTGCGAATCAGCGCCGTGCGGAGCGGCCCCTCCGGCGTTGCCGCGCCCGGGCGGTGAGCCCTTCCCGGAGGACGGCCGTCATGGGATGGTGCGGGTTGGCGGCGCCGTAGTGATCGAGAAAAAGCGAGATCTGTTCCACTGGATCGCCCGGCGGGGCGGACATCGCCCAGTCGAGGAAGATCGTGCGCGCCTCCGCAGCCC
>JBMYPI010000194.1:0-4628 GCA_049600155.1 Rubricella sp.
TACCTGGACGATGCCGCCTGGGAGGCCAAGGTCGACGGGCGCCGCGTGCTGCAGTTCCATCCGCTGGCGCAGGCGTCGGGGCCCGGCGTGATCGACGCGGGCGGGCGCGAGATGATCATCACGCAGGAATACCTCGAAGGGGACAGGATCGCGCAACCCGGTTCCACCTGCCGGATCCAGACGAATACACGCACCGGCCAGTCCCGCGTTCTGCCCGCCGATCAGCTTCCGGGCACGGTCGCGGCGCCCGAACGCACCCGCGTCGCCTATTGAGGCTCAGCCGAAGAGGCGCGGCTTGAGTTTCAGGAGCGTCTCGTTCGTCTCGCGGCTGGCGACCTTGCCGGCCGCGACCGCGTGTTCGATGGCGCTCGCCTGGATCAGGGCCGCGACAAGTTCGGGGTTTTGGGCGGCGTAGCCCTCCCCGAACGCCTGGTCGACTGCCCGCCGCGCCGCGCCCAGGTAGAGCGCCGCCCGCGCCGCCGCCGCTTCGCCTTCCCCGCTTCCCATGGCATGTCCTCCGCTTCTGTTCGCGGCGAGAGGTGGGACGATCCCGCGCTCAGGCAAGGAGATCGCGCACGAGACCCGCCGCCACGATCAGGAAGAACACACCGACACCGCCATTGATCGCCGGCGCCGCCCGCGCGTAGAGCGCCGCCGCGGGCCGGGTCGAGAACACCACCGCGTAGAAGACATGCCCGCCCATGGCGAGAAGCGCCGCCCCGGCGACCAGCACGAGGTAGTCGGCAAGCCCGGCCTCGGCCGCGGGAAAGAGCGACAGGATGATGATCCAGCTCGTCATCGCCTTGGGATTGGTCGCGAGGATGCCGAGCGATGCCAGCGCCGCCGCGCGCACGGAGAGGCCGCGCTTCGCCTCCGTCTCGGTCCGTGCGAAGGCGCGGCGCAGGTAGCGTGTCGCGAACCAGACGAGAAGGCAGACCGCGAGCGCGGTGATCGCGATCTCGGCCCATGGTCCCGCGCGCAGAAGCGTCGCGATACCAAGCACCGCCGCCACGGCCCAGAGCAGCACGCCGGGGCCGACGGCAAGCGCAGCGGCGATCCCGGCCCTCCGCCCCGATCCCATCGCCGTCCCGATCGTGTTGAGCACGTTCGGACCGGGCGACATGATGTTGAGGAAGAAGAAACCCCAGACCGCGGCGAAATCCGCAAACGCGACGCTCACTCCGGTTTCGTCGCCTGCATGGATGGACGCGCGGAGAAGCCCTCGAACCACGCGGCGAGTTGCGGGCGGGTGCCCCGCCAGTCCCGATCAGCCAAGCGGAACCCGATATAACCGAGCGCGGCAGCGACCGAGAGATGGCCGATCGTGATCGGCCCGGTCAGCATGGGGATCCAGCGCGCCTCCAGCGCATCGAGCGCGCGCTCGATCTTGGCCCACTGCCCCTCGCGCCAGGCCTCGCTGCGCAACGCCTCGGGCCGGGTGCGGATCTCGTAGACCATCAGGATCGCGGCATCCATGATCCCGTCTCCCGTCGCTTCGAGCGTGAGCGCATCCCAGCGCGCGGGGCCTGTGGGGTAGAGCCGCGCGTGAAAGACCTCGTCGAGATAGGCGCAGATCACCCGGCTGTCGTAGAGCGCCGGTCCCTCGGGCCGCACAAGACAGGGGATCTTGCCGAGCGGATTGACGCCCACCGGCATCGTCCCGGGATCGACGGCATTGCCAGCCGCGGGAATCATGGTGACCTTGTCCGCCGCCCCGGCTTCCTGCAGCAGCAGGCGGACCTTGCGGCAGTAGGGCGAAGCGGGGTTGTCATACATGTGCATCGTTCAGCCCTCCTGCCCTGCGGGACCGATCCGCAAGCGCGCGAGGGCAGCGGCCTCGATGCGCACCGCGCGACCGGCAAGGCCGAGCCGGATCGTCCGTGCGACGCGTGCCGCGCCATCGGCGCGCAACGCACCCTCCGGTTCGCGCCCGGCATCGAGATCGACACCCTCCGGCAGATCGTCGAGCACGCGCTCGCGCCCTTCCTCGGGCAGGCGCGCGCGACGGCGGGCGACGAGCGCCACGGCGGCGCCCAGGGCAGCGGCCCGAAGGGCGAAAACGGCGACGGGGCCGAACTGGACTGGCATGGCGATCTCCCTTTTCCCGGGCATGAGGATAACAGCCTTGGCGCATCGCACCAGTGGGAAGACGAGGGGCGCCGCTCCTCGCCCCGCTGTCCCGCGTCTCACCCCGACATATCGCGGGAACTGTGAGAAACAGGCGTGTTCACCGCTCACCGAAGACTTCCGCCGGAGGCATCCCCGGCGGCGAAAGCGGGCTCAGGCCGGTGGGGTGCGCATGAGCGCGGCCAGGGGTGCGAGACCCTGCCCGACACCCGCCTCCATCCGGTCGGCGGCGGCGCGCCGCGCGACTTCGGGCTTGTTCTGGTTGAGCTTCCAGGTGCCGTCGATCCGCTCGATCACGAGCCGCACGGGGAAGATCATCCACATCATCCCCGCCGCGGCGTCCTCGCTCATCTTCTCCATCGTCCAGGGCCTCTTGTCGAGCCGTGGCTCGAAGCGGGCGGAGAGGTCGTCGAGATGGGAGCGGAGCGTTTCGATCGGGCGACGGTCGAGCGCGCCGCGGATATGGACGGCGATATAGTTCCATGTCGGGACCTGGTCCTCGACACCATACCAATCGGGGGAAACGTAACCGTCCGGCCCGGTCACCGACAGGACCGCCGGCAGAGGCCCCGTCTTCAGCGCATGGAGGATCGGGTTGGCGGGGGCCAGGTGCAGGTCCACCCATGTATCCGATAGCGCGAAGGGAACGTGGGACATCAGCGGGCCTTCGGGCCCGTTGATCGCAAGCGTGCCGAACCCGCGCTCCGCCGCGAAGGCGCGATTCTGTGCCTCGGTCGCGCCTCTGAAGGCCGGGTTCGTATGCATGTCAACTCCCGCCTAGACCGCGAATGTCACATGATCGCTGAAGGGCATCGCGCGCAGGCGCTGCCCCGTCGCCGCGAAGATCGCGTTGGCGAGCGCGGGAACGGCGGGCGGCGTTCCCACCTCGCCCGCGCCGCCCATGTGGGGCGCGCTCTCCAGAAGCGAAACCTCGAAGCGGGGCGCCTGGGCCATGGTCAAGAACGGGTAGTCCCAGAAATTGCCCTCCACGACCATGCCGTCCTCGAAATGCAGCCCCTCGATCGCCGAGGAAAAGCCGAAGATCGCGGCACCGGTGAGCTGATCGGTGAAGTTGCGGGGATCGAGCACCTCGCCGGGGTCGGCCGCGATCCAGCAGCGGGTGAGGTTGATCTCCCCGCCCCGGCTGTCGACCTCCACGACCATCGCGGTCCACGTCCCGAAGGAGAGGACATGGGCGATGCCGCGGCCCATGCCGGACGGCAGACTGCCACCCCATCCGGACATCTCGGCGACCCGGCGCAGAACCCCGCGCGCGGGGTCGAAGCGGGGATCGTCGCCCATCGTGGCGAGGCGATAGTCGAGCGGGTCCATCCCCGCCTTTTCCGCCATCTCGTCCATGAAGCTTTCGTGGAACCAGCCATTGTAGCTGTTGCCGACCGCACGCCAGAAACCCACGGGGATGGTGATATCGGCCTCGTGGCCGCTCACCCGGAAATGGGGCGTGGCGACGGGCTGGTTGAAGGCGCCGTCGGTGATCGTCTTGTCCGGACCCGCGGGTGGGATCGACGGATAGGTCCGCGCGAGCATGGAGCGGATGATCGAGGGCGCGGCGATGCGCATCTCGACCGCGCGGGCGGCCTCGCCGGCGGGCACATGGGCCCTGAACCGGCCAAGGGCGGCGGGGCGGTAGGTATCGTGGCGGGTATCCTCCTCGCGCGACCAGGTGACCTTGACGGGCCGTCCTTCGAGATGACGGGCGAGGGCAGCGGCATAGAGCGGAAAGTCGACCTCCCCGCGCCGCCCGAAGCCGCCGCCGAGAAAGGTGACGTTGACCGTCACCGCGTCGGCATCGATGCCCAGAAGGCTCGCGCAGGTCGATTGCACGATGCCGGGCGCCTGGCTGCCCGTCCAGATCTCCAGCCGTCCATCCGCGAACCGGGCCGTAGCGTTCATAGGCTCCAACGTCGCGTGCGCGAGATAGGGGACGGAATACTCCGCCTCGACGATCTCGTCGGCCGGAGCCTCGGAAAGCGCGGTATCCACATCGCCCCGGTCGATCAGGGCGTGGGAAGGATCGGCCTGCACCGCCTCGACGAGCCTGCGGCGGATGCCCTCGTCATTCTCGGGGTAGTCGGCGGCGCCCCATTCGACATCCAGCGCATCGGCTCCCCGAAACGCGGCCCAGGTGTTGTCGGCGATGATGCCGAAGCCCGAACCCGTCGTCGTCTCGATCGGCACGATCTCCCGCACGCCGGGCACCGCGAGCGCGGGCGCCGTGTCCACACTCAGGGCGGAGGCGCCGAAGCGGGGGCTCATCTTGACGGGCAAATCCACGTCGATCCCGTAGACGGGTGCGCCGGTGACCTTTGCCATCAGGTCCACCCGTGGCTGGGACCGGCCGAGGATGCGCCATTGCTCACGCGGCCTGGGGCGGGCGGAGCCAGGCACCTCCATCGCGGCGGCCTCCGCGGCGAGTGCACCGAAGGTGAGGCTTTCATCGGTCAGCGGATTGGTGATGCGCCCCCCTTCGGCCACGAGGC
>JBMYPI010000195.1:0-4618 GCA_049600155.1 Rubricella sp.
TTCTCAGCCAGTAGCAGTTGGTGAAGGGCTTACCCGGGGTCCACTGCTTGGGCCAGCTGTCGGAATGGCGCCAGAACTTCTCGAAGGAGGCTTCCATCCGGCGCTGGAACCGCGTCGCCGGGCCGCCATCGGCGGCGCTCTCGCCCAGATGCTTGTCGAACTTCGTCAGGATGAAGAAGAGGATGCATTCCGCCCGTGCCCGTTCCTCCGCCGTCGCCCCGTGGGTCAGCGTGATCCAGTCCTCCACGAGGCGCGGCAGGTCGATCGCCTCCATGTTGCTGTCGGGGATGCACAGGAGCATCGCGGTGATCTCCTGCTCGGCGACATAGCGATCGAAAAGGTAGGCGACCTTGCCGCGCAGCAGAAGCTCGGGGACGTTCTTCTCCGGCTCCTTGAGCGTGGAGGCGAGCGGATCCTTGAACCGGTTCCGCGCGCCGGGGAAATCGAGCATGTCGGTCTCGTCGAACATGTCCCAGGGCTTTTCGAGCATGGGCATGATCAACTCGGCCGTCAGCGCGCAGATCACCGCGCGGTCCACGTCCCGCGCGCGCCCGTCCGACGGCATGACGGAGAGCGTCCCGCCCCCACCGAAAAGGCCCTTGAGGGTCTTCACGTCGATGATCGAGGTCTCGCGCGGGGTCAGCGCATCGAGCTGGGCATGAACGAGATCGCCCTCACCCAGCGTCGCCCGCGCCTGGGCGAGCTTGACATAGAGGGCCGTCAGCGGCTCGTGCCCGCCCCACAGCACGGAGAGAAGATCGCCCCGCGCCGGAATCGACAGTTTCGGCGCGATGGCGGCGGCTTCGGCCCAGAAGCTCTGGAGCGCGGCGGCATAGGCGCGGCTGCGGAAATTCTGCTCCACATAGTCGCGCGTGTCCCAGATATCGTCCTCGGTGAGACCGGGATCGCCCGTGCCCGCCTGTGCCCTGGCCGCCGCGATCCGCGCCGAGAGCGCATCGGCCGTGGGCGGGGCCTCGGCGTTCTCGTCGCCGTCCATGAAGAAGCTGTTGATGATCGTGCGCAGGATATCGGCCTCGCTCAGAAGCCTCAGCCCGATCGGGTAGCCCTCCGGCGCGGGAGCCTTCGTCATGGTGAAGCGGGTGACGAGGCCGGTCGATTCGCCCTCCCCCTCCGGATTGATCTCGCTGATATAGTCGAGCTGCCCGCCCGGCCCCGGGAAATCGGCGACAAGCGCACCGTCCTGCGGGCGCGCGAGCACCGAGACGAGGAAGGATTTGCCCGCCTGGCTCGGCCCGAAGACGCTGACGGCCATCTTGTTCGACGCGGCCTTCGAGAGCCGCTGCGCCCGGCGTGCGTTGCGCCGCAGGAGCGTGCTGAGCCCCTTCGCCTCGGAGCCGACCGTTTCCGCGTTGGCGGGGTCGAGCACCCAGGCAATCGCGTCCTGCGCTGCCTTTGCGACATCGGCCGCACGTTTGGAGAGTTCTGTCTGATCGGTCATCCGTCCCTCCCTCAGATCCCGCGGATCACGCCGGTATCGAGCCAGTATTCCGATTGCTGGCCGAGCGTGTTGAGCTTCAGCCGCACTTCGGTGTTCTTCATCGTCACGCCCTCGGCATCGACGACTTCGGTCACGCGGAAAGCCTCCTGCGCGGCCTCGCGGCGGAGCACGTCGGCGGCGGTTTCGGCTTCCTCGTCGAAGACCTCCTCCCGCTCCAGCCGGATCGTGAGCGGCACGGGGCGGGCGCGGGCCTGTTCGGTCGCGAAATCGAGCTGGTAGAGCGGCGTGGTCGTCCACCGCTCCAGCGGCAGTTGGCGGGAGCCGAGGAACATCGGGTTGTAGAGGTTCACATCCTTCTCCAGCCCGCCGCCGCGCCCGTCGAGATCGACCTCGCTGAAGATGACCTTATCCGCGGGGATACGCCCGTTCGTCTCCATCTCCCCGATGAAGCGCGCGGTGGAGCGCATCCTGAGCGCGCTGGTATCCACCCTGAAATTGGGAATGCGGCTCGTCGCAAGCGCGATCAGCATACCCCCAACCGCGACGGTGCTCTTGGGATCGGCGATCCGGTCGCTCACCGGATCACGATAGGGATACCAGGCGCCCGCGCGATAGGTGTGCATTGACACCAGCCTGTCGGGCGCGACGATCATCTGCTCCTCGACGAGCGAGCGCACGGCGGGCAGGCGCGAGGGGCGGCCCGTCAGCAGCACGAGATCGCAGCCCAGATGACCGATCACCTCGCACATGTTGCCGATCGCCTGGCCGAGCACATCGCGCACGATCGCGTCCACATCGGCGCGCTGCACCCGAAGCGTGACATCCGCGAAGGACCAGCCGGGCGCGCCATTGGCGTGGATCGGCTCTTCCAGATAGGCCAGGAGCCGCTCGGGCAGATCGAGCCGGGTGCGTACCGGCGCATCGGGATCCTCGCCCGGGGTGCGCGGGATCTCCCGCGTGCCGAGGATGTCGGACACCTCGATGTCGATCTCGTCGAGTTCGCCCGCCGTCTCCGCCTGGGTCAGGATGGCGATCGCGAGCGGCGTGAGCGCGCGCAGCGTGAATTGCCGGCGCAACTCCTTCGTGCGCTGGTTCGGCCCGGCGACATTGGCGCCGAACAGTTCCTTCAGCCGCTCCAGCGCGCCGAAACCACCCTCCGCTTCGATGGAATCGCGCAGGCGGGGCAGAACGATCCCGGCCACGACCGATTGCACGAGGTCATCGCCCGCGATCCGGAACCCCTCCCGGAAAAGCTGGTCGGGGTGGAGAAGCCGGTTCGCTTCCGAATGGTAGGACATGACCATCAGGTCCGTCGTGCCGCCGCCCACATCGATACAGGCGATCCGGAGCGAGGGCGCGGTGGCCTCCCCTGCCTTGCGCGGGCGCGGTTTGCCGCGCAGCTTGAGATAGGCGTCGATCTGGCCGTCGAAGCGCTGGGTGATCTCCGAATAGAGGTAGACGAGCTGCGTGCAGCTGGCCTCGTCCCACTCCACGATCAACTCGGGCACCGCCGTGGTGCGGGAGGCGTCCTCGGCGAAACCCTGCATCGCCATCAGAAGCTTCAGCGCCCCTTCCGCGCGGGAGCGGATGATCGCCTGTTCCTGGATCGGCGTCGCCGTGGGCAGGGTCAGGATCACCCGGCGCAGGCGGCGCGGCACATCCGATTGCGCGCGGTCCGCGCGGGCGGCGGGATCGTTGATCTGCACCAGCGCGTGGGCGAGCAGTTCCTGCAGCATGAAGCCGAACATGGAGGAGCGCGAGAAGCGCGGGCGCGTGGCGAAGGCGTCATCCCCCGGCGCTGCGCGGCGCAGCTTTCGGCGGGTATCGTCCTTGACCTGGGCGATCACGTCGCCCGCCTCGTTGAGATGCACCATCGCCGCGCGCGCGACCTTGGGGAACGCACTGGTATCGGCCTCCCCCTGGAAGCGCCAATCCTGCGGATAGGGCGTGTCGTCCCAGAGATAGCGTTTCGGCGAGGACAGGCCCGAAGCCGTCTCCGTCCCCTCCTCGTTGCCGATGAGCCGCATCGCCTCGGGCCCGACGCGCACGAGGCTCGGCCAGATGAAGGCGTTCGCCCGGCCCGAGGCGCGGGCGTGGCGTTCCGATCCGAACTGGGCGCTGGCGAACTCCACGCGGGATTCCAGCAGGCCCTCGTAGTGCCGTTCCGGCTCTCCCAGATCGCGCAGTTGCAGCGGATAGGATTTCGTCAGGTCGACTTCGGTGGAATCGGCGAAGCTCTCGATCAGGATGCCGCAGGTCCGGCTGTTGCCGATATCGAGCACGAGATCGACTTCCACCGGCCGCATCGCGTCGCGGGCATGAACCGTATCGGCAAGGCGCAGAAGCGGCATCCGCACCGCGTGATCGACGAGCGCCAGAAGCGCCAGATACCGCGCCCAATGCTCGAAGAGATGGGGGAAATCCGTCTCCTTCAGCGGTCGGCCGGGCCGCTGGGCGCGCTTGAAGTCCTTGAAGAGCTCCTCCAGCCAGTCCGACACCCAGCGCTGGCGATCGATCGTCTCGCCGTCCTCCGTTTCCTCGGGGCGGCGGATGAACCAGTCCATGTCCTTGGGCGCGGCGCAGAAACGAAAGGCGCGGCGGCCCTCGGAATCCTCCCGCGAGGGGGCGAGGAACGCGGCCGGGTTGTGCTGGGCGACGAGATTGGTGTCGATGGCAAGTTGCACGCGGTGGGTATGGCCGGTGGCCGCGTCGATCTCGGGCAGTTCGGTGATGCGCAGGCGGGACCAGGTGGACGGCCCCCGGTCGAACAGCTCCTCACCCAACGGTCCGGGCGCGTTGCGCTTGCGCAGGACGGGCACGGGGATCCACTGGTTGAGGAACGGCTCCAGCGCCGCGACCGAGCGGATCGAATACTCGTCATCGGCGGGATGGGCGCCCGCTTCGATCCGCGCGTCGATTTCCTCGTCGCCGGTGAACGGAATGAGCGTGCGTTCCTCCCGGCCGCCGACATCGCCCGTCACCCGTTCCACGAACCGCATGGGGCGAAGCGTCAGATCGTTGAGGTTGAAGCCGAAATCGAGGATCTGCACCCCCGAATAGGGCACGATCACGACCTCGTCCTTCCAGTCGCACAAGCGGCGCAGGTTCACATTGGTATCCTTTATCATTGGCCTGCCCTGTATTCGACACTCGTCCGCC
>JBMYPI010000196.1:0-4574 GCA_049600155.1 Rubricella sp.
GGCATCCTCGACATGTCGCGCGCGCACGATCCGGAAGCAGCGTTCGCCGAGTCCGAGCCTGCCCGCGACCTCGCGAAGGAACGCGTCCTCGCGCGGGTCGTAGACACCATCGGCGACCGCGATGTGGAAAAGCCCGTCCATGAGGTCTTCCAGCACCCGCTGATCCTCGCGGAACATGCGGCCGATCCGCGTCGCGTAGGCCTCGAATCCCGCGACATCCTGTCGGGCGAGGTTGAAGACCCGCGCCGCCGCCTTCTCGTCTTCGGGTGCGATGCGGAAGACACGCCGGAACGCGGCGACCTCGTCGCGGGTCACCTGACCGTCGGCCTTCGCCATCTTCGCACCGAGCGCGATGACCGCGATCGTGAACGCCACGGAGCGGTCCGCCGGCCCGCGAAGACGATCGAACACGGCTCCGAGGCTCTCGCCAGCGGCAAGGGCGGAAACTGCCTCGACTATCCGGCTCCAGATCGACATGGGCGCACCTTACGCCGAGAGGTCGGGCTGAACCAGTCCGTTCACCGGCTCGTGTCGAGGAGGCGGCGCAGAAGGACGAGATCGTGACGGCGCCCGAATTTCCGCCCGACCTCTGGCAGCGTCGCGATGCGCTCGAACCCGCACCGCTCATGGAAGGCGACGGCGCCGGGGTTCTCACCGCCGCACCCGGCCCAGAGGGAATGAACGCCCGCACGCGCGGCCTTCGCGGCCAGGGCCTCGACCAGCCGCCGCCCGATCCCTTTGCCCCGCGCGTGTTCGGCAAGATGAATCGTCAGTTCCATCGTGTCGGCATAGCCCGGCCCGCCGCGAAACTGGAACCAGTTGGCGAAGCCCAGAACCTCCCCGCCGCGTGCCGCCACAAGCATGTCGCGGCCCTCCATTCGCGCGGTTTCCAGCCACGCCGAGAGGCCGTCGACCGTCTTTTCCTCCGTCGTGAAGGTGATGGTCGTGTCGCGGATGATCCGGTTCCAGATATCCGCCACGCCGTCCAGATCATCCAGACTGGCGGGCCTGATTTCCGCGTCCATCGCTTGCCCTCCCTCACGCTTGACGGCAGAACGTAGTCCGGCCGGTGGCCCCGCGTCGAGGGAGGGAAAGCGATGTCAGCCTGGGATTTCTGGATCGACCGCGGCGGCACATTCACGGATGTCGTCGCCCGCGATCCCGACGGCGCGCTGCACACGGCCAAGCACCTCAGCGAGAACCCCGAACTCTACGAGGACGCGGCCCTGCACGGCATCCGCGCCTTCCTCGGCCTCGGCGCGTCGGACCCGATCCCGCTTGCCCGGGTCGGTTCCGTCAAGATGGGCACGACCGTCGCCACCAATGCGCTTCTGGAGCGGAAGGGGGAGCGGACGGCGCTGGTCATCACGCGCGGCCTGCGCGACCAGCTGCGCCTCGCCTATCAGAACCGCCCGCGCCTCTTCGATCGCCATATCGTCCTGCCCGAGATGCTCTATTCGTCTGTGATCGAGGCGGAGGAACGCGTGCGCGCGGATGGCACGGTCGAGCAGCCGCTCGATGTGGCGCGGTTGCGCGCCGATCTGGAGCGGCTACGCAGGGAGGGGTTCGACGCGCTCGCCATCGTCTTCGTCCACGGCTATCGCCACACCGCGCACGAGGCAGCCGCCGCGCGGATCGCGCGCGAGATCGGTTTCTGCCAGGTCAGCGCAAGCCACGAGGTCTCGCCGCTGATGAAGATGGTGAGCCGGGGCGACACCACCGTGGTGGACGCCTACCTCTCACCGATCCTGCGCCGCTATGTCGACCGGGTGGCGGATGCGTTCGATGGCGATCCCAAGGGAAAGCTGATGTTCATGCAGTCCTCGGGCGGTCTGACGGATGCGCGGATCTTCCGGGGCAAGGATGCGATCCTGTCGGGCCCGGCGGGCGGCGTCGTGGGCGCGGTCGCGACGTCCCGCATCGCGGGCGAGGAGCGGATCATCGGCTTCGACATGGGCGGCACCTCCACCGATGTCTGCCATTACGCGGGCGAATTCGAGCGGGTGCTGAACACGCAGGTCGCGGGCGTGCGGATCACCGCGCCGATGATGAACATCCACACCGTCGCCGCCGGGGGCGGGTCGCTTCTGACATGGGATGGCCAGCGGATGCGGGTCGGCCCCGAGAGCGCGGGCGCGAACCCGGGCCCCGCAGCCTATGGCCGGGGCGGGCCGCTCGCCGTCACCGATGCCAACGTGATGGTCGGCAAGCTCCGTCCCGAGTTCTTTCCCGCAATTTTCGGGCCCGATGCGGATCGCCCGCTGGATGTGAAAGCGACCCGCGCGAAGTTCGAGGCGCTGGCGGAAGAGATCGGCAAGACGCCGGAAGAGGTGGCCGATGGTTTCCTCCGCATCGCGGTGGAGAACATGGCAGGCGCGATCAAGACGATCAGCGTCCAGCGCGGTTACGACGTCTCGAAATACTGCTTGACGGTCTTCGGCGGCGCGGGTGCACAGCACGCTTGCGCCATCGCGGATGTTCTGGGGATGGAAACCTGCCTGATCCATCCCTTCGCCTCGCTCCTGTCGGCCTACGGGATGGGCCTCGCGGACATCCGGGCGAGCCGCCAGCAGGCGATCGAGAAGGATTTCGATGCGGAGGGTCGGCTGGAGGCCGCCGCTATGATCGACACGCTCGGCGTGGAGGCGCTGGCCGAAGTCGAGGGGCAGGGCGTTGGCGAAGCGGAAATCCGGCTCGATCCCGTGCTGAACCTCAAGGTGAAGGGCACCGATACCGCGCTTCCCATCCCCTTCGGCACTCTGGCGGAGATGCACGCGGCCTTCGCCGCGCTCCATCGCCAACGGTTCGGCTTCGATCCGGGGGATGCGCCGCTGGTGATCGAGAGCGCGAGTGTCGAGGCGGTGGGCCGCGCCGCCGATCTGAGCGAACCGCGGGTGGAGACGGGATCCCGCCCGGAAGAGTCGTTCGATACCGCCCTCACGGCCCCGATCTATTCCGATGGCTGGCACGAGGCGCGCTTCGTCCGGCGTGAGGACATGCGCCCCGGCGACAGGCTCACCGGCCCCGCCGTCCTTGTGGAGCCGCACACCTCGATCGTGATCGAACCGGGCTGGCAGGCGCGGATCACCGACCGTGATCACGTCAAGCTCCACCGGATCGAGGCGCGGCCCAAACGCCTCGCTGTCGGCACGGAGGCCGATCCGGTCATGCTGGAGGTGTTCAACAACCTCTACATGTCCATCGCTGAACAGATGGGCGCGGTCCTTGAGAACACGGCAAGCTCGGTCACCATCAAGGAACGGCTCGATTTCTCCTGCGCGGTCTTCGATGCACAGGGCGATCTGATCGCCAACGCGCCGCACATGCCGGTGCACCTCGGGTCAATGGGCGCAAGCGTGAAGACCGTGATCCGGGAGAATCCCGGGATGAAGCCCGGTGATGTGTTCGCGCTCAACGCGCCCTATAACGGTGGCACGCATCTTCCCGACATCACCGTCGTCACGCCCGTTTGGGACGATTCCGGGGAAAGCGTGCTCTTCTTCACCGCCGCGCGCGGGCACCACACCGATGTGGGCGGCCTAACGCCCGGTTCGATGCCGCCCGACAGCCGGGTGGTCGAGGAAGAGGGCGTCTATATCGACAACTGGAAACTCGTCGATCGGGGCCGGTTCCGGGAGGAGGAGACGCGCGCGTTGCTGCTCGGCGCACCCTGGCCGGTGCGGGCGGCGGATATCAACATCGCCGATCTCAAGGCGCAGGTCGCCGCCAACGAGAAGGGCGCGGCCGAACTGCGCCGGATGATCGGGCTTTTCGGTCTCGATGTGGTGCAGGCGTATATGGGCCATGTGCAGGACAACGCCGAGGAGTCCGTCCGCCGCGCGATCGAGACGCTGCACGACGCCGAATACGTCTACCCGATGGACGACGATGTGGACGGCACCCCGCGCGAGATCCGCGTGAAGATCACGGTGGACCGCGCCGCGCGCTCCGCCACGATCGACTTCACGGGAACGACGGCTCAGCTTGCCACCAACTACAACGCGCCGGAGCCGGTCACGCGGGCGGCGGTGCTCTACGTCTTCCGCTGCCTCGTGAATGACGACATCCCGATGAACGAAGGGGTGATGAAGCCGCTCAACGTGATCCTGCCCAAGGGCACGATGCTCAGCCCCGAATACCCCGCCGCCGTGATCGCGGGTAACGTGGAGACGAGCCAGGCCGTCACCTCGGCCTTGTTCCTCGCGCTCGGCGTTCAGGCGGCGGCGCAATCGACGATGAACAACACGACCTTCGGGAATGACCGGTATCAGTACTACGAAACGGTCTGCGGCGGGTCCGGCGCGGGCGTTCTGCCCGATGGTCGGGGGCATCCCGGCACGGGCGGAGTGCACACCCACATGACGAATTCGCGCCTGACCGATCCCGAAGTGCTCGAATGGCGCTTTCCGGTGGTGCTGGAGGAGTTCAGCCTCCGCGCGGGATCGGGCGGGGAGGGGGCCTTCCCCGGCGGCGATGGCACGCGGCGGCGGATCCGGTTCCTCGAACCCATGACGCTTGCGATCCTTGCAGGGCATCGGACCGTTCCGCCGCCCGGCCTGGTTAAGGGGAAGCCG
>JBMYPI010000197.1:0-4567 GCA_049600155.1 Rubricella sp.
AGGGCTCGCCGAAGAGGTCGGCAAATAGAGCGCGATCGGGCGCGAGCTGCATTGAGCCGTGTTGCAGTACGGCGTTCTTTCGATACACCTGGGCGCTACCGACGAACTTCACGCCCGTATCGGTCACCAGGGGCGAGGCGCAGAAGGGGCATTCGGCGGCGTGTGTCTTCTCGTCGAACTCCACATCCGCACCGCAGGAGCCGCAATGGACGGTCCGCGTCTCCTCGATCTCCTGGGCGGGAAGCTGGCCCGCTATGGCGGCTGCGTAGTCCTTTTCCGCCACCTGCGCATCCCAGGGCGACAGCGGCGCGATCGCCGCCTCGTTCCCGCAATGGGGGCAGCGCATGACCCGCTCGCCGGGCGCGTATTCCAGATCGCCGCCGCAGGTGGGGCAGGGGAAAACGTGGATCTCTTCCCCTGCCGCTATCGTCGCGTCCTCGACCACCCGCTCACCCCGCGGGCGGGGGCGGTGGCGGGGGCGGTGGCATGACGGTGAAGAGCTGGGCGAGTTCCATCACGTCCTCGGCCTTCTTCCAGCCGTCCTGGCCGGCTGTCCAGACGAGGGTTTCGCGGGTCAGCCCGCCGTCCTGCGCCATCCGCGCGAGCCGCGCCTTCGAATAGGGGCCGTGGGTCGCGCCGTTCTCGGCGATGTGCCAGACATGCTCGACCGGCGGGGGCGGCGGTGCGGAAGCCTGTGCGGGGGAGCCGCCGAAAGCGCCGGCCATCTGGCCCGCCATCGCCATGCCCATCCCCATGCCGAGGCCCGCGCCCAAGCCTGCGCCACCCTGGCCGGGGTTCTTGGCGGCCTCCGCCATGGCTTCCGCAGCCTGGTACTGGGTGTATTTGCCCAGATCCCCGATGACGCCCATCGACGTGCGCCGGTCCATCGCCTCTTCCACCGCCGCCGGGAGCGAGATGTTCTCGATGAAGAGACGCGGCATCTCCAGCCCGTATTCGGCGAGATCCTTGGCGATCTTCGCCTGGACGTATTTGCCCAGATCCTCGGTATTGGCCGCCATGTCGAGCACCGGGATGCCCGAACCCGCGATCGCGGCGGAGAACTTCGTCACGATCGTGTTGCGGATCTGGTAGGTGATCTCGTCGGTGGTGAACTCGCCGTCGGTGCCCACGATCTCCCGCAGGAAGAGCGCCGGATCGGCCACACGGATCGTGTAGGTGCCGAAGGCGCGGATGCGCACGGGTCCGAATTCGGGATCGCGGCACATGATGGGGTTCTTGGTGCCCCATTTGAGATCCTGGAACCGGGTCGTGTTGACGAAATAGACCTCGCTCATGAAGGGCGAGCGGAAGCCGTGATCCCAGTGCTGGAGCGTCGTCATCACCGGCATGTTGTTGGTCTCCAGCATGTAGAGACCGGGGGGGAAGACATCGGCGAGTTGCCCCTCATGGACGAGCACCGCCGCCTGTCCCTCCCGCACGGTGAGCTTCGCGCCGTACTTGATCGCGTTGCCCCGGCGGGGGAAGCGCCAGACGAGCGTGTCGCGGGTATCGTCGAGCCAGTCGATGACGTCGATGAACTCACCGCTGAGGAAATCGAAGATGGGCATGTCGGTCGTCTCCTAGTAGCGGGTCGGGGAAATATCTTCGCGTCGAAGATTTTTAGGCGAGAACTTTCGGACCGAAAGCCCCCTCACCCTCCCCGCCCGGCCTGTTTATCGGCCTCAAACCTGGCTCGGCTGCGCCACGTTCTGGGCCTTCGCGGCGGCCAGCGTTTCCTTCAGCTTCTCTTCCATCTGCTGAAGCTCGACCTCGGCGGCGGCGCGCTTGGCCTTGCCTTCGTCGGCGATCTGGAGGCTTTCCTGGATCGTCGCGATCAGCGTCTCGTTGGCGGATTTCACCGCCTCGATGTCGAAGACGCCGCGCTCCATCTCCTGCCGGATCTCGCGGTTGGCCTGCTGGAGGTTCTCCGCGTTCTGGGTGAGAAGCTCATTGGTCAGGTCATTGGCCTCGCGCACCACGCCTGCCGCCTCGCGGGAGCGGTGGATGGTGACGGCCTGCGCCAGCTGGTTTTCCCACAGCGGCACGGTGTTCACGAGGGTGGAGTTGATCTTGGTGACGAGGCTCTTGTCGTTCTCCTGCACCAGACGGATCGAGGGGAGCGACTGCATCGTGACCTGCCGGGTGAGCTTGAGGTCGTAGACCCGGCGTTCCAGATCGTCGCGCGCGGCACGCAGATCGCGCAGTTCCTGCGCCTTGAGCACCGCCTCATTCTCTGCCGCGGCCTGAACTTCCGCCTCTTTCGCGGGGATGTCCTGAGTGTCGAGCCTGTTCAGCTTCTCCTCGCCCGCGGCGATGTAGAGCGCGAGTTCGTCGTAGAAATCGAGCGTCTTCTCGTAGAGCAGGTCGAGCGAGCGGATATCCTTCAGGAGGACCGTCTCGTGCTCCAGAAGTTCCTCGGTGATCTTGTCGATCTGGTTCTGCACGTCCTCGAACTTCGCCATGAAGTTCGCCATCGGCGCGGCGCGGCCGAGAAGCCGCTCCCACCAGGAGCGTTTGCGGTTGGGGTCCAGTTCATCGACCGAGAAGCCCCGCAGCGCCGTCACCATGTCGCGCAGGGAGTTTCCCGCCGGGCCCACATCCTTCGATTTGACGCCCTGGAGCATCTGCTGGCTGATCGCCTGAAGCTCCGTCTGGGCGGCGGTGCCGAAGCGGATGATCGTGTTGGTGTCGCCCATGTCCAGTTCACCGATGCGGCGCTCGATCTCGGGGCCCTCGGGCGCGTCGGTCACTGGAACGGGCAGGTCGGGGTTCGGCTCGGGCAGGATCGCGGTGGTGATCGCTTCGGCCTCCTTCAGGGCCTGTTCGGCCTTCGCGCGGGTTGCGTCGGACATGGGGGTCACTCCTCGTTCCGGGGCTGAAGCCCCTCCTGTTGCAGACGATGCCGGATGACGTCGATCTCGATATCGAGATCCGTCCGGTCTTCAATGAGCAGCCTCTCGCGATGGGCGAGGAAGGTGGTTTCGAGATCGTCGATAACGGATTCGAAGCTTTCGCGGGCCTGCGGGTCGCGCGAGCGGGTCCAGATATCGGCGAACTTGGCCGTCGCGTCGCGGGCGCCGGTGATGTAGAGGCCGAGGAACTTCCGCGCACGGGGCAGATCGCGGGGGTCTTCCTCCACCGCGCGGATCACGCCGCGTGCAGCGGAGACAAGCCCGTCGATCCGCGCGCGCACGGCGCGATCGCCGGATCGGTCCGCCTCGGCCACCAGTTCCGCGAGCAGCGCCTCGGCCCGGTCCACCGCGTTCGCCACACGGTCGCGCTCGAAATCGGATTGCCCGTCGAGTCCCTTGGCCTTCATCGGGTCGAGCCCGAAGGCGAGGATGGCGGCCCCCGCCGCAAGCCCGCCCATGGCGACCCCGGCGACGATCCCGAGGGGCCAGGCGAAGGCCGCGGCGAGCGCGACGCCCGCGCCGGTGCCGATGCTGCCGAGGATCTTGCGCGGCACCTTCGGCGGGCGGGCGACGCGCCGGGCGTCGAACTCCTGTTCCGCCCGCACCCCGTCGCGGATCACCCAGGCGCTGCCCATCAGGATCGCATAGGCGCCAAGCTCCACGACGATGCCGACGGGATCGCCCTGCATGACCTCTCCGATGCCGGAGAAGAGGAGCGGTGTGGGCGCGGCAAAGAGGATGAGCGACCCCTTGCTGCCGCGCGCGACGGGCCTGTCGTCCCAGCGGGATGTCCTTACGGGCGCGGCCTCCGGTCGGGAACCGCCGGGGCTGTGCTTTCCGCCGAAACGCTTCGCGACCATCAGGAGGCCCCCAATGCCCGGAAGGCGACCGTCACAACGATCGCGACCAGAACGACAAGCGAAATCATACGGATCATGGGCGCCCCCTACCGGATCAATGATACAGATAGGCGACGCTCCCGCAACGCACTAGACGCCCGGCGCCGGATTCCCCTGCGCCTTCTGGCGATGGGCGCGTTCGGCCTCCAGTTTCCGGCGATATCCCGTCTGCACGACCTGCACGGCGAAGAGGACGAGGACGGAGAAATAGAAGGTCGTCTTCGCCATCGGCTCCACGCTGTAGCCCAGAAGGGTCAGATGCGCCGAGTGCCCCCCTTCGCCGAGGAGCACGACCCCCACGATCAGAAGCACGAAAAGACCCAGCACCTCGTACATCCGGTTCTGTTCGAGAAAGGTCGCGACGCTGTCCGCCAGAAGCAGCATCGCCACACCCGACGAGATGATCGCGATGGCGAGGATCACGAAGACATCCGTGATCGCGAGCGCCGAGAGGATCGAGTCGAAGCTGAAGATCAGGTTCATCAGGACGATCATGGCGATCACGGACGCGGCTGACCGGCGGCCCTTCACGTCCACCTCCTCCAGGTGATCGAAGGAGAGAAGGTGCATGATCTCCTTCACCGCCGTGTACATGATGAAAACGCCCCCGAAGAGGAAGACGATCGCCGCGAAGGTGAACTCGCCCTCCACGATCCCCGGCAGGTCGATGCTGAAGAACGGCGCCTGGAGTGCCGCCAGAAGCTGGATCATCGCGAACAGAAGGACGATCCTGAGAACCATCGCCATGATGATCCC
>JBMYPI010000198.1:0-4528 GCA_049600155.1 Rubricella sp.
GAGCACGACGGTGAGGATGGGCAGGAGGGACTTCATGGCTCGCTCACTCCCGCCGCCGCGGCAGGAGGTCCCGGCCTACGCCGGGACGCCGTGGGGTGTGTGGCAGGCGTTGGCGTATGAACCCCGCCGCCCCGGACCTGATCCGGGGTCTCCAAGAGCGGCGCACGACGGCTGGAGGTTCCGGCTTTCGCCGGAACAGCAGAGCCGTGATCACAGCGCTCAATCATAGCTGTGCCCCGCGCGCAGCCCCTCGCGGACCCGATGCGCGAGCGCGAGGAATTCCGGCGTCTCGCGGATATCGAGGGGGCGCTCCTTCGGGAGCGTGCTCTCGATCACGTCCGTGACGCGGCCGGGCCGGGGGCTCATCACCACGATCTTGGTGGAGAGATACACCGCCTCGGGGATGGAGTGGGTGACGAAGCAGATCGTCTTCTCCGTCCGCCGCCAGAGCGCCAGAAGCTGTTCGTTGAGGTGATCGCGGACGATCTCGTCCAGTGCGCCGAACGGCTCGTCCATCAGAAGGATGTCGGCATCGAAGGCGAGCGCGCGGGCGATGCTGGCGCGCTGCTGCATCCCGCCGGAAAGCTGCCATGGAAACTTCTTCTCGAACCCCGCAAGATCGACGAGTTCCAGCACTTTCGCGACGCGCCCCGGGATTTCGGCCCTCGGATAGCCCATGATCTCCAGCGGCAGGGAGACGTTCCGCCCGATCGTCCGCCAGGGGTAGAGGTTCGCCGCCTGGAAGACGTAGCCGTAGGCGCGGGCCTTGCGGGCCTCTTCCGGCGTCATGCCGTTGACGATGACCTCCCCGCCCGTCGGCTTTTCCAGATCCGCAACGACGCGCAGGAAGGTCGTCTTCCCGCAGCCGGACGGGCCGATGAAGCTGACGAAATCGCCCTTGCCGATATCGAGATCGACATTCGAAAGGGCGTGGACCGGGCCGTCATTCGTCTGGAAGGTGAGGTTGAGACCCTTGGCCGAGATCACCGGCACGCCCGGGGCGCCCGCGTCTTCCGCAAAAGCGTCGATCTCCTGCTGGCTCAGCATCAGCTACTCCGCTCGCTCAGCCGCATTGGGCTGAGTCTTGATCATATGGTCAAGGGTTGCATCCGCCGCAGGCGACCGGCGCACGCTCGCCGCACAGGAAGCGGGCGCGCTGCCCAATCGCTGGGCAATCGGCGCGGGTCAGACACCGCTTGCAGGGATGCCCGAACGCTCCACCTGCCGCGGCGCGGTCAGCTCCTTCCAGGCGGAAAGTGCACGGCTGACCGGCCCGGCGGGATCGCGGGCGACGAATTCGCCGTGGCCTTCCTGCGTCCGCACCTCGCCATCATGGATCGCCACCTGCCCGCGGGTGAGGGTGAAGCGCGGAAGTCCCTTCACCTGCTTGCCCTCGAAGACGTTGTAGTCGATCGCCGATTGCTGGGTCGCCGCTGTAATCGTCTTGGACTTTTCCGGATCCCAGACGACGAGATCGGCATCCGCACCCACCAGGACCGCGCCCTTCCTGGGGTACATGTTCAGGATCTTGGCGATATTGGTGGAGGTCACGGCGACGAATTCGTTCATCGTGATCCGGCCGGTATTCACCCCGTGTGTCCAGAGCATCGGCATCCGGTCCTCCAGCCCGCCGGTGCCGTTGGGGATCTGGGTGAAATCCTTCGCGCCGAAACGCTTCTGCTCGGTCGTGAAGGCGCAGTGGTCGGTCGCGACCACGGACAGCGAACCGCTGGAGAGCCCGGCCCAGAGGCTGTCCTGGTGTTTCTTGTTGCGGAACGGCGGGGACATCACACGCCGCGCCGCATGGTCCCAGTCCTTGTTCTGGTATTCACCGTCGTCGAGCGTGAGGTGCTGGATCAGCGGCTCACCCCAGACACGCTTGCCGGCGGCCTTCGCGCGGCGCACGGCCTCGTGGCTTTCCTCGCAGGAGAGATGCACGATGTAGAGCGGCACGCCCGCCATGTCGGCGATCATGATCGCGCGGTTGGTCGCTTCGCCCTCCACCTCGGGCGGGCGGGAATGGGCGTGGAACTCGGGCCCGGTCTTGCCCTCGGCGAGGTATTTCTGCTGGAGATCGGCGACGATATCGCCGTTCTCGGCATGGACGAGCGGGATCGCGCCCAGCTCCGCGCAGCGGCGGAAGGAGGCGAACATCTCGTCATCATTCACCATCAAGGCGCCCTTGTAGGCCATGAAATGCTTGAAGGTGTTGATGCCCCGTTCGGTCACCGCCTTCATCTCGTCGAAGACCTGCTCCCCCCACCAGGTGATCGCCATATGGAAGGAATAATCGCAATTGGCGCGGGTGGACTTGTTGTCCCACATCTGGATGGCATCGAGCAGCCCCTGACCGGGAGAGGGCAGCGCGAAATCGACGACCATCGTCGTGCCGCCCGAAAGCGCCGCGCGGGTGCCGCTCTCGAAATCGTCGGAGGAGTAGGTGCCCATGAAGGGCATCTCCAGATGGGTATGGGGATCGATCCCGCCGGGCATGATGTAGCAGCCGGTGGCGTCGAGGCTTTCATCCCCTGCCAGCCCCTGCCCGATCGCCGCGATCTTGCCCCCCTCGATCAGGACATCCGCCTTGTAGGTCAAATCGGCGGTGACGATGGTGCCGTTCTTGATGACTGTGGTCATGGGGATGTCTCCTCTTCAGGCGCGCTGTTCCGGCGAAGGCCGGAACCTCGATGGATTGTTCAAAGCGGGATCTCCGCCGATATGTCTTTCCAGTCGGGATTGTGTTCCTTGATGAGCCGGTCTTTCCAGGCGCGCTTCCAGCTCTTCATCCGCCTTTCGCGCGTGATCGCGGACGCGTGGGTTGGATGCTCTTCGAACCAGACCAGCGTTGCTATCCTGTATTTCGCGGTATGTCCGGGCACTGCCCGTGCGCGGTGTTGCTCCAGCCGCCGCCTCAGGTCGTTGGTAGACCCCAGATAGAGCGCGCCGCCCGGTCGCGACGCGAGCATGTAGACATAATAGGCCATTCCTCATGCCTCGGCCCTTACGGCAGAAGTGAAGCCGGAGAATGGTCGAGGTTCCGGCCTGCGCCGGAAAAGCGGCTTGAGCGGCTGAACGCGGAGTTCGGAGACGGGTCGCGCTGCTCCAGCGCAGGCTGGAGCCTCGAATGGGAGGAGCCGAGGTTCCGGCCTTCGCCGGAACAGCGCGGGGACAGGCTTTCTGTTCACCCCACCACCTCCGCCGTTTCCACGACCGCGTGGAACAGGACGTTCGCGCCCTTCTCGGCCCATTCGGGCGTGATTTCCTCGGCCTCGTTGTGGCTGAGGCCATCGACGCAGGGGCACATGATCATCGCGGTGGGGGCGACATCGTTGATCCAGCAGGCGTCGTGCCCCGCGCCCGAGACGATATCCATGTGGCTGTAGCCCAGCCGCTCCGCCGCGTTGCGGACCGCGCCGACGCACCCCTCATCGAAGGCGGGCGGATCGAACTGGCCGACGATCTCGGACTCGAAACTCACGCCGATCTCCTCGCACAACTTCGGCGCACGCTCCATGAACTCGGCGACCATCCCGTTGAGCTTGTCGAGGAGATGGGTCCGCATATCGACGGTGAAGACGACCTTTCCCGGGATGATGTTGCGCGAGTTGGGGTAGACATCGATATGCCCGATCGCACCCACCGCATTGGGCTGGTTCTTCATCGCGATCTCGTGGACCAACTCGGTGATCAGCGCCAGCCCCCGCCCGGCGTTCTTTCGCATGTGCATGGGGGTGGAGCCCGTGTGGCTCTCCTTGCCCGTCACGGTGCATTCGATCCAGCGCAGGCCCTGGCCGTGGGTGACGACGCCGATATCGCGACCTTCGGCCTCCAGGATCGGGCCCTGCTCGATATGAAGCTCGAAGAAGGCGTGCATCTTGCGATCGCCGACCTTCTCCTTGCCCTTCCAGCCGATCCGCTCCAGCTCATCCCCGAAGCGTTTGCCCTTCGCATCCACCCGGTCATAGGCCCAGTCGAGCGTGTGCCGCCCGGCGAAAACGCCGGAGGCCAGCATCGCGGGGGCAAAGCGGGTGCCCTCCTCGTTCGTCCAGTTCGTCACGACGATCGGGTGCTTCGTCCTGATGCCCAGTTCGTTGAGCGTGCGGATCACCTCCAGCCCGCCGAGCACCCCAAGAACCCCGTCATACTTCCCGCCCGTCGGCTGGGTATCGAGATGGGAGCCGACATAGACCGGCAGCGCATCCGGATCCGTCCCCTCGCGGCGGGCGAACATGTTGCCCATCTCGTCGAGGCCCATGGTGCAGCCCTCGGCCTCGCACCATTTCTGGAAGAGCGCCCTGCCCTCGGCATCCTCGTCCGTCAGGGTCTGGCGGTTGTTGCCACCCGCGATGCCGGGCCCGATCTTCGCCATCTCCATCAGGCTGTCCCAAAGGCGGTCGCCGTTGATCTTGAGGTTCTCACCGGGTGCGGGCATGGGCGGTTCCTTGGTTTCTTGTTTCTTCCTGTTCCGGCGAAGGCCGAATCCTCCGGCGTTCGGGGCTCCGGCCTGCGCCGGAGCAGCGGGTTTCCT
>JBMYPI010000199.1:0-4518 GCA_049600155.1 Rubricella sp.
CGGATGCATCTCTTCGATCCCGAAAGCGGAAACGCGCTCGGGGCCGCTGCGTGATCTTTGCGTTTCAGTCACGACACCACATTCAGGAAAGGTCCAACATGACACATCGATTTCTCAGGATTCTCGGCGCCGTGGGGGCCGCGTGCGCCATCGGGCTGCCCGCTTCGCTCGCGGCGCAGGATCTCATTACCCGCGATCGCGTGGGCCTGCCCGATGCGCCCAACACGATGACGTTCCGCCTTACGGCCTATGATCTCTATTCCTCCGATCCCGCCACGCGCGCGGCCTTCGAGGCGCTCTTCACCGCGTTCATCGAGGCGCGCCCCGACTGGAAGATCGAAACCCAGATCGCGACGGACAATATCGGCCAGGAACAGGCGCGTCTCCTCGAACAGGCGCGTGCCGGGCGCGGCCCCGATTGCGCGATGATCGACAGCTCTCAACTTGCCCTGTTCAAGAGCGCCGATGTCCTGACGCCGATGAACGCCCATTGGAGCGACGCGGAGATCGCCGATCTCTTCCCCTTCGTGCGCGAGGCCGTCACGAACGAGGAAGGCGCGCTTCTCGCCTGGTGGTGGTTCACCGATCTGCGCGTGCTCTACCGCGACACGCGCCTGGTGCCGGATGCGCCGGCGACCTGGGCGGAGCTGCAATCGGCCGCGGCCGCGACGGTCGAGGCCGGGCGGGAGGGTCTTCTCTTCAACGGAGGCCGCTGGGAAGGCACGACCTTCGACTGGCTTGCGCATTTCTGGGCGCAGGGCGGACGGCTCGTGGACGAGGATGGCAGACCGGTCTTCGCCGAAGGCGAGAACCGCGAAAGGTTCCTCGCCGCGATGGGCTTCTATCTCGATCTCGTCGAAAGCGGCGCCGCGCCGGCCCGCGTGACCAGCATCGTCAATTACGATGAGTTCAATGCCGCCGCCGCCGCCGGAACGACCGCGCTCTTCATCGGCGGCAACTGGCAGTACAACCAGCTTCGTGGCACCCTGTCGGAAGAGGATTTCGACGCATGGGCCGTTTCCGCGATCCCGGGGCCGACCGAGGACCAGCGCGCCACCGGAACCGGCGGCTGGACGATCGCCGCGCTGTCGGACGATCCCGAGGCCGTGCGCATCTGCGCCGAGATGATCCGGGAGATCTATTCGGGCGAGAGCAACGCGCTGCAGGGCCTCTTGCCGACATCCGCCGCGCAGTACGAGGAGTTCGACGCCTTCGAAGGCCCCGAATACGCGGTCTTCGCAGATGCGCTCGTCGACGGGCGGGCGCGTCCGGGCGTGCCGATCTATCCGGAGATCTCGAACGCCATCCAGATCATGATGGGGGAAGTGCTTTCGGGCTCGGCCACGCCGGAAGAGGCGCTCGACGCCGCCGACGCGGCAGTGCAGGCGGCCTTCGATCGTCTCTGAGCGCGCCTTGACGACCGGAACCGATCGCATCGAACCGGCGCGCGCGGCCGGGCCGGCCCGTCGCGCCCGTCGCGCGGCGTGGCCCTGGCTTGCGCCGGCGCTGCTGCTTCTGGCCGCGTTCTACCTCGTGCCGATCCTCGACGTCGTGCGCCTCGCCTTCGGCGACGCCACGCTGCTGCGCGGGGCGGAGAACTACGGACTTGCCGGTGTGGGCGAGGTTCTCTCCCGCCCGGCGCTGCCCGGCGTCCTGTGGGTCACGGGCGTGTTCACGGCGGCGAGCGTCCTCGGCATCGTCGCGCTGGGGCTGTTGATCGCGCTTCTGGTCGTGCGGGGCGAGGCGCGGCGGCTTCGGGGCATCGGCCTTCTGCGCACCGTGGTTCTGACCGCCTGGGTCGTCCCGGGCATCGCCAACGGCCTGATCTGGCAGATGCTCTTTTCCGAAGCGCCGTTCGGGGCGCTGAACTCGACACTGGGGGGTTTCGGTATCGCGCCGGTGCGCTGGCTTTCCGACCCGACCAACGCGATGGTGTCGGCGGTCATCGCGAATGTCTGGCAGGGAACCGCCTTCGCGATGATCGTGTTCTACGCCGCGCGAAAGGGCCTTTCCCCCGATCTGCATGACGCCGCCGCGATCGACGGGGCGGGGCCGGTGGCGCGGTTCCTCTTCATCACCCTTCCGCAGATGCGGCCCGCGCTGCTCGTCGTCGTCGTTCTTGTCACGATCCAGACGCTGAACACCTTCGATGTCATCCTCGCGCTGACGGGGGGCGGGCCGGGCCGGGCGACGGAGGTGCTTTCGCTCTACACGTTCAATACCGTGTTCTACAATTTCGACCTGTCCGGCGGCTCCGTCCTTGCCCTGATCCTCGTCTTCATCGCGCTCGTGCTCACGGCGGTCTACATCCGCGTCCTTCTCGACAGGCGGGGGGGCGGGGCATGACCAGGCGGCGCGGATCGAGGCTCGCGGATGCGTTCACCTATGCGCTTGCCTTTCTGCTGATCCTGCTGTTCGCGACGCCGCTTCTGTGGCTCGTGTCGCTCGCCATCCGGACGCCGGCGGAGGTCTTCCTCGGTGCGGCGCGTTTCATCCCCGACGAGCCGACATCCGCGAATTTCCGCCAGATCCTGACCGATCGGACCTTCGGCCTCTACCTCTGGAACGGGATAAAGCTCTGCGCTCTGGGGGCGCTGGGGGCGCTGATCGTCTCGATCCCGGCGGCCTATGTCTTCTCCCGGCGCAGGTTCCGGGGCGCGTCGGCCCTGATGCTGGGGATCCTGACGGTTCAGATGGTCTCTCCGCTGGTGCTTCTGATCCCGCTCTATCGCTACATGGAAAGCCTCGGCCTTCTGGAGACGCACGCGGCGGCGGCGGGGGTCTACATGGCGCTCGGCGTTCCGCTGTCGGTGTGGATGCTGAAGGCGAGCTTCGATGCGATTCCGAGGTCGCTGGAGGATGCGGCGGCCGTCGACGGGTGCTCTGCGCCGGGCGTGCTGGTCTTCGTCACCCTTCCGCTTGCCGCACCCGGCATGGCCTCGGCCTTCATCCTCAACATGCTCATGGGGTGGTCGCAGTTCCTTGTCCCGTTCATCCTGCTCACGCGCGACCAGCTTCAGCCGATCTCGGTCGCCATCTTCAACTTCGCGGGATCGACCAGTGCCTCCACGACGCAGCTCCTGGCCGCGGCCTGTGTCGTGACCGTGCTGCCCGCCATCGCCGCCTTTCTCGCGCTTCAGCGCCTCATCGTGAGTGCGATCATGGCCGGCGCGGTCAAGGGATAGGCGCCGCGCCGCTGAATGTCCGAAGGAGCCGGTTGCGGAATGCATCCATCCCCAGGGCGGGCGCGGACGGCGCTGGAACCATGCCCGGCGCCCATCCCCAGGCCGCGAACCGATCCACCAGCCCGGCCGGGCCGATCACATGGATCGGCACCGTCATCGCGGGATCCTCGGACACGAACAGGGCGGGCGGGTGATCGCCCAGCACGAAGATCAATGGCGGCTCGCCGTCGAGGCGCGCGATGAAATCGCCGACCGTTTCGAGGCTGTAGTCGATCGCCTGCCGGAACTGGTCGCGCACGCGATCGCGGTCGCGCCAGACCACCTCCGGCGGATCGCCCGATTGCGCGACCGCGTCGAAGATGCGCCCGTCGCCGATGTCGTCCCACGCGACCAGGTCCGGCACCGGGGTCCAGGGCGCATGGGAGGAAATGAGCGCCACCTGCGCGAAGACCGGCGGCCGCTCCTCCCCCGGCGCGCCGTCGAGCACGAGGCGATCGAGCGCGGCCAGCGTGAACTGGTCGGGCATCGTCACCCAGTTGAACGGAAGCCCGGCATAGCCGAGATCGTCCGCGGCGTAGATCCTGTCGAAGCCCATGAAGGCGGCCTCGGGCCAGTCCATCGTGATCGCGGGCATCACCGCGACGGTCTCGAACCCGTTATCCTGCGCAAGGTGGAAGAGCGATCGCCGCCCGCTGACGAGCGCGGCGCCATAGGTGCGCTGATCGGGAATCCACAGGCCCGTCGCGAGCGTCGCGTGGCTCAGCCAGCTTTGCCCCCCGATGATCGGGGCATCCAGCCAGCCCGACCGCATCGACAGCCCGCGCGCTGCCAGATCGTTCTCGATCCGGGCGAGGGTCGGCAGGTGCGTCGGCGCATAGCGGGGATTGGTGAGGCTCGCGGCCCCGTAGCTCTCGACATAGACGAACAGCACATCACGCGTGCCGATGATGTCGAGAAGCGGCGCCGCCCCGGTGAAGGGATCGGTTTCGGCGGCTTGGCGGAAATCGCGCAGTCGCGCGAAGGTCCGCGAAAGCATCTCCGCCCGCTCCACCGCGACCCGTGCGGTGAAGGCGGCGCCTGGAATGTCGACCGGTGCCGTCCAGCGCCGCATCGCGTCACCGATCTCGACGATGGCGACGGCGGCAAAGGGCACAAGCGCGGCGACGCCGCCGATCCGCAGGCCGCGGGCGGGACGCAGCCCCGCCCAGCGCCCCGTCGCCCACCACAGGCCCGCCGCGACAGGCACACAGACGCAGAGAGACGCGACGACACCGACGCGGAACACGCGGGCGGCGCGGGTGGGGCGGCGTGCGCCAAACGCTTGCGATGCAAG
>JBMYPI010000200.1:0-4508 GCA_049600155.1 Rubricella sp.
CGTCCTTGTCGAGTTTCCGGCCGGTTTCGATATCCCACAGGCGACAGCTGTCCGGGCTGATCTCGTCGGCGATGATCAGGCGCTGGAAATCGCCATCCCAGACGCGACCGACCTCGATCTTGAAATCGACGAGCCGGATGCCGACGGCAAGCATCATGCCCGACAGGAAGTCGTTCACCCGCAGCGCGAGCGAGATCATGTCGTCGATATCCTGCTGGGCGGCCCAGCCGAAGGCGATGATATGCTCCTCGGTGACCATCGGATCGCCGAGATCGTCGTTCTTGAGATAGAATTCGATGATCGGACGGGGAAGCTGCGTGCCTTCCTCGATACCGAGCCGCTTGGCCATCGACCCGGCGGCGACATTGCGCACGACGACCTCCAGCGGCACGATCTCGACCGCACGGACGAGCTGCTCACGCATGTTGAGCCGCTTGATGAAATGGGTCGGCACGCCGATCCCGTTCAGCCCGGTCATGAAGAATTCCGACAGTCGATTGTTCAGGACGCCCTTCCCATCGATCTGTGCGTGCTTTTCGCCGTTGCCCGCGGTGGTGTCGTCCTTGAAGAACTGTATCAGCGTGCCGGGTTCCGGCCCCTCGTAGAGGATCTTCGCCTTGCCTTCGTAGACCATTCTGCGGCGTGCCATGAAAAACTCTCCTTGGGGCCGCGAAGGGGGGCGGCCCGGGCTTGCGCGCTCCTTAGTGCAAAGGAGCGGTTCGGGCAAGCCGCGTCGGCGGGCCGCTCGCGCGACCGGCCATGTGTCGCGGCGTCCGGGTCTTGTGTCCGGGGGGAGGGGGTGCCACTGTCCGCCACAGACGACCACCTGAAGGGAGCCCGATCCCCATGACCACGTTCGACGATCGCGAGAAGGCGTTCGAGAAGAAATTCGCCCATGACGCGGAGATGCAGTTCAGGGCCGAGGCGCGGCGCGACAAGCTGCTCGCGCTCTGGGCTGCGGGGCTGATGGATACGCCCGCCGAAGAGATTCCCGCCTATGTCCAGGCGGTGATCCGGGCCGACATGGAGGAAGCCGGGGACGAGGACGTGTTCCGCAAGCTGGCGGCCGATCTCGGCGATCGCGTGACCGAGGCGGAATTGCGCGCCAAGATGGCCGAATTCATGACCGAAGCGAAGGCGCAGATCATCTCCGAAACCTGAGATCCGTCATCCGGACGGGGTGATGAGCGCCCCTTCCACGGCGCGGCGGATCCGCTGGCCCATGGGATCCTCCTGGCTGGGCCAGACGGCGACGATTTCGCCATCGCGATCAACGAGATACTTGAAGAAATTCCATCGCGGAGGGATGCTTTCCTCCGCGATCCAATCGAAGAGCGGGTGGGCATTCGGCCCGCGCACGCGCTGGATCGTCGACATCGGGAACGTGATCGCGAAGTTGACCTCGCAGAATTCGGCCACCTCGGCGTCGCTTTCGAGTTCCTGCCCGCCGAAATCGTCGGACGGCACGCCGATCACCGCAAATCCCCGCTCCATATAGGCCTCGTGCAGCGCCTGCAGCGCGTCATACTGGCCGGTGAAGCCGCAAAGCGACGCGGTGTTGACGACAAGTGTCACGTTCCCGCGCCGGTCTTCGAGATCCAGGACGCCGCCGTCGAGCGAGGGCAGGGTGTGGGAATAGGCATCGGCCCATGCCGGCCCCGCGCAGGCGGCAAACGCCACGGCGAGGCTCGGTATAGAGGGTTTGATCGGCATCAATGTGGCTCCTTCGCAGGTGCAGCATGGTCACCGCGACCCGAATGGAGAGACCGCCATGCTGAAGACGACAACGCTTTGCTTCGCGCTGAGTTCCTGCATCGCCATCGGTGCGCTCGTCGCGCTCATCCCCGGTATCGCAGGCTATGAACCTGGCACGCTTCTGATCGCCGTCCTCTCCGGCATGGTGCTTGCGGTGCCGATGGCGTCTGTCATGGCCGATCGCCTGAAAAGAGCTTGATCCGCGGCTCTATTTCTTCTCGCTGACGCAGACGCAGGATGGGCCACCGGCCTTGATCCCGCCCTTCTTGAGATCCTCGCTCGCAACCAGTGTGCGCAGGAACTCGCCGATCTCGCAGTCGAAAAGGACGGCCTTCTTCTTGGAGAAGGCGAGGATGCCACCCTTGTCCGTCTCCACCGACACGATGGGCTCATCGAAGTCGAAGAGGCGCCAATCGCCCGCGCGGCGGCTCCAGCACCAGATCGCGGTTTCGCCGCGGACATAGATGCAGGCGGCCTCCTTGAGCGCCTTCTCCTTCTTCTCCTTCTCGGCGGCCTCGGCCTTCGCGTCGGCCTTGGCGCTGCCCTTGTCCTTGTCGGGGTCCTTCTTGCCGGCCTTGGCCATCTTCAGAGCGAGAAGGGCCATGAGCGCGCCGATCAGGCAGCAGCAATCGTCCCCGTGCCCGCCGCCCTGGGGCTGTCCGCCAGGCTGGCCGACCGCAGGATGGGCCGGCTGGCCGCCGGGCTGGGGTTGGCCGCCGGGTTGCGGCTGAGGCTGCGGTTGCGGTTGCGAACGGCGGAGAAGCTCTTCCACGAGCTTCTTCATCGCCTCCTCGATCTCGGCGAGATCGTCGTCCTCTTCCTCCTCTTCGCCCTCCGTCGCTTCCTCCTCGGCGGCGAGTGTGGCGGCGAAGGGCATCTCCCGGATCCGGTTGGCGATGGCGCCGACATCGTCACCTTCACGCGCGCCATCGGCCAGGAACGCCTCACCGACGAGGGCGTTCGTGGCCGCGACAAGTGCTTCGAGTTCCTCCGAAACCTCGACGCCGCGGCCCTTCGCCATTGCGAATTTCGTGTTGATCTGGCCGAGCTCCGCCGCCGCGGCCATCAGGATCGCATAGTCCGCCATGCCACAATCCTCCCCGATATCGTTACCGGGAGGATATCACAGATCGCGCTTGGAGATCAGGTGGCGTTGAAACAGGGCGCGGAGCGCCCCGTTTCCAGTGTAGCGTTCACGCCGTCTGGTCGACGCAGGTGCCGGTCGTCGAGTCGTAGACCTGGCCGGAGGCACAGGACATCGACGCCGTGGAGCCGCCGCAATAGGCGAAGGCGAGGCTGGGCAGAACGGAAAGAACAACCGCTGCGAGCATGGTCTTGAACATGGATCTTGCTCCCGTCTGGATGATCGTGCGGGAAAGCTTAGCGCAGCATTCGCATTTGTCACGTGACGCGTGCGTCAATGGGCGTGGTTACCGAGACCGCGCCGGATCATGACGTAGTTGACCGGCAGGGTCGCCGCGAAACCCACGGGGATCGCCACGGCCAGCGCGATCCAGAAGGTCGAGGAGAAGACGCTGCCCGCAGACGCGCCGCCCAGCCAGTAATCCACCGCGTTCATCACGATTTCCATCGTCGCGATGGAGACGCTTTCTCCGAGCCAGATCATCTTCAACGCGGCCAGCGGTGCGATCCCCTCGCGCCGGGCAAGCGGGAAGGTCGCCAGCGAGAGGCCGAAGACGAAGGCGAGAACGACCGCGAGCGCCATCGACGCCAGCACCGGCCATCCGAGGCTCACCCCGATCGCAAGCCCCGTTATCTCTCCCGCAACGCATCCGGTTGCGCAATGCAGCGTGGCGTGGAACGCGGCGGGCCATGTCGATTGTCCTGCGTGTGCCATGTGGGGTCAACGCAGAGGCAGGCGGTCCGGTTTCAGCCGAAGACGCGGGCGAAGATCGTGTCGACGTGCTTGGTGTGGTAGCCGAGGTCGAATTTCTCTTCCAGTTCCGCCTCGGTGAGGGCCGCGCGGACATCGGCGTCACCCTTCAGCTCTTCGAGGAAGTCCTTGCCCTCTTCCCAGACCTTCATCGCGTTGCGTTGGACGAGGGCATAGGCATCCTCGCGGCTGACGCCCTTCTGTGTAAGCGCGAGAAGCACCCGCTGCGAATGCACGAGTCCGCGGAACCTGTTCATGTTCGCGATCATGTTCTCGGGATAGACGACGAGGTTCTCGACAACGTTCGTCAGCCGCGCCAGCGCGAAATCGAGCGTGACGGTCGCGTCGGGGCCGATGTTGCGCTCCACCGAGGAGTGGGAGATGTCGCGCTCGTGCCAGAGGGCGACGTTCTCCATCGCGGGCAGGGCGTAGGCGCGGACCATGCGGGCAAGCCCGGTGAGGTTCTCCGTCAGCACCGGATTGCGCTTGTGGGGCATGGCGGACGAGCCCTTCTGCCCCTTGGAGAAGAATTCCTCCGCCTCCAGCACCTCGGTGCGCTGCATGTGGCGGACTTCGATGGCGAGGTTCTCGATGGAGCTTGCCACCACGCCGAGCGTGGCGAAGAAGGCGGCGTGACGGTCGCGCGGGATCACCTGTGTGGAGATGGGCTCCGGTTGCAGGCCGAGTTTCTCGCAGACATGCGCCTCCACCCGGGGATCGATATTGGCGAAGGTGCCGACGGCGCCGGAGAGCTTGCCCACCGAGATCACCTCCTGCGCGCGCTCCAGGCGCCGCCGCCCGCGCGCCAGCTCGTCGTACCAGATGGCCAGCTCGTGGCCGAAGGTGGTGGGCTCGGCGT
>JBMYPI010000201.1:0-213 GCA_049600155.1 Rubricella sp.
GCCATCTCCCGCAACGCCTCGCGGATGACGGATCGGCTGACGCCCATCGCCTCGGTCAGTTCGGCCTCGACCAGCCGCTGCCCGGGCCTGAAGCGCCTGCGGACGATCGCTTCGGTGATCGCCTCCACCACATGACGTTGCTTGACGCCGTGAACGGGCGCGACCGGGATCCGGGACGGCGAAGTTCCATCCACTGAAACGACGTTTTTCTTC
>JBMYPI010000201.1:223-4479 GCA_049600155.1 Rubricella sp.
ATCACTGGACCTTCGGAAACACGCACACTCAAGTGTGCCTAATTCGTCCCGATTGGAAATCAAACATCGGTGATCGCGGTTTCTCCGTCATGCAACCCCGTTTTCCATGCCAAACCGTTTTGAAGACCTTCGACAACACGCGGGGGTTGTGCCGACCGGAGAGTCCATGAGAGGAAAGTTGGCAAAACGGGAGAAAATCGGATGATCGGAACGGACGCACTGAGGAAGATCCAGGTTCAGGGTGTGCACCACATCACCATCATGGGAGCGGATCGCCAGACCTCGATCGATTTCTGGGAGGGCGTCCTGGGGATGCCCTTCATCTTCGATCAACCCAATCTCGACGACCCCGATGAAGGGCATCTCTATTTCGATCCCGGCGACGGGCGCCTGATCACGATCTTCACGAATGAAGGCCGCAAGGCCGACCCGACCCGGACACCGACGGATGCGGGTTGCGTCCACCACCTGGCCTTCAACGTCTCCCAGGCGACGTTCCGGCAGGTCGCGACCCGGTTGGAGGCGCGCGGGATCGCCCATTCGGGGCCGAAGGACCGGGGCTTCATGGACTCCATCTACTTCAAGGATCCCCTCGGCCTGCTGATCGAGCTGGCCTCCTACCGGTTCGAGCCACCAGAGGGCTGCCGCCATGCCGACGTGATGATCGAGGCCCACCGCCTGCGCGTGGAACGGGGCGATTACAACATCAAGGAAGAGCACCTCTCCGACGCGATCGAGATGCTGGTGGAACGCACCCAGCAATCGCTGTCGAAGGACCGCGGGCCGAAGAACCCCTATTGAGGGGGAATCGCGACCGGGTCGCGAGCCATGGAGCGAAGACGCCGGTAAGATGTCTTGGCTATCCCGTAGGCCGCATCAGAACTCGGCAAGCAGAACGTCCGGAATCTCCCTGAACCGTTCCGCCCAGCGTTTCGCTGCCATTGCCGTCCTCTCGTGCGAAGACGGCGTGGGAAACTTCGCCTTCCATGCGACCGGGTCGGCTTCGACGCTGGAGAACAGGCCGGCGACGAGTGCGGCATTCTCCTCGACCGAACCACCGACCGGATCGGCCTCGAGGTCGAACGAAGCCGTCTTCAGGCGCCCTTGGGTAAGAAACAGCAGCAGACCCTCGCCTTCCTCGCGACTGTCGGCTCCGAAATCGATCCTTGTGAGAAGGTCGAGAAGAGCACGATGGTATCGCTCTTCCGCGGATCCCGAAGGATAGCGTTCAAGTAGGGACTCTATCATGGAGTCGGTCAGGGCCATGGGTTGAGCGGTCCCAGTACGTCGCGTGGGTTGAAGCCGTTTCCTCGGAGCCTCGTGATCATCCTGCCGTATCTCTGCCGGATCGAATAGGGTCCGAAGTTGAAATACCGCGCATCCACGCCCGAGCGCAGGGCGCTTATGACAGCGCGCTGGTCACCCGACGCGAATCTCAACCCAAAATGCCGGGCCGTGGCGACAATCACGTCATCGTTCCGCGCGACTGTCCCGCCGCGGGAAGCCAGGACATGGGCAAGGTCTGGCGCGAGTGTCGCGGCGTCGACACGGGGCAACAGGGTTATGTCAAACCGGCGCATCAGGCCGTGAAGCTCATGAGCCGAACGTCCGCCACGCATGAACTCGCGAGCGACGGTCCGGTCGATGCTGACAAGCCCGCGATAGCGCTCTGCGAAGTCGACCGCCTGCGACTGACCGGAATGCAGCCAACTCAGGATATTGTTATCGATTAGCGGATCGTCGTCAGGGAGCCCCGCAGCCCTCCGTCGTGCCGCGGCAGCCGCTTCCGCCGCCTCGTCGCCGTGGCGCAGGATCGCACCGCCCGCGTCGCTCATGGCGTCGGCGGCGTTCACGGCGCGGCGGCCGAACTTGCCCGCCGTCGCCGCCCAGCCGGCGAAGGGGATCATCGCCGCGAAGCTGAGCGACGCGCCGAGGTAGTCGCCCCGCGCGAGGCTGATCAGGCCGTTTATCCCGTCGGCGATCTCGCCGAGGCCGGGAATGAGCCCGACGATATCGAGGCCCGTCTGAACCCAGTCCAGAGCGGGATCGACCCATCCGAGCCACTCGGGCAGTTCATGCGTGCCCATGCCGCCCTTGAGCCCGCGCTTGCCCTCGCTGTTGCGCGGATCGCCATCGGAGGAGCCGTTGGCGCTGCCTTCCGGTCCGCCCTGCCCGCCCTGTCCGCCTGGACGGGTATTTGGCGCCTCTCCTTCCGGGGTGCCGCGCGGATCGCCCTGGCTGTCCGCGCCCCGCCCTGGCGAGACCGCGTTCGGATCGGTCGTGAACTCCGCGTCGGGAGGGATCTCCTCCGGCGGTGGAAGGTCGAGATCGGGAGAGTAGGGAACACCGTCCTCGCTCGTGGGATAGCCTTCCGGCGGCGAGGGTGCCTCCTCGCTCCGGCGCTCGGCCGAAGACCGCTGGCCGGTGCCGCCGCCGCCCTCGCCCGAACCGCCGGTTCCGGGTTCGTCGCCCGTCCCGTTCTGGCCGGGCGTTTCGCCATCGCCGCCCTGCCCGGGCGTATCACCGGTGCCGTTCTGCCCGGGCGTGTTGCCCGTGCCGTCCTGGCCGGTGGTGTCGCCGGTCTCGCCGTCGCCCCGGCCCGGACCCTCCCGGTTGCCTTCCCCCGTTCCGGGCTGGCCGGGGGTGGTCTCGTCATCGTCGCCGTCGGCGCCGGTGCCGGTCCCGTCCTCGCCCGCGCCGGGCCCGTCGCCATCGGTTCCGGTTCCGCCGGAGCCGCCGGGGCCGTCGGCCTCGTCGTCGTCGCGCTGCGGCGGGCGGGCGGGCTGCTGCCCCTGCCCCGATTGCTGCCCACCGCCCTGTTGGTTCGCGCCGCCGCTTTCATCGGGTGGAGCGACGGGGGCCTCCAGTTCGAAGGTCGCCCACCAGCGGACGAAATCGCCCCTCTCGTTTCGCCTCGCCGTGACGGTCGCGGTGGTGCTCCAGGTCTGGCCGTTGATCTCTACCGTGATGGTGTCGACGAAGGCCGTGAAGGTGGCCCGCGCCGTGTCGGATGGATCGAATGCCGCCTGTCGCACCGCGCGCGGTGTTTCATCGGGCCAGTTGACGATGGATTCGAGGCCCGAAGGATCGACGAACAGAACCGGGTTGTTCCGTGCGTAGCGGTAGAGGTTCAGCCCGTCGACGGTGCCCGCCGGATCGGGACTGATCCAGTTCCCGATGAAAGGCGCGTAATGGCGATGCTCGAAGCAGTAGAAGCCCGTGGCATCATCGCGCAGGCCACCGGCGAAGCGGTTTTCCTTGATGGTGACGTCGCGACGGTCGCGCCCGGCGATGAAGGCGGTGCCACCGAAGGCGAAATACTCCTCATAGGTCGCAACCCCGCCCGTCTCGTCCAGTTCGGTGCTCACCGAACCGAGGTGATCGTGGAGGAGGAGGCGGATGCGTTTCTCCGCGATACTGTCGGTCTCCCGCCCTGTCGCATCCGCCGTCCACTGGTGGATACGCGCCACCGTGAGGCCGGAGGCTTCGACCTCCAGCGTCGAGCGGGCGAGCGTCGGCGCCTCGCCCTCGCGGCGGACGCGGCGCAGGGTGCAGCCGGGCAGGAAGATCGTCTCCGCCAGTTCCATCGCGCCGCCCACGCGCCGCTCCACGATCCGACGCAGGCGCTGGCGACCGGTGCCGTAGACGGAGACCTCCGCGTCGTCGAGGCCGGGGCCGCCACGGCCGATGATCACCGCCCGGGCGAGCCGCCCCTGCCAGTTCCACTCCATCGCTTCCAGGTGCGGCATCCGGGTGACGTTGCCGCCCGCATCGAAGGCCGCCTCCGGCGCGACAAGGGCGATGCCATTGAGATCGACGGCAGGCAGGGAGCGGTTCGACGTGGCCGAAACCCAGATATCCCGCGTCCAGGTCAGCGTGTCGCCCGCGTGGTGAATGCGCGTGAGGTTGTCGCCATCGTCATAGGTGTAGGTGCGTGTGTAGGCGTCGATCTCCGCACCGTTGTCGAGGGTGATATGGCGGGTGCTCTTGGTCGCGGCGCCATCGTCGAGCCCGTTGCGGTAATCCTGGATCTGGAGCGCGCGATGGACCCGCCCGCTCGCGCTTGCCAGACGGTAATAGGCATCATGGGTGAAGAGCCGCCGGGCGGAAACGGCAAGCCCCGTCACAGGCGATCCCGCCGCGCCCGGCGCCTGGGCCGCATCCTCGGACATCACCGGGTTGCCCACCGGGTCGAAGGCAAGGCGGAGATCCTGAAGAAGTCGCCCGCCGGGGCCCGTCGCCGTGATCGTCTCGGG
>JBMYPI010000202.1:0-4225 GCA_049600155.1 Rubricella sp.
GGAGGAGGTCTCCAATGACGTCGCAGCCCTCACCAGCAAGCTGGCTCGCCTCCAAGCCCGCGATGCTGGCGCGGGAGATGGCGGGCCTGACGGAGGCGGCGAAGGCTGAGCTGAACTGGACCTGGCGCGGCTGGTGGGCGCGCCCTGCGCAGCTCGCCCCCGGAGGCGACTGGCGCACGTGGCTGTTCATGGCAGGCCGCGGCGCGGGCAAGACGCGGGCGGGGGCGGAATGGGTCCGCTCCTGCGTGGAAGGCGCGACGACCGAGGCGCCGGGCCGGTATCGGCGGATCGCGCTGGTGGCGGAGACGCTCGACCAGGCGCGGGACGTGATGATCTTCGGCGACAGCGGGATCATGGCGTGCTCGCCCCCCGATCGCAGGCCTGAATGGCAGGCGACGCGGCGCAGGCTCGTATGGCCGAACGGGGCGGAGGCGGTGACGTTCTCGGCTTCCAGCCCCGAGATGCTGCGCGGGCCGCAATTCGATGCGGCATGGGCGGATGAGCTTGGCAAGTGGCGCAAGGGATCGCAGGCCTGGGACATGTTGCAGTTCGCGCTGCGGCTGGGCGATGCCCCGCGGGCGGTGGTGACGACGACGCCGCGCCGCTCGGCCCTTCTGGAGGAGGTGCTGGGTGCGCCGGGAATGGTGACGACGCAGGCGCCGACAGCGGCGAACGCGGAGAATCTCGCGCCCGGCTTCCTAGATGCGGTCGAGGCGCGGTATGGCGGCACGGCGCTCGGCCGACAGGAGCTCGACGGGCTGATGCCGGGCGAGGTCGAGGGGGCGCTGTGGACACGGGCGGTGCTGGAGCGGGCGCGGGCGGGGATCGTCCTGCCCTCGCGCATCGTGGTGGCGGTAGACCCGCCGGTGACCAGCGGGGAGGGCGCGGACGCCTGTGGGATCGTCGTGGCCGGGGCCGATCACAGCGGTCATGTGCGGGACTGGCGCGCTGTAGTGATGGCCGACGAGACGCTGGAGGGCGCGAGCCCTGTCGCCTGGGCGGAGCACGTCGTGCGGACGGCGCGCAAGCATGGCGCGGACCGGATCGTGGCGGAGGTGAACCAGGGGGGCGAGCTTGTCGAAACACTGATCCGGCAGGTCGATCCGCTGATCCCGGTCAAGAGCGTGCGGGCGAGCCGCTCCAAGATCGCGCGGGCCGAGCCCGTGGCGGCGCTCTACGAACAGGGTCGCGTGACCCATGCCGACCGGTTCGACGCGCTGGAGGACCAGCTCTGCGCGATGACGCGGGAGCGCTACGAGGGGCCGGGGAGCCCCGACCGGGCGGATGCGCTCGTCTGGGCGCTCACGGACCTGATGATCCGCCCTTCGCTGCGCCATGGTCCGGCGCGGCTGCGCACGCTCTGAGGCGACACCAACAGGAGTTCATGCATGTTCTCGAAATTCAGGAAGCGGGCTCCGGAAGCGGCGCCCGAGGGGAAGGCTTTTGCCAGTCGACCGGTCGTGGCGTTTCACGGGGCCGGGCGCGTGGCATGGAGCCCGAGGGATACCGCGAGCCTCACGCGGACGGCGTTTTCGGGCAATCCGCTCGGCTTTCGCTGCGTGAAGATGATCGCCGAGGCGGTCGCGGCGGTGCCCGTGCAGGTGACGGTTGCGGGTAAGGCCTACGACACCCATCCGGTCGTCGACCTGCTCAAGCGGCCCAATGGCGAGCAGGGGCGGGCGGAGTTCTTCGAAGGGATCGTGGCGCATTACCTGCTGGCGGGCGACGCCTTCGTACAGGCGGCGGGCGAGGCGGGATATCCGACGGCCCTGCATGTTCTGCGGTCGGACCGGGTGCGGATCGTGCCGGGCGCCGATGGCTGGCCCGCGGCCTACGAATACAGCGTGGGCGGGAAGAAGATGGAGCTTCCGGCGGAGGCGGTCTGCCATCTGAGGAGTTTCCATCCCCAGGACGACCACTACGGGTTCTCGCCGCTGCAGGCGGCGGCGGGAGCCGTCGATGTGCACAACGCGGCGTCGCGCTGGTCCAAGGCGCTTCTGGACAATGCCGCGCGGCCTTCGGGCGCGATCGTCTATCGCGGGGCGGAGGGCGACGGGGTGATGACCGAGGCGCAGTTCGACAGGTTGCGCATGGAGCTTGAAGGGCACCACCAGGGCGCGGCGAATGCGGGGCGCCCGATGCTGCTGGAAGGGGGGCTCGACTGGAAGCCGATGGGTTTCTCGCCCTCGGACATGGAATTCCAGAAGACCAAGGAGACCGCCGCGCGGGAGATCGCGCTCGCCTTCGGGGTGCCGCCCATGCTTCTGGGGATGCCGGGCGACAACACCTATGCCAATTACCAGGAGGCGAACAGGGCCTTCTATCGCCTGACGGTGCTGCCGCTTCTGGCGCGGATCGGCGAGCGGCTTGGCACTTGGCTCGGCGCGTTCGGGGGGGAGGCGGTGACGCTCGTCCCCGATCTCGACGCGGTGTCGGCGCTCGCGCCGGAGCGGGAGGCGGCGTGGCGGCGGATCGCGGATTCCGATTTCCTGACCGAGGGTGAGAAGCGCAGGCTTCTGGGCCTGCCGGTGGCGGAGGAGAGGTGAGCCGCCGCAACGGCGCGGGAGGCTCGCGCTACCTCTATGAGCCGTTCGGGGATGCGGGGGCGAGGGTCGATACGCTCGAACAGGTGCAGGACGCCCGCTGGGCGGCGCTGGAACGGCGGCTCGATCTGATCGAACGGCTTCTGGACAGGATGGAGCGGCGGCTTTGGGTCGCCGTCTACAGCGTGGCGTCGGTCCTTCTGATCGAGGGGCTGCTCGCGGCGTATCTCAACAGCACGACATGATGGAGGACGGGATGAGAGAGACCGGGCCCGGGGGCCTCGAACACAAGTTCATGGCCTTCGAGGAGGCGCCGAGGATCGACGCGGATTGCGTGATCGAGGGCTATGCATCCCTTTTCGGGGTAGCCGACAGGGGGGGCGATATCGTTGCGCGCGGGGCGTATCGCGCGGGGCTCGAGCGGCTCTCCGCGGAGGGGCGGTCGGTCAAGATGCTGTGGCAGCACGATCCGGCGCGGCCCGTGGGGGTGTGGGACCTCGTCGAGGAGGTTGAGCGTGGGCTGCGCGTGCGCGGGCGTCTTCTTCAGGAGGTGCGCGACGGGCGCGAGGCGGCGGCGCTGATCGGCGCGGGCGCGATCGACGGGCTTTCCATCGGGTATCGCACGGTGCGGGCGGAGAAGTCCGGCTCGGGGCGGATCCTCCATGAGATCGACCTTTGGGAGGTTTCGCTCGTGACCTTCCCGATGCTGCCTGCCGCCCGGCTCGACCTGGGCGGGGGAGACGATCCGCTTTCGCGGAGCCTTGCCGATGCGTTCGCGGAGGCGCGGGCGCGGCTCGACTGATCCGACAACCCCAAACACTGAAAGGCCGCATCCATGACGGACAGCGAAATGAAGACCGGCACGGGCCTGCCCCGCGCCGGAACGGAAGACGTGCGGACCGCCGTTGGCGGCTTTCTCACGCAGATCACCGACCTGCAGGTCGAGATGAAACGGAAGCTCAACGAACAGGAGCAGCGACTGAACATGCTGGACAAGAAGCACCTGGCCGCCGCGCGGCCGGCCCTTTCCGTGATGGCGGAGACCGAGCAGCCCCACAAGAAGGCCTTCGCGGCCTATCTCCGTTCGGGCGACGATGACGGTCTGCGTGGCCTTGCCGTGGAGGAGAAGGCGATGTCGACGGCCGTGGCGGCCGATGGCGGCTATCTCGTCGATCCCCAGACCGCCGAGACGGTTCAGGGTGTTCTGCGCGGGGCATCCTCGCTGCGCGCGGTGGCATCGGTCGTGACCGTCGATGCCACGGCTTATGACGTGCTGATCGACCATTCCGATATCGGTGCCGGCTGGGCCGACGAGACGACCGTGACCGAGACGGGCACGCCGCAACTCGACCGGATCTCGATCCCGCTGCACGAGCTTTCGGCGCTGCCGAAGGCGTCCCAGCGGCTGCTCGACGACAGCGCCTTCGATGTGGAGAGCTGGCTTGCAGGCCGGATCGCGGACAAGTTCGCCCGCGCCGAGGCGGCGAGCTTCGTTTCCGGGGATGGTGTGGGCAAGCCGACGGGCATCCTGAGCTACACCGCCGTGGCGGATGCGACCTGGAGCTGGGGCAATCTGGGCTATGTCGCGACCGGCGCGAGCGGCGATTTCGCGGCCACCGATCCGGCCGATGCGATTGTCGATCTGGTCTATGCGCTCGGCGCGCGCTACCGCGCGAACGCCA
>JBMYPI010000202.1:4235-4476 GCA_049600155.1 Rubricella sp.
CCGCGGGCGCGGTGCGGAAGATGAAGGATGCCGATGGCCGCTTCCTGTGGTCCGACGGCCTTGCTGCCGGTGAGCCCGCGCGCCTGATGGGCTATCCCGTGCTGATCTGCGAGGACATGCCCGATATCGCTGCGGATGCGACCGCCATCGCCTTCGGCGATTTCGGTGCGGGCTACACCATCGCCGAGCGCCCGGACCTGCGCATCCTGCGCGATCCGTTCTCGGCCAAGCCGCATGTGCT
>JBMYPI010000203.1:0-4405 GCA_049600155.1 Rubricella sp.
CACCCAGGGTGACGCGGGCCACGCCCGCGGGCCAGTCGCCCACGTCAGTTCAGGAGCGTCGCCGCGGCCTCGGCCGCGATGGCCTCGACCCCGAAGAGGTTCACAACCGGTGCGGCGCCGATCACCATCACAAGCGCGGCCGCACCGAGGGCGACGCCATGGGCGATGGGCATCGCGCCGGTCATCGCCTCGCTCTCCTCCCCGAAATACATCAGGTAGACGATGCGCAGATAGTAATAGGCCCCGATCACGGAGGCGACGACACCGAGCACCGCCAGCGGCACGAGGCCCGCCGCCACCGCCGCCTGGAACACGAAGAACTTCCCGAAGAAGCCGACGAGCGGCGGAATACCGGCGAGCGAGAGCATGAGCACGGCAAGCGCCAGCGCACGGGCCGGCCGCACCTGGGCATATTGGCCGAGCGCGTAGATATCCGTCACCGGGCGCCCGTCCCGCTCCATGTTCAGGATGAAGGCGAAGACACCCACATTCATCGTCACGTAGATGGCGAGATAGATCAGAAGCCCCTGAACCCCGGCCTCCGTCCCTGCCGCAAGGCCGACGAGCGCGAAGCCCATATGCCCGATCGAGGAATAGGCCATCAGGCGCTTGATGTTGGTCTGCCCGATCGCGGCGACCGATCCCAGATACATGGACGCGAGCGCGAGGAAGGTCAGGATCTGCTGCCAGTCGGATACGGCGTCCGCGAACCCTTCGAAGAGAACGCGGGCGAACATCGCCGCCGCCGCCACCTTGGGCGCGGTCGCGAAGAAGGCCGTGACGGGCGTCGGCGAGCCTTCGTAGACATCCGGCGTCCACATGTGGAAGGGCACCGCGCTGATCTTGAAGGCAAGGCCCGTGCACATGAAGACAAGCCCGATCAGAAGGCCAAGGCCCATGCCTTCGGCCGCGATCACGCCGGAGATGCCGTCGAAGGTCGTCGTGCCGGTATAGCCGTAGACAAGCGATGCGCCGTAGAGGAGGAGGCCCGAGGACAAGGCACCGAGGACGAAGTATTTCAGCCCGGCTTCGGTGGAGCGCACGCTGTCGCGCCGGAAGGCGGCGACGACATAGAGCGCGAGCGATTGCAGCTCCAGCCCCATGTAGAGCGCCATCAGATCCCCGGCGGAGACCATCATCATCATGCCCACGGTCGCCAGCGCGATGAGGATCGGGAACTCGAATTTCATCAGCTCGAACCGCTTGAGGTATTCGCGGCTCAGGACCAGCACGACCGCGGCGCCCAGCAGCAGCACCACCTTGGAGAAGCGCGCGAACCCGTCATCGATGAACGCACCGCCGAAGGCCGTGCGCTCCCCCGCCGGTGCCGTGCCGATGGCGAGCGCGAGGATCGCGAAGACGGCGGCCGTCGCGAAGAGGATCGGCTCGGCCTGCCGGTCCTTGCCCATGAACACACCCCACATGAGCGCGGCCATCGCGTAGATCGCGAGCGCGAGCTCTGGCAGGATGACGTTGAGATCGTCTGCAATCATGGCAGCACTCCGAAAGCGTTAGTGGCCGCCGCCGGCGGCAGCATGCATCGTGTCGAGATCGGCGGCGGCGACGGCGACGTCATAGGATCCGATGAGCGCCTCGACGCTCGGCCCGATGATGTCGGTGATCGCGGCGGGATAGACGCCGAAGATGATCGTGGCGGCGATGAGCGGCGCGAAGAGCGCCTTCTCGCGGCGGTCCATGTCGGTGATGGATTTCAGGCCTTCCTTCACCAGTTCGCCGAACACGACCCGGCGATAGAGCCACAGCGCATAGCCCGCCGAAAGGATCACGCCCGTCGTCGCGAAGAGCGCGACCCAGGTGTTCTCCTGGAAGACGCCGACGAGGGTCAGGAATTCGCCGATGAAGCCGCTGGTGCCCGGCAGGCCGACATTGGCCATCGTGAACAGCATGAAGACGAGCGCATAGGCCGGCATGCGGTTCACCAGCCCGCCATAGGCGTCGATCTCACGGGTGTGCATCCGGTCGTAGATCACGCCGACGCAGAGGAACAGCGCGCCCGAGATGAAGCCGTGGCTGATCATCTGGAAGATCGCGCCATCGAGCCCCTGCTGGTTCACCGCGAAGATCCCCATCGTGACATAGCCCATATGGGCCACCGACGAGTATGCGATCAGCTTCTTCATGTCCTCCTGCATCAGCGCCACGAGCGAGGTGTAGACGATCGCGACGGCCGACAGGGTGAAGACGAAGGTCTGCATCAGTTCGGATGCGACGGGGAACATCGGCAGCGAGAAGCGCAGGAAGCCGTAGCCACCCATCTTCAGGAGGATCGCCGCAAGCACGACGGAGCCCGCCGTGGGCGCCTGCACATGGGCGTCCGGTAGCCAGGTGTGCACGGGCCACATCGGCATCTTCACGGCGAAGGAGGCGAAGAAGGCGATCCACATCAGCGTCTGCATCCCGCCGACGATCTGGAAGCCCATCACGTCGAGCGTGGCGAAGCTGAACTGGTGGTCGAGAAGGCGGACGATATCCGTCGTCCCCGCATCCCAGTACATCGCCAGCATCGCGATCAGCATCAGGACGGAGCCCAGAAGCGTGTAGAGGAAGAACTTGAACGCGGCGTAGATGCGGTTCGCGCCACCCCAGATGCCGACGATGATGAACATCGGGATCAGGCCCGCCTCGAAGAAGAGGTAGAAGAGGATCAGGTCGAGCGCGCAGAACACGCCGATCATCAGCGTCTCCAGAAGGAGGAACGCGATCATGTATTCCTTGACCCGGTGGGTGACCGTCCAGCTTGCGCCGATGACGATGGGCATGAGCGCGGTCGTCAGCATCACGAAGAGGATGCTGATCCCGTCCACGCCCATCTTGTAGGTCAGCCCGCCGATCCATTCGGTTTCCTCGACGAACTGGAACTCGGTGTTCTCGGGATCGAAGCCGAACAGGATGAAGAGCGACAGGACGAAAGTGACGCCCGTGACAAGCAGCGCCACACGCTTTGCGTTGAGGTCGGCGGCCTCGTCATTGCCCCGCAGAAGGAGCGCGAGGATCGCCGCTCCGACGAGCGGCAGGAAGGTGACGATGGAGAGAAGAGGCAGATCCATCTCAGGCCCCCGAAATCACGAACCAGGTGATGATCGCGGCAAGGCCGAGGATCATCGCGAAGGCATAATGGAACAGGAAGCCGGACTGCGCCCGGCCCGCGAGGCGGGTGAAGAACGGGATGATCCCCATGGCGAGGCCATTGATCCCGCCATCGATCACCGCGCCATCGCCCTTCTTCCAGAGGAACCTGCCGAGCATCTGCGCCGGCCGCACGAACACGGCGTTGTAGATCTCGTCGAAATACCACTTGTTGAGAAGGAAGGCGTAGAGGTGGCGCTGGTTGCGCGCGAGTTTTCCGGGCAGCGACGGGTTCACGATGTAGAACCAGTAGGCGAAGGCGAGCCCCGTCAGCATCGCGACGAAGGGCGACAGCTTCACCCAGGTCGGCACATAGTGAAAATCGTGCAGGACGTGGTTGCCCTCACCCATGAAGATCGACGCGGCGAAGAACTCCTCCGCATGGTGGCCTACGAAATCGCCGTAGAACACCATCCCCGCGAGGATCGAGCCGACGAGCAGCACCACGAGCGGGATCGTCATCACGCGCGGGCTTTCATGGGCATGGTCATGGGCGTGATGATCGCCCCGCGGCGTGCCGTAGAAGGTCATGAACATCAGCCGCCAGCTGTAGAAGCTGGTGAAGAGCGCCGCGACCACGAGAAGGATGAAGGCATACATGCTGTGCCCGGCATAGACGCCCTCGATGATCGCATCCTTCGACACGAACCCGGCGAAGCCGATCGGCAGCCCGACCATGTCGTAGCTCAGCGGAATACCGACGCCGGTGATCGCGAGCGTCCCGATCATCATCGCCCAGAAGGTGACGGGCAGTTTCTTGCGCAGCCCGCCGTAGTTCCGCAGGTCCTGCTCGTGATGCATCGCATGGATGACCGAACCGGCACCGAGGAACAGCATCGCCTTGAACGCGGCATGGGTGAAGAGGTGGAACATCGCCGCCTGGTAGAAGCCGACACCGGCGGCGGCGAACATGTAGCCGAGCTGCGAACAGGTGGAATAGGCGATCACGCGCTTGATGTCGTTCTGCACGAGGCCCACGGTCGCCGCGAAGAAGGCCGTCGTCGCCCCGATCACGGTGATGAGCGAGAGGGCGAAGGGCGCAAATTCCATCACCGGCGACATCCGCACGACGAGGAAGACCCCTGCCGTCACCATCGTCGCGGCGTGGATCAGGGCGGAGACGGGCGTCGGCCCCTCCATCGCGTCGGGCAGCCAGGTGTGCAGCAGAAGCTGCGCGGACTTCCCCATCGCACCGATGAAGAGGAGGATGCAGATCAGCGTGAGCGTATCGACCTGCATGCCGGCAAAGCCGATCGTC
>JBMYPI010000204.1:0-4307 GCA_049600155.1 Rubricella sp.
CTACCCCTTCCAGTCGGGATCGCGCTTTTCGAGGAACGCCTGGATGCCCTCTTCAGTGTCGCGGAACAGCATGTTCTCGGCCATGACCCGGCCGGTATAGGCATAGGCCGCGTCGAGCGGCATCTGAAGCTGTTCGTAGAACGCCTCCTTTCCCACGCGGACGGCGGCGGCGAGCTTTCCCGCGACCGTCTCGGCCAGTGCCCGTGTCTCGGCGCCGAGCGTGTCATGGGGCACGACCCGGTTCACGAGGCCAAGGCGCTCGGCTTTCTCCGCATCGATGAACTGGCCGGTGGTCAGCATCTCGAAGGCCTGCTTGCGCGGGATGTTGCGCGTCAACGCGACCATCGGCGTGGAGCAGAACAGCCCGATATTGACCCCGTTCACGCCGAAGCGGGTTCCCTCCGCCGCGACGGCCATGTCGCAGGAGGCGACGAGCTGGCAGCCAGCCGCCGTCGCGATGCCGTGCACTTCCGCGATCACGGGCTGGGGCAGGCGGGGGATCGTCGTCATCATCCTTCCGCACTGGGCGAAGAGCGCGTTGAAATAGGCCCGTCCGCCATCGGGTGATTGCCGTGCCGCCTGCATCTCCTTCAGATCATGCCCGGCGCAGAAGGCCTTCCCCGCGCCGCGCAGGACGATGGCCTTCACCGACCGGTCGGTCATCAGCGCGTCGAACGCGCCCTGCAATGCGCCGAGCATCGCCTCCGATAGCGCGTTGAGTTTCTGGGGGCTGTTGAGCGTCAACGTCGCGATGCCGCCCTCGTCTTCCCGGATCAGGATGTCGTCCATGCCGGCCTCCCTTGCACTGGCCCGTTTTGCGTGCAGCATACCGCCAGGAACGAGGGAGGAAAGGGCAGGGATGCGCGAACCGGTTCTGAGTGCCGAAGAGGTGAATGCCTATATCGACGAGGTCTTTCCCGAGACGAAGGGCCGCTATGTCTGCGAGGAGTTGTGGTCGATGGGAGCCCGCGTGCGGATGGAGGCGGGGCCGGACGACCTGCGCCCCGGCGGGACGGTTTCCGGCCCGGCAATGTTCGCGCTCGCCGATTGCGGAATGTACATGGCGCTTCTGGGCATGATCGGGCGACAGCCGCTCGCGGTCACGACCAATGCCAGCATCGACTACATGCGCAAGCCCGCGCCGGGGCCGATGATCGCCAAGGTGCGGCTCCTGAAGGTCGGGCGGGTGCTCGCCGTCGGCGATGTGCTTTTGGGCGTGAAGGGCGTGGAAGGGTCCGTCGCCCGCGCCTCGCTCACCTATTCCATTCCGCCGGCGCCGGCGTGATGACACGGTTGTCGATCAGGACGACCGGCCCGAAGGCAAGGGTGACGAGTGCGACGATCGGCTTCCCGAACCGCCCCCTGACCGGCGCGAGCGTTTCGGCATCGCGGATATCGAGGCTGCGCAGATCTCCATGGGGGATCGCGAGAAGGCGTTCGCGCAGGAGGGACTCCAGCGGTTCGACCTCACCGAGACCCGCCGCCTCGGCCTGATCGAGTGCTGCGCCGATGCCCGCGGCGAATGCACGATGCCCCGGCGCGAGACGGACATTGCGCGATGACATGGCGAGACCATCGGCCTCCCGCACGGTCGGGCATCCCACGATCTCCACCGGGATATCGAGATCGCGCACCATGCGCCGGATGAGCGCGAGTTGCTGGTAATCCTTCTGCCCGAAACAGGCGATATCGGGCTGCACGATGTTGAAGAGCTTCGTCACGACCGTCGCGACCCCCGCGAAATGGCCGGGCCGGAGCGCTCCGATGAGCATGGAGCCGAGCGGGCCCGGATCGACGCCGACCTGCGCGTCCGGTGCAAAGATCTCCCCGCGCTCCGGCAGAAACAGCAGATCGACGCCTTCGGCCCGCAGCAGCGCCTCGTCCCGTTCCGCGTCGCGGGGGTAGCTGTCAAAATCCTCTCCCGGGCCGAACTGCGTGGGATTGACGAAGATCGACACGATGACGTGATCCGCTCGCGCGCGGGCGTGCCGGATCAGTGAGAGATGCCCCTCGTGGAGAAACCCCATCGTCGGCACGAACCCGACCCTTCCCGGCAGGCGGGCGCGCGCGGCGCGAAGCTCGGCCTTTGTGCGGACAATTTCCATGGATGGTCCTCCGGCGGCCATGGTGCGTGGCGCGCGGGATAGCGGCTCATCGGTGGCTGGAACAGGTCAAACCGTGTCGCAGGGGTGGGGTAAAATGATACCTAAATTACAATACGCTGATTTTGCGGGATTTTCAGGAATGAATCGCGATTGACATTGCCGGTGCCACGGGTAGAACCCGCCCATCCGCCCGCACCTGGATGCGGGAGAAACCCGGACCCGAACAAATCGAACGGACCAACCGCATGAAAACCTACTCCGCCAAACCGGCAGATATCGAGAAGAAGTGGGTCGTGGTCGATGCCGAAGGCGTCGTCCTCGGTCGTCTCGCCTCGATCATCGCCATGCGCCTGCGCGGCAAGCACAAGGCGACCTTCACCCCGCACATGGACATGGGCGACAACGTCATCGTCATCAACGCCGACAAGGTGCAGATGACGGGCAACAAGCGCGCCGACAAGACCTACTACTGGCACACGGGCCATCCCGGCGGCATCAAGTCCCGCACGGCGGGGCAGCTGCTGGAAGGCAAGTTCCCCGAGCGTGTCGTCTTCAAGGCGGTCCAGCGCATGATGCCCGGCGGCCCGCTGACGCGGAAGCAGCTCGCCAACCTGCGCGTCTATGCAGGCACCGAGCATCCGCACGAGGCGCAGCAGCCCGAAGTGCTCGACGTCAAGTCGAAGAACCCCAAGAACACCCGGAGCGCATGAAGATGGCCGAAGAACTGAACTCGCTCGCCGATCTGAAGGACGCTGTCGATGGGGTCGAGGCCCCGGTCGAGGAAACCAGCACGCCGGCGGAACCCGTCCGCGACGATCTCGGCCGCTCCTACGCCACCGGCAAGCGGAAGGACGCCGTTGCGCGTGTCTGGGTGAAGCCCGGCACCGGCAAGGTCACCGTGAACGGCAAGGACATGTCGGCGTACTTCGCGCGCCCGGTGCTCCAGCTGATCGTCGGCCAGCCTTTCGAGATAGCAGGTGTCGAAGGTGAATTCGACGTGCTCGCGACCGTGAAGGGCGGCGGCCTCTCCGGCCAGGCCGGCGCGGTCAAGCACGGCATCTCCAAGGCGCTGAGCCTCTACGAGCCGTCCCTGCGCCCCGCGCTCAAGGCGGCGGGCTTCCTGACCCGCGATGCCCGCGTCGTGGAGCGGAAGAAGTACGGCCGCCGCAAGGCCCGCCGGAGCTTCCAGTTCTCCAAGCGCTGATCGCAGACGCTCGAAACATCGGGAAAGCCGCTCCACACCGGGGCGGCTTTTTCGTATAAAGGCGTATCCTGAGCGTATGAGTGCGAGGCCCGGTCGTGATCGCCGAACTGAACGGTCTGATTCTGCCGGAAGACTTCCCGCTGCGCCGCGCGCTGCCGCCGATCGAGGAGCGCGAGGTCTTCGCCGGCTGTGCGCTCGATGACGATCCGCCCCATGGCGACTATGACCGCCGGACGCTTTTCTATGCCGGGCTGCGGGAGGGGCGGCGGCGTGTCCGGCTGATCGGCCCGCGCCTGCTCAACCTCGGCGATGCGGTGCGCGGCGCGCGGTTCGCGGGGCCGGACGGCCCCTTGTCGATCGCGCGGATCGTCACCTCCCGGCGCTACGACGAGGTGATCCTCAAGGCGCGCGCCGCCCTGCCGCGAACCGCCTTTCCGCTCACGGTCACGCTCGACGGGGAGGCGTTCACGCTGACCGTCGATCCCGACGAACCGGGCCAATTCGCCGGGCGGCGCGTTCTGGTCGCGATCTCGAAGGACAACCGGCCCGAGTGGATCCGCGACTGGATCCGCTGGCACCGGGTGCACCATGGCTGCGACGGGGTGGTTCTGATCGACAACGGCTCGACGGCCTACACGCCCGAGGCGCTCGCCGCCCGCCTCGCAGCCGAGGAACCGGATGTCGCGGTCCGGATCGTCTCTGCGCCTTTCCCCTATGGCACGGGGCATCGGCTGGGGTGGAGGACGGAGTATCTGCAATCGGCGATGATCGCATTCTGCACGCGGCGTTTCCTCCGGCGCGCGGCAGCGATCCTTTCGGTCGATATCGACGAACTCGTCCTGCCGCAGGGGGGGCGGAGCGTCTTCGCGGAGATCGGCTCGACCCTCGGCGGCTACGTCAAGCTGCACGGGAACTGGGTGCTGGCCGAGCCACGGGAAGGACACGACTTCCGGCACGCCGACCACGTCTATGCAAGGCCCGGCGATCCGGCTGGGCTC
>JBMYPI010000205.1:0-4306 GCA_049600155.1 Rubricella sp.
AGAACCGCCGCCTCTACCGGGAAAAGTTCGCCCGCGCCGACGCCCGGCTTGGCGGTCTGCCGGGCTACTCCAGCCCGGAGGCAGGGTTCTTCCTCTGGCTTGCGGTGGAGGACGGCGAAGCGGCGGCGCTTTCGCTCTGGAAGAACCATGGCGTGCGCGTCCTGCCGGGCGCCTACCTCTCGCGCGAGGGCGATCCCGCCATCGCCCCGGGCAATCCCGGCGCGGGCTTCATTCGCGCGGCGCTCGTCGCGCAGGGCAGCGAGATCGAGCGGGGGCTCGAGGCGCTCGCCGCCACACTCGAAACACAGGGGAGAAACCCGGGATGACCTTCTTCTCCATTGGCCGGAACGACCCTCTCAGCGAACGCCGCGAACGCAGCCTTCCCGCGGGGCTTCTGCTGCGTGCCGGGGGGATCTGGCTTCTTGTTCTTGCGGTTGCAGCGGCTCTTGCCCTGGCGACCCACAACCCCGCCGATCCCAGCCGGTTCATCGCCAGCGACACGGCACCGACCAACCTGCTCGGCGCGCCGGGGGCGGGCCTGTCCGCCCTCCTTCTGCATGTGTTCGGCCACGCGGCGTGGCTCCTCGTGGTCGTTCCGCTTGCCTGGGGCGTCCGGCTTGTGACCCTGCGCGGCGCGCGCCGTGTTTTCGGCCTTGCCGCGCTCCCCTTCGCGATACCTCTCGCGGCACTGGCTCTGGCCCTGCATATTCCGCCCGCAGGCGCCGTGCGCGGACTTGGCGGTGTCGTCGGGGACGAACTCGTCGCAACGCTCCTGCCCCACGTTCCGACCACGAATACCGCGCTCTGGATCAATGGGGGCACCGCCCTTGCGTCCGTGCTCGCCATCGTGTCAGCCTCGATCGCGGGTGGCATGGGCCGGGCCGAAGCGGGAACGCTCCTGCGGGGCTTCGGCCGTGGCATCGCGTTCAGCCTGCGGCTGGCTGTTGCCGTGCTCAGGCGGCTCGCGCTGCTGCTCTGGCTCGCACTCGCCTCCCTCCTGCGCTTCGCCGTCAGCCGACAGCGCGCGCGCGAGGCGGAGGATGACGCCCCTCGCTACACCCGCGCCGAACCGGGCTTCGTCGAAGAGGAAGATATCGTCGAGGAAGATCCCGAAGATGACGGCCGATCGCGCCTCATGGCACGGCTCACGGCCTCCCTCGCCCGTCGGACGGAAAGCGAAGCCCTCGAAGACCCGCTGACCGAGCCGGAGCGCCCCGCCCGGAGGGCCGAGCCGCAGGCCGCGCCCGTCGTCCAGCATCCCCAGCCGAAACGGGCCGCGAAATCGCGCCGCGCGCTGGCCGAGGAGCAGCCCTCCCTCGCCTTCGATGCCGGAGAGGGCGGATACGATGCGCCCTCGCTAGCGCTCCTCGAAGCGCCGGTCCGTATCGCCCGGCCCCATGCGTCCGACGATGCGCTGGCGCAGAATGCGAAACTCCTGGAGTCGGTGCTCGACGAATACGGCATCGGCGGGGAGATCACGGCGGTGAAGCCCGGCCCTGTGGTGACGATGTACGAACTTGAACCGGCGCCGGGCCTGAAGGCTTCCCGCGTGATCGGGCTTGCCGACGATATCGCGCGGTCCATGTCGGCGCTGGCCGCGCGCGTCTCGACGGTTCCCGGGCGCTCCATCATCGGGATCGAGTTGCCCAATGACATTCGCGAGAAGGTGCTCCTGCGCGAGATCCTTTCCGCCCGCGCCTATGGCGACAGTGCGCACAAGCTGCCACTCGCGCTCGGCAAGGATATCGGCGGCGAGCCCGTGGTGGCGAACCTCGCGCGGATGCCGCACCTCCTGATCGCGGGCACGACCGGATCGGGCAAGTCGGTCGCGATCAACACGATGATCCTGTCGCTCCTCTACAAGCTCTCGCCCGAGGAATGCCGGATGATCATGATCGATCCCAAGATGCTGGAACTCAGCGTCTATGACGGGATTCCGCATCTCCTCTCCCCGGTCGTGACCGACCCCAAGAAGGCGGTCGTCGCGCTGAAATGGGTCGTGGCGGAGATGGAGGAACGCTATCGGCGGATGTCCCGCATGGGAGTGCGCAATATCGACGGCTTCAACGCCCGGGTCCAGGACGCGCTCGACAAAGGAGAGGCCTTCACCCGCACGGTGCAGACGGGTTTCGATGAGGAGACGGGTGAACCCGTTTTCGAGACGGAGGAGTTCGAGCCCGAAAAGATGCCCTACATCGTCGTCATCGTCGACGAGATGGCGGACCTGATGATGGTCGCCGGCAAGGAGATCGAGGCCTGTATCCAGCGCCTGGCGCAGATGGCGCGGGCCTCGGGCATCCACCTGATCATGGCCACGCAGCGCCCCTCCGTCGATGTCATCACCGGCACGATCAAGGCGAACTTCCCCACGCGCATCAGCTTCCAGGTGACGAGCAAGATCGACAGCCGCACGATCCTCGGCGAACAGGGGGCAGAACAGCTTCTCGGCCAGGGTGACATGCTCCACATGGCGGGTGGCGGGCGGATCACCCGCGTTCACGGCCCCTTCGTCAGCGACGAGGAGGTCGAGGATGTCGTCAACCACCTCAAGTCCCTCGGGGCGCCGGAATACGTCAGCGGCGTGACCGATGGGCCGGACGACGATGCCGCCGCCGATCTGGACCTCGTCCTCGGACTGGGCGGAAACACCGGGGGGGACGACGCGCTCTACGACCAGGCCGTCGCCATCGTGGCGCGGGATCGCAAATGCTCCACCAGCTACATCCAGCGCAAGCTCGCCATCGGCTACAACAAGGCCGCTCGCCTCGTCGAACAGATGGAGGAGAACGGCGTCGTCAGCCCTGCGAACAAGGTCGGCAAGCGCGACATACTGGTGCCCGAGGTGAATTGAGGGGCGTTCCCCCTCGCCGCGCTTTCGCGCGTCTCACCTCGAAACATCACGATTGACCACAGGCCACCCCGGCAGGGATGACGCGGGCGTGATGCAACGTGGCTTGGAAAGACCGGCGGAATCGCTCATCTAGAAGCCATGAAACGCAGAAGTCTTCTGGCGCTCGCGGGCGCCCTCGCCGCCCTGCCCTCGCTCGCTTTCGCGCAGGACGAGATGCTCGACCGGGTCACGGCCTATATCGACGGGCTCGATACGGTCGTGGCCGAGTTCCGGCAGGGCAATCCCGACGGATCGATCAGTTCGGGCACGTTCTACATGAACCGCCCCGGCCTTATGCGCTTCGAATACGACCTTCCAAATCCCGCGGTGGTGATCGCCGATGGCGTCTGGGTTGCGGTTGTGGACCGCGCCTCCAACGCGGAACCCCAGCGCTATCCGATCAACTCCACACCGCTCAGGCTCCTTCTTCGGGAGAATGTCGATTTCGCGAACGATGCGAGCGTCCGCAGCGTCGAGGAGCGCTCCGGGATGCTGCTCGTCACGGTCGAGGATCCCGACGCGCCAGAGAACGGCACCCTTGAACTCGGCTTCAGCCAGGAGCCGTTCGCACTGCGCGAATGGGCCGTTACGAACGGTGCGGGCGAAACGACGGTCGTGGTGATCGACTCGATGGAGCGGGACGTGCCGCTCGAACGCCGCCTGTTCAGCATCGAATGGGAAGCGCTTCAGCGCTGATCCTCTTCCCCGCGCTGCCCCCTGAAGAGGCCGGAAAGCGCCGTTCGCACAAGCTCCGTTACCGCGGGGCGCTTCAACGCGGTGAAAGGCATCGGGCGGCAGACCTCCATCGCCGCCACGCCGACCCGCGCCGTGAGCGCGCCGTTGACAACACCCTCCCCGAAGCGGCGCGAGACACGGGCGACGACACCGCCACCAACGACCGATCCGATCAGATCGTCGCCGACCGCCACAGCCCCCGTGGCAACGAGATGCGCCGCGACGCTCCGGAACAGCCGCCAGGAGCCGAGCACCCCTGCCCGCCCGCCATAGAGCTCCGCGATACGGCGGATCATGCGCAGGTTGACCGTTAGGGCCACGAAGACATCGGCGAGCGCCAGCGGGATGATGGCCGTCGCTGCCGCGACCTGCCGTGCCGCACCCCGGATCTCTTCCTGCGCCGCCCGGTCGAGCGGGCCCAGAACCTCGCGCTCGGTCAGGGAAAGAAGCGCATCGGCATCGAGGATGTCGGCCTCCCGCCGGGCGATCTCATCCCGTGCGCGGCGGGTTTCGGGCCTGCGGCGATAGAGCGAGAGCACACGCGCCGCAGCGGCGCGCGCATCGAGTGCGCGAGCAAAGCCAAGCCGTCCGCGAACACGGCGTCCTCCGGCGCCGACGAGACATTCGGTCCACCGAGCCTCGAGATTCGCGCCGATTCGCCAGCCTCGCTCTTCGCGTAGC
>JBMYPI010000206.1:0-4301 GCA_049600155.1 Rubricella sp.
ATCGTGGACGAGGTCGACTCGATCCTGATCGACGAGGCGCGGACGCCGCTCATCATTTCCGGCCCGCTGGATGACCGGTCCGAGCTCTATCGCACGCTCGACAGGTATATTCCCGAGCTGACCGAGGAGCATTTCGATCTCGACGAGAAATTCCGCACCGCGACCCTCACCGATGAGGGCAACGAATACCTGGAGGAACGGCTCGCCGCCGATGGCGTGATCGAAGACGGCGCGAGCCTCTACGATCCCGAGAACATCACAGTCGTGCATCACCTCAACCAGGCGCTGAAGGCCCACAAGCTCTTCCAGAAGGACACCAACTACATCGTCCGCAACGACGAGGTCGTCCTGATCGACGAGTTCACCGGCCGGATGATGGCCGGGCGGCGCCTTTCGGATGGGCTGCACCAGGCGATCGAGGCCAAGGAAGGGGTGAAGATCAACCCCGAGAACGCCACGCTCGCGTCGGTGACCTTCCAGAACTATTTCCGCCTCTACGAGAAGCTTGCCGGGATGACCGGCACCGCGATGACCGAGGCCGAGGAATTCGCGGAGATCTACGGTCTCGGTGTCGTCGAGATCCCGACGAACCGCCCCATCGCGCGGATCGACGAGGAGGATCAGGTCTACCGCACAGCGCGCGAGAAATTCGACGCGATCGCCAAGGAGATCGAGCTGGCCCATGCGAAGGGCCAGCCCGTCCTCGTCGGCACGACCTCCATCGAGAAATCGGAGTTGCTCTCCGCGATGCTGAAGAAGGCGAAGGTGAAGCACAACGTGCTGAACGCCCGCTTCCACGAACAGGAGGCCGGAATCGTCGCGCAGGCGGGCCGCCCGGGGGCGGTAACCATCGCCACGAACATGGCCGGCCGGGGCACGGACATCAAACTGGGCGGCAATGCGGAGTTCATGGCCGCCGAGAAGGCCGCCGCGAACGGGATTGAACGCGGCACGCCCGAATACGACGCGCTTGTCACCGAGGCGGAGGCGCAGCTCGAAGCCGACAAGGCCGCGGTGATGGCGGCGGGCGGTCTCTTCGTTCTCGCCACCGAGCGGCACGAAAGCCGCCGGATCGACAACCAGCTCCGCGGCCGTTCGGGCCGGCAGGGCGATCCGGGGCGGACGGTCTTCTTCCTCAGCCTTGAAGATGACCTGATGCGCATCTTTGGCTCTGACAGGCTCGACAGTGTGCTCCAGCGCCTTGGCCTGAAGGAAGGCGAGGCGATCGTCCACCCCTGGGTGTCGAAGGCCATGGAACGGGCGCAATCGAAGGTCGAGGCGCGCAACTTCGATATCCGCAAGAACCTCCTGAAATACGATGACGTGATGAACGACCAGCGCAAGGCGATCTTCGCCCAGCGGCTGGAGATCATGGAGGCGGAAGACGTCTCCGATGTCGTCACCGACATGCGCCACGAATTCGTCCGTGACCTGGTCGCGACCCATGTGCCTGAGCGCGCCTACCCCGAACAGTGGGAAACGGAGGCGCTGCGCGACGAGTTGAAGGAAAAGCTGGCGCTGGACCTGCCCGTCGTCGAATGGGCGGACGAGGAGGGCGTCGATGCCGAGATCATGCTGGAACGCGTGATCGAGGCCGCCGATGCCCGCGCAGCCGAGAAGGACGAAACCTACGGCGCCGAGACCATGCGCACGATCGAGAAACAGATTCTTCTCAACACGATCGACAAGGGCTGGCGCGAGCATCTCGTGACGCTCGATCAGCTCCGTTCGGTGATCGGCTTCCGGGGCTACGCCCAGCGCGACCCGCTGAACGAGTACAAGTCCGAGGCGTTCCAGCTCTTCGAGTCGCTTCTGGAGAGTCTCCGCGCGCAGGTGTCCTCCCAGCTTGCGATGGTCCGGGTCCTCTCGCCGGAAGAGCGGGAGGCGATGATGGCGCGCCTTCGAGAAGCGGCAGAGCAGCAACGCCAGCAGGCCGAAGCGGCGGCGAAGGCATCAGCCCCCGCACCGTCGCCGGTCGCGCCCGCGATGGCCGGGGCCGGTGCGGCGGCAGCGCCCGCCCTCGATCCCGAACGCCCCGAGACATGGGGCAAGGTCGGCCGCAACGATCCCTGCCCTTGCGGTTCGGGCAAGAAGTACAAGCACTGCCACGGCGCGCTCTGAGGGCGCACCATGACCCTTCGCGCGGCGGCGAAACCCGGCATGGTTCCCCATCCGACAGTCGCACGCGCAGAGGCACTTCTCGCCGATGCCCTGCCGCGCCGCCAGCGTCCGCTGCGGGGGCGGATGCTCTCCCGCTTTCGCCGCAACCATGGCCGCTGGCCCGATCCGGGGCGGCTGCGGTCCAGCCTGGCCGACTATCTCTATTTCCGCCGCCTCGGCCCCGATCTTTCCGATCCGCTGATTCGGGAGACGACGGACAAGGCCCACGCCAAGGACTACGTCGCGCGCCTCGTGGGCGATATCGCAGTGCCGACGCTCGCCCTTCTCTCGTTACCCGAGGAGGTGAGCGATGCGGTCTTCCCCGCCGATTGTGCGATCAAGCCGACCCATGCGAGCGGTGAATACATCCTGCGGGCAGGCGATGCGCCGCTCGATCTCGACCGTATCCGGCGCTGGTTCGATCTCGACTACCATGCGCTGAGCGGGGAACACCAGTATCGGGGGCTCAGGCCGCAGGTGATCGTCGAGCCGCTCGTTTTCGGGAACGCCGCGCCGACCGACTACAAGATCCTGTGCCGGGAAGGGCGGGCGCGGCTGATCGACGTGTTCACCGATCGCAAGACGGGCTTGCGCCGCACTGTCTTTGACCGCGACTGGCGGCGCCATCCGATCCGCTGCAACTTCCCCGCCTCGGAACGGGAGATCGCCCGGCCGCCCGCGCTCGACCGGATGATCGCGATCGCCGAGGCGCTGGCCGCGCCGTTCGAGCTTGTCCGGATCGACCTCTATTCCGAAGGCGATGCCGTCCTCGTGGGTGAGATCACCCATTGCCCCCATGGCGGGGCGCTTCGCTTCGGCTCGGCGGAAGAGGAAGCCCGCTACGACGCGCTGATTTTCGGACCCTAGCCGCGCCCGCGGGTCCGCGTCTTGCCCGGGCTGGCGTGGCGTTCGATGAACTCGATGATCTTGCCCGCGACGTCGATGCCCGTGGCCTTCTCCACGCCTTCCAGACCGGGTGAGGAGTTCACCTCCATCACCACCGGCCCCTCGGCCGACCGCAGGAGGTCCACCCCGCAGACGTTGAGGCCCATGGCCTTGGCGGCCTTCACCGCCGTCGCCCTCTCGGCGGGGGAGATCCGGACCGGGCTCGCCGATCCGCCCTGGTGAAGGTTTGAGCGGAAATCGCCCTCCGCGCCCTTCCGCTTCATCGCGGCGACCACGCGTTCACCCACGACGATGCAGCGGATATCCTCGCCATTGGCCTCCTTCACGAAGGACTGCACGAGGAATTCCGCCCGCAGGCCCGAGAACGCCTGGATGATCGCTTCGGCCGCCTTTTCGGTTTCGCCGAGGACGACCCCCTTTCCCTGCGTCCCTTCCAGCAGCTTGATCACGGCGGGCGCACCGCCGATGAGATCGAGCAGTTCCTTGGGGTGGGCGGAGCGGTGGGCGAAGACCGTCGGCGGCAACCCGATCTTGCGCCGGCTGAGAAGCTGGAGGGAGCGCAGCTTGTCCCGGCTGCGGGAGATCGCGACGCTTTCGTTGAGCGCATAGACGCCCATCATCTCGAACTGCCGCAGAACGGCCGTGCCGAAGAACGTGACGCTCGCCCCGATGCGGGGGATCACCGCCTCGAAGCCCTCGAGCCGCTCGCCTTCCATGTGCAGGGCGGGACGGGCGCTGGTGATGTCGATATGGCAGCGCAGATGATCCACATGGACCATCTCGTGCCCCCGTTCCGCACCGGAGGCCATCAGCCGCTGGTGGGAGTAGAGATCGATATTCCGGCACATCAGCGCGATCTTCATGCGCTCGATCCTTCCTTGCCATGCACCCAGGATCGTGCCGGATCGACGAGTGCCCTTCCCCGGATCGCATCCCTGCCGACGAGGAGCGGAAAGGACATCTCCCTCCGGTCCGTCAGGGTGAGTTCTATGGGGAAAGCCTTGCCGGCGACCGCCAGTGTGGTCTCGATCACCGGGCGTTCCTCCGTCTGGCCGTTCGACGAGCGGATCTCGCGCAGTTCCCTGACGCGTGCCTCCACCCGGTGGCCACCCAGCATGAAATGCGCGAAGGCGCCGTTGCGCTCCAGCCCCGGGGCATGGAGCGCCGATGTCTTGGCGCCGGTATCGATCTTGGCGCGGATCTCCCCGGCGCACAGATCGGGAAGGGATACGATC
>JBMYPI010000207.1:0-4280 GCA_049600155.1 Rubricella sp.
ATCGCGCGGCGAAAAGTTCCGCGCCGACGTCGGCCGTGCGGACTTCGTCGCGGCGGTGGACATGATGGTGCGCGCCGCGCTCCCCGCCGCGCTCTTCGGGCTTGGCGGGATCCTCACCCGTTACGCGCTGAAAGACGATCTGGGAGAGACCGCGATGGTCGCCGTGCTATCGCTCGTGGTGCATCCGACTATCGCCTGGGTGCTGGCCGCGCAGGTCTTCGCCCTGCCGGAGGAATTCGTCCGCGCCGCCGTGGTGACGGCGGCGATGGCGCCGGGGGTGAACACCTATGTCTTCGCCAACATGTATGACCGGGCGAAGGGGGCTGCGGCCTCGACCGTGCTTCTCGCCACGGGCGCGAGCGTGATCAGCGTCTCCGTCTGGCTGCTGATCCTCGGGGCCTGAGACACAAGGTCCGCTGCGTCGAGAAGCCCTGTCATTCCTCCAGAAGCGCGTCGATCGCCATGAGATAGCCCCGCGCGCCGAAACCCGCGATAACCCCGTCCGCCGCGAGCGCGACATAGGACACATGTCGGAACGCCTCACGCCGATGGGGGTTGCTGAGGTGCAGTTCGATCACCCGCGCCTCCACCGTCTTGAGTGCATCCAGAACGGCGATCGACGTGTGGGTATAGGCGGCGGCGTTGATGATCACATCCGCCCCGGCCGCGCGCGCCTCGTGGATATGATCGACAAGCGTGCCTTCGGAATTGGTCTGGCGGAAGGTGATCTCCGCCCGTCCCTCCGCATGGTCCGCGCACCGCTCGGCGATATCATCAAGCGTGTCGTGCCCGTAGATGTCGGGCTCCCGCTGCCCGAGAAGGTTCAGGTTCGGGCCATTGAGGATATGGATCTTTCGCATCGGCTCACCCATCGAGGATCACGCGGCACAGCGGCGACTCCGCCGCTTCCAACCCGTCTATCACATCGAAATGGTGGCGTCCGTCCTCGATCACGCTTCGGGTCGCCGCACCGCAGCCGAGCCAGATGTTGGCGAGAAGCTGCGATTGACGGATGAACTCGGGCCGTTCGTTTCCACCGACCCAGGCGGTGAACCGAAGCCCCTCGCGTGGATGGAGAAGCGCGGGGCTTTCCTGCACGGCGGTTTCGAAATCGAGGCGCAGATCACGGTTGATCTGGGTCTTGAGAAGCGGACGCAAGTCATGCACCCCGCTGATGGAAACGACGTGATGCAGCCGCTCCACCACCATCCGCGACAGCACGCTGCCGGCGCTCGACAGCCGCGTGACGATCTGGCCACCCGCCGAATGGCCGACGAGGATGATCGGCCCCTGAACGCTCGTCGCCGCCTGATGGATCGCGCGGGAGACCTGAGCGGCGATCTCCGGCAGGGTCGCATCGGGGCACAGCGTGTAGGACGGCATGGCGACGGCCCAGCCCGCGGCGACCGGCCCCCGCGCGAGATGCGACCAGTCCGAGCGGGAGAAGGCGCGCCAGTATCCGCCATGGACGAAGACGAGCAGCCCCTCGGGTCCGCCATCGGGCAGGAAGAGATCGAACGCCTCGCGCTCGGTCGGACCATAGGCGATGTCGACGCGCGATTTCGCAGCCCGTTCCGCACGCCAGGCAGCGGCCTCCTCCACCCAGCGCGCGATGAAGCCGTCGGCGTCGGGGATATGATCCCGATTGGCGTAGGCATCGTCCCAATCTGCGATCAGATTCAATGGCATGGTCTGCTCCTCCCGCTGCCGGACGACGCGCTTCGATGACGGGCTATCGCCACCGGACCGGGCTTGCAATCCCTTCGGGACGATGCCGGCGACGGCGTGGCCTTTCCGCACCGCAGGATCGACCGGCGCGCGCCGGTTGGGGCTTGACCGCGCGACGTTCCGCGTGACGATGCCATCCTGCCGATATTCCTGTGGAGCGCGGGGCAAGAGATGTTCGTTTCGGTTTTCGAGATGTTCAAGATCGGGATCGGACCCTCTTCCTCCCATACGATGGGGCCGATGATCGCCGCGGCCCGTTTTCTCGACCACCTGCGCGAGCACCGCACGGCCGCCGCGCGGATCGATGTGCGCCTGCACGGCTCCCTTGCCTTCACCGGAAAGGGCCATGCGACCGACAGCGCGGTGATCCTCGGTCTCGCCGGGCACGAACCGCGCACGCTCGATCCCGATCGGGTCGAAACGATTCTCGCCGAGGTGACGCGGACACGCGCGGTGACGCCCGGGGGCCTCTCCCCGATCGCATTCGATCCGGCCACCGATCTGGTCTTCGACTACGAGGAAACGCTGCCGGGCCACACGAACGGGCTCGCATTCCGGGCTCTCGACGGCGCCGGCCATCCGATGCTGCGCATCGTCTACTATTCGGTCGGTGGCGGGTTCGTTCTGACCGAGGCGGAGCTCGCGAAGGGTCACGCCACGGCGGACACCGCAGCGATTCCCTACCCGTTCAAATCGGCCGCGGCGATGCTCGACATGGCCCGGGACAGCGGCCTGACCATCGCGGCCATGAAGCGGGCCAACGAAACCGCCCATGATGGCGAAGCCGATATCGACGCCGGGCTCCGGGCGATCTGGGGCGCGATGGCCGCCTCGATCGACCGGGGATTCGCGACGGAGGGCATCCTCCCCGGGGGGCTGTCCGTCCGGAGGCGCGCACCGTCGATCCGCGCGAAGCTTCTGGAGGCGCGGGGCCGGAACATGGAAGCGCCCCATCGCATCAACGACTGGGTCGCCGCCTATGCGATGGCGGTGAACGAGGAGAACGCCGCCGGCGGGCGGATCGTCACCGCTCCGACGAACGGTGCCGCTGGCGTCGTTCCCGCCGTGATCCGCTACTGGCTGGATCATGTGCCGGGCGCGTCGGAGGAGCGCATCGCGGATTTCCTGCTCACCGCAGCGGCGATCGGGGGGCTGGTGAAGTTCAACGCCTCGATCTCGGGGGCCGAGGCCGGGTGCCAGGCCGAGGTCGGAAGCGCCTCGGCAATGGCGGCGGCGGGGCTCTGCGCGGTTCTCGGCGGCACACCCGAGCAGATAGAGAACGCCGCCGAAATCGCGCTGGAACACCATCTCGGGATGACCTGCGATCCGGTGAAGGGCCTCGTTCAGGTGCCCTGCATCGAGCGCAACGGCCTTGGCGCGATCAAGGCCATCGCGGCGGCCTCGCTGGCGCTGTGCGGGGATGGCAGCCATTGCGTCCCGCTCGATTCCGTCATCGAGACGATGCGCCAGACGGGCCTCGACATGAGCGAGAAATACAAGGAAACCGCGCTCGGCGGTCTCGCGGTGAACCTGCCGAATTGCTGAGTGCCACGGCACGGCCAAACCATCGCGATTGAGCGATGCGCTCGTCTGATCGTCGGGAGATTTTGGCTCCGGCGGCAGGATTCGAACCTGCGACCGATCGATTAACAGTCGAGTGCTCTACCACTGAGCTACGCCGGAACCGGGCCCTCTTTGGGGCTGCGCGTGAGTTAGCAAAGCGCGCGGGGGCCTTCAAGCGGGAAAATGGCGCGTGCCCGCTCAGGAACCGCCCATCGCGTTCACGGCGTGGAAACCGCCGAACTCCGCCGTGATCTCCTGTGCGATCTCGGTCACCTGCCGCCCGATCTCCGGCAGGCGGGAATCGGCGATCCGGGACACCGGGCCGGAGACGGATACCGCCGCAACAGGCTGCCCCGTCTCGCCGAGGATGCAGGAGGCGACACACCGCAATCCATCCGCGTGTTCCTCGTCATCATAGGCGATCCCCGTGCGGCGCACCTCTTCCAGTTCGCGCATCAGCGCATCGGGATCGGTGATCGTCCGCGCGGTGACGATCGCCAGCGGCTCGTCGAACAGCAGGCGCTGCACGCGGTCCTGGGGCATGTGGGCGAGGATGGCCTTGCCGCTGCCGGAGCAATGCATCTGGATGCGCCCGCCGACTTGCGTGATCGCGCGCATGGTGAAGCGGCTCTCGACCTGGTCGAGGCAGACGACCTGTCCGCCATTCTCCACGAAGATGTTGGCCGTCTCGCCCGTCGTTTCCATCAGGCGGCGCAGATAGGGCTTCGCCAGCAGAAGGAGGTTCCGTGTCCGCGTGAAGGCCGATCCGACGACGAAGGCGTTGACGCCGATCTGCCAGAAACCGGTCGTGGGATCGAACCGCACGAAGCGCTCGCTCTCCAGCGTGGTGAGGAGGCGATGCGTGGTGGAGGCCGGTAAGCTCGCCCGCTCGGCGACTTCCGTCAGCGTCAGGCCGGAATCGGAGGCCGCGATCGCCCGCATGAGCGACAGCGCCCGAACGACGGACCGGACCTGACCCGTGCGGTCCT
>JBMYPI010000208.1:0-4273 GCA_049600155.1 Rubricella sp.
GTGGCGATGTCCGAGGCATCGACGAGCGGATGATCGACCTCCGGGACCGGATCCTGCCAGATCAGCACCTCATCGGGCACTTCCTTGCCGAGGTAACGCGAGCGTGGACCCATGTCGCGATGGGTGAGCTTGAACCACGCGCGCGCGAAGGCGTCGGCGAACTCGTCGGGGTTCTCGTGGAAGCGGCGGGAGATCTTCTCGTAGGCGGGATCGACGCGCAGGGCGATATCGGTCGTCGCCATCATCGTGGGCACCTTGCGCGAGGCATCATGGGCCGCGGGCGCGAGGTCCTTCTCCGCGACATCCTTCGGTGCCCATTGCCATGCGCCCGCCGGGCTCTTGCCCAGCTCCCACTCATAGCCGAACAGCATGTCGAAATAGGAGCTGTCCCATTTCGTCGGCGTCGGGGTCCAGGCGCCTTCGAGGCCGCTGGTGATCGTGTCATCGCCCATGCCGCTGGCGTGGGCGGAATGCCAGCCGAAGCCCTGCGCGGCGATATCGGCGCCTTCCGGCTCCGCCCCGATCAGGGCCGCATCGCCCGCGCCGTGGCACTTGCCGAAAGTGTGGCCACCGGCGACGAGCGCGACGGTTTCCTCATCGTTCATCGCCATACGGCCGAAGGTTTCGCGGATATCGCGGGCCGCAGCCGCGGGATCGGGCTGTCCGTTCGGACCTTCCGGGTTCACATAGATGAGGCCCATCTGCACCGCGGCCAGCGGATTGGCGAGTTCGCGATCGCCGCTGTAGCGCTTGTCGCCGAGCCATTCGGTCTCCTCGCCCCAGAAGATATCCTCTTCCGGTTCGTAGACGTCCTCGCGCCCGCCCGCGAAACCGAAGGTCTTGAAACCCATCGACTCCAGCGCGCAGTTGCCCGTGAGGATCATCAGATCCGCCCAGGAGATCGCGTTGCCGTATTTCTTCTTGATCGGCCAGAGCAGGCGCCGGGCCTTGTCGAGGTTGGTGTTGTCCGGCCAGGAGTTGAGCGGCGCGAAGCGGATCGTGCCGGAGGAGGCGCCGCCGCGCCCGTCACCCGTGCGGTAGGTGCCGGCGCTGTGCCACGCCATGCGGATGAAGAACGGGCCATAATGGCCGTAATCCGCGGGCCACCAGTCCTGGCTGTCGGTCATCAGCGCGTAGAGATCCTGCTTGACCGCATCGAGATCGAGCTTCCGGAACGCCTCGGCATAGTTGAAGTCGGGATCCATCGGATTGGACGCAGGGGCGTTCTGGTGGAGGATGCGCAGGTTGAGCTGGTTCGGCCACCAGTCCCGGTTGGAGCGTCCCCCGAAGGTCGCGTGCGGCATTGCGCCATGCATGACCGGGCATTTCCCGGCGGTATCGAGATCGTTTCCGTCCATCTGCTTTCCCCTTTTTGGTTTGAACGCGCACTCCGGCGTCGCGGCAGGATCTGATTCGAATTGCCCGACGCCGTCAGATTGGAATCGTTCTAGCATGTCGGTTCGATTAGGATAAGTTGAATATTCTGATCGTCTTGATAATCTGGCCTGATGAGTTCCATCACGCTCAGAAACCTCCGCTATGTCGAGGCCCTCGCACGGACAGGGCATTTCGGCCGCGCCGCCGATCTGTGTTCGGTTTCCCAGCCGGCGCTGTCCATGCAGATCCGCGAGCTGGAGGCCTCCCTCGGCCAGCCGCTGTTCTACAGATCGACCCGGATGGTGCGTCCGACCGGGTTCGGGGATCGCTTCATCCTGCGCGCACGGGAGATCCTCAGGGCGGTGGATGAACTCGACGACCTCGCCCGCGCCAGCACCGAGGCGTTCTCCGGGCGGCTGGGGCTCGGGATCATACCGACCGTCGGGCCCTACCTCCTTCCGCGGATCATCGAACGGCTGAACGCCCGGTTTCCCCAGGCCGACCTTCATGTTCGCGAAACCGTGACGCCGCGCCTGATCGAGGAGATCGAGAACGGCACGATCGACGCCGCGATCGTGGCGCTCCCGGTGTCGGAGGCGTCCTTCGTCGAGGTGCCGCTGTTCAGCGAGCGGTTCGTCTTCGTCCGCCCGCGCGGGGAGGAGGACCGCCCCGCCCCGAGGCCCGACGCGCTGCGGGAGATGCGGCTTCTGCTTCTGGAAGAGGGGCATTGCTTCCGCGATCAGGCGCTATCCTTCTGCAAGCTGGAAGGGCGCGCGCCCCGTGAGTTGCTGGACGGCAGTTCACTGTCGACGCTGGTGCAGATGGTAGGCGCGGGGATCGGGGTCACGCTGATCCCGGAAATGGCCGTGCCCATCGAAACGCGATCGGCGGAAGTATCGACCACCCGTTTCCCCGAACCCGAACCGAGCCGGACCATCGGGCTTGTCTGGCGCAGATCGACGCCGCTCGACGGGCATCTGAGGCAGATTGCGGAGTTGCTGGAAGATCTCGGCACCGCGGCCGGGCATGGACAGGAGCACTGAAACGGGTAGGGTCCCGGCACCACGAAACCGCAGGCCAGCCCACGGACACCGCCTATTGTGGATCTGAGCATCGTCATCTGCACCCACAACCGGGCCTCCGAACTGGAGAAGACGCTCTCTTCGCTGAAGGGATGCGGCGGGCGCGAGGCGGATCAGGTGGAGATCCTCGTCGTTTCGAATGCATCGACGGATGGAACCGAGGATGTCTGCGATCGCGCAGGTGTGCAGTGCGTCGCGGAATCCCGGCTCGGCCTCAGTCATGCCCGCAACAAGGGTATCGAGGTAGCGAAGGGGGATGCGATCCTGTGGCTCGACGATGACGTGACGCTGCAGGCGGGCCTCGTGGAAACCTATCTTGCGGCGCTGCTGGCGTTTCCGGATCACGCGTTTTTCGGCGGGCCGATCGAACCGGTTTTCGAAGGCGCTCCACCGCATTGGGTCGAGCCCGCGATGGCCAGCATACCGACCGTCTGGTCCCACCTCGATTACGGCGGGGCCGATCGCACGCTCTCGCCCGAGAGAAACGAGTATCCGTTCGGCGCCAACATGCTGATCCGCAGGCGCGCGCTCGGCGACGGGTTTCGCACGGATCTGGGGCGATCCAGCTCGACGCTGGTGGGGGGCGAGGAAACGGCGCTCCTGCGATCCCTGGCGGAGCGCGGGGAAAGGGGCCGCTGGGTGGCCGCCGCCAAGGTCTGGCACAGGATCGGACGGGATAGGCAGAACCTCGCCTACATAGCGCGCTATTTCGAGGGTTACGGGATCGAAAGCGAAATCCTGTCTGACGGCGAACCTCGCGGGTTCGACTGGACCTCCCTCGCCGGTCACAGCAAGATCGGGCGGAGATGGCTGAGATATCTGCGCAAGCGCATGACCGCAGATCCAGCGCAATGGCTTCGTATTTATGCGGATCTGAACATTGCCAGGGGCAGGAGGATCGCCCAGCGTAGGAAACAGGCACTGAACGCATCGAACCGGGGGGCACGTTCGTGACATCCAGAAAAGTCATCGCGATAGGGCTGGACGGCTTCGAACTGTCGATCGCCGAGGCGCTTATCACCGCTGGAAAAATGCCGCATCTGGCGAGGCTGCGGGAGATCGGCAGAACCTATCTTCTCGACCACGGATCGGCGCGGGAGACAGGCCTCGCCTGGGAACATTTCTCCACCGGGAAGGACCCCGACACCTACGCGCGCTGGAGCGCCGTCGATTTCGACCCGGCGACCTACGAGGCGCGCCAGTCTCCGACGCGCGAAATGTCCTTCGCGGAGGCGATCGACTGCCCCATCGTCGCTTTCGATGTGCCCTACATGGATTTGCGCGCAGCACGGAACACCCGGGGCATGGCGAATTGGGGGGCGCACGATCCGGGTGTCGCCAGCCATTCGAATCCCCCCGAACTGGCCGGCGAGATAGATGCCAGATTCGGCCCCTATCCCGCAACGGATTACATCTACGGCTTCGTCTGGCCCTCGGTTTCCGCGACCGAGGACATGGCAGCGCAAATGATCGGTGCCATGCAGAAACGCACCGATATCACCAGTTGGCTGCTGAAGGAGAGGCTCGGAGGCTGGCGGCTTGCCGTGACGGTGGTGGCCGAGCTTCATTCCGTCGCCGAGGCGCTCTGGCACGGGTTCGACACATCGCATCCGCTTCACGGTCATCCCTCCGCCGGGCCGGCCCTGCGCGGCATAGAGGGGGTATATGTCGAAACAGACAGGATGATCGGGCGCCTCGCGGAAGAGCACCCGGATGCCGACATCGTGGCGTTCTCGATGCATGGTATGGGGCCGAACAAGGCGGACCTTACCAGTATGGCCCTGCTCCCGGAAATCCTCTATCGGCGCCGGTTC
>JBMYPI010000209.1:0-4259 GCA_049600155.1 Rubricella sp.
CCCGGCCCGGTACAGACCGCGATCGCGGTCAGATCGTCCTTCGCCATGCCGGAGGCCGCGAAAACCTCGTCGATCATCGGCATCAGCCGTTCGGCCTGGCCGCGGCCCATCTCCTCCCGAAGTCCGGCCAGAAGGCGACCGCCGGAAACGAGACCGGCCGCGCAATGCGCGGCCGATGTGTCGATGCTCAGGATCATCGGATCAGACGCCGACAGGGCGCACTTCCGTGACTTCGGGAATGTAATGGCGAAGCAGGTTCTCGATCCCCATCTTAAGCGTCATCGTGGAGGACGGGCAGCCCGCGCAGGCGCCCTGCATGTGCAGATAGACGACGCCCCGATCAAAGCCGTGGAAGGTGATGTCCCCACCATCCTGGGCGACGGCCGGGCGCACGCGGGTGTCGAGCAGCGACTTGATCTGATTGACGATCTCGCCATCCGGGCCCTCATGCTCTGCATGGCCGACCGTTCCGGCATCGCCTTCCATCACCGGCGCGCCGGACTGGAAATGTTCCATGATCGCGCCGAGGATCGCGGGCTTCACATGGGCCCATTCGATGGCTTCACCCTTCGTCACGGTCACGAAATCGGGGCCGAGGAAGACGCCGGTGACGCCCTCGACGGCGAAGATGCGCTGGGCGAGCGGGCTGGAGGCCGCCGCATCCGCGCTCGGGAAATCCGCCGTCCCGGCCGACATCACCGTCTGGCCGGGCAGGAACTTGAGCGTCGCGGGGTTCGGCGTCGCTTCGGTCTGGATGAACATCGCAGTCACCTCGTAAATCTGTCAGGATTGTATTTGGACCGGTTGACGCCCGGAATCAAGCTCAAAGTCTGGAATCGTTCTAAACTGTGATCCTTGGGGGTCGGCCGGTTTCCTGCTATGGGCCACGCAATCCGATGCCCCCGATCCGAGCGCCATGCCAGCCAGTCGCCGCATAACGATGACAGCCCTCGGCAGTATCGCCGTCGGCATCGTCGTTCTTCTGCTGAAGCTTGCGGCGTGGTGGTGGACGGGGTCGATCGCGATCCTGTCGGATGCGCTGGAAAGCATCGTCAATGTCGCGGCCGCATTGATCGCCTTCTTCGCCGTCCGTGTCGCAAGCGCGCCGCCCGACGCAAACCACCCGTTCGGTCATCAGAAGGCGGAGTTTCTTGCCGCCGTCGCGGAAGCGACCCTCGTTGTGCTCGCCGCACTCTTGATCGTGTGGGAAGCGGTCGAGGGCCTGCTGTCCCCTATCGCGCCCGAATTCCCGCTACTGGGCGTCGCGGCGATCGTGGTCGCGACGCTTCTCAACCTGGCCTGGGCGCAGGTGCTGATCAGGCGAGGGCGGCGCTACCGTTCGCCGGCGCTGGAGGCAGACGGCCGGCATCTGATGACGGACGTCGTGACGAGCCTCGGCGTGTGCACGGGCCTCGCCCTTGTCGCGTTGACCGGCTTCGCGTGGCTCGACGCGGCGCTGGCGCTTGCCGTAGGTGTCGTCATCCTGTGGTCTGGCTGGCGGATGATGCGCCGGTCCGCCGCCGGGCTGATGGATGAAACCGCCGACCCCGATTTCCTGTCCGCACTGGAGGAGACCGTGACGGACCACCTCGGCACGGCGATCGAGGCCCATGACCTCAAGGTGCGTCCGCTCGGCCGCTCCTTTGCGCTGGAGATGCACCTCGTCGTGCCCGGCACCATGAGCGTGGATGAGGCTCACCGCATCTGCGACCGGATCGAGGATGCGCTGGAAGAGGCCCACGGCATCACCGATGCGATCATCCACGTTGAGCCCACACGCCATGCGAAAGGCGAAGCGAGCATGATCTTCGGGGAGTGAGCCGCCTCAGCACACGGCCTTGATCTGCTCCAGCGTCATGGAGCCCGGAACGACCGTGACCGGAACGGGCATCTTCGCCGCCATCTTGCCGGCGAGTTGCGTCACGAGGGGGCCGGGGCCATCGCCCGTCCCGGCCGCAAGCACCAGGACGCCAATCTCGGGATCTTCCTTGATCTGGGCAAGCACTTCCTTCGCACGTTCCCCTTCGCGGATGACGAGTTCGGGCGTGATGCCCTCGTTCTCCTCCATCTTCTCGCGAATGAAAGCGAAGCGTTCCTCGATCTTCTCGCGCGATTCCTGCCGCATGATCTGCCCCACACCGACCCAGTGCTGGAACTCCTCCGGTTCGATGACCGAGAGGACGGTCACCCCGCCACCCGTCTTCTGGGCGCGTGTCGCGGCGAAGCGCATGGCGTTCACGCATTCGGGGCTGTCATCCATGACGACGAGGAACTTGCGCATCGATTCTCCGATGAAGATCTCGGGGCAAAGCGCAGGATGACCGATGTGCCGCCCCCGCGCAACGCCACGGCGTGGCCGCTGTCCTGTCGCCGATCAGGTCGGCTCCCGCCCCGTGTTCTCACGCGGCCCCGCCCGGCGACGCAGCGCGGCCATCAGAACACTGTTCATCCCGGAAAGGAAGGAGCCGATGACAGAGAGGATGAATGACGCGAAGGAACTCGCCATCGCGATTGCCGCGTCCGAGGCTCGGATCGCCAGGCGCGAAAGCCGTTGCTTGCCAAGCACCCTGTAGGCGGCCTGCGTCCTTGGGCCGACCGCTTCGGACACGCGGCGCATCCGGGAGAGGTCGCCCGTCGTGTCGACATATCGAAGGAGGGCGAACGTCTCCACCGGGCCGGTCGCCTCGGAAATCGCGCCCACATCGGAAGCGATCGCGCGCAACCGCTCCAATGCGGCGCCATCCACGACCCGCTCGATATCTGCGCCGCGCCTCATCGTGATATCGACGACATATCCGTCGATCTCGCCCCAACGGATGTTGAGCGCGCGCGCTTCCCGGACAAGAACATCGCGGAAGGGCCGGGAAATGCGGCCCATCCGGGCCGCGACGCGCAGCGCCGTCGCCCCCGCCTTCACGGTAGCGGAGCTTCCGCCCGTGACGACGAGCGCGGCCGTCGAACCGAGCCCGACGATCGCAAGCCCTGTCTCCAACCGGTCCACCGCGCCACCGGAGGCATAGGCGATGCCGTTTCGGCCCAGCGCCGTTACATCGCCGACGACGAACAGCTCCAGCGGCAGGTTGCAAGCCATCATTATGCCGAGGCTCTCGCAATTGGCCGGATCATAGCTGCAGGAGACGCAATCGAGTGCACGGCGGTGGGGCGCATGATCCTCTGCAAAGAGCGCGTCGCGCTGTGCGACGAGACCAGCCGACGGGGCGATCCCCTGCTCCTCCGCGATGGTCTCGATCAGGATGATGTCGTCCCAATCCCGCTCCTCCGCGGCGAGAAGGACGGCCAACCGGTCATCCACCCAGGCCTGGTCGACCTCACGCGCCAACGCGCGTTCGATCCTTGCCGCGAATCCGTCGATCGTGCGCTCCGCCGTCAGGCCGATCAGGGGGGACGACAGGATTACCAGCCCGCTGAGCACGAACACGCCGAGCGAGGCAAAGGAAAGCACGGTGAGGCAAAGGCGAAGAAGGCGCCGCATGACTCCAGCGTCCCGACGCCGCCGCGCGTCGTCAAGCGCGGCTGATCACCATCCCCATGATCTCGCGCGTTCGGGCGACGATCGGCTCCGCGATCTCCGCTGCACGGTCCGCGCCCTGCCCGAGGATACGGTCGATCTCGGCGGGGTCGGCCATCAACTCGTTCATCCGTGTCGTGATCGGCGAAAGCTCGGACACGGCGAGATCGGCGAGCGCCGGCTTGAACTCCGCGAACGGCTTTCCCGCGAACTCCGCAAGGACGCTCGCCATCGTGCCACCCGAAAGCGCGGCGTAGATATTGACGAGGTTTCGCGCCTCGGGCCGCCCCTCGAAACCTTCTTCGTTCCCGGGAAGCGGTTCCGGATCGGTCTTGGCCTTGCGGATCTTCCTGGCGATCGTATCCGCGTCGTCGGCGAGGTTGATGCGGGAAAGGTCGCTGGGATCCGATTTCGACATCTTCTTGGTGCCGTCGCGCAGGCTCATAACCCGAGTCGCTGCGCCTTCGATGATCGGTTCGGGCATCGGGAAGAAATCCGTGCCGTAGTCATGGTTGAACTTCGCGGCGATGTCGCGCGTCAGTTCCACATGCTGCTTCTGGTCCTCACCGACGGGCACCGCCGTGGCGTGGTAGGCGAGGATATCCGCCGCCATCAGGGAGGGGTAGGCATAGAGGCCGAGGCTCGCCTTCTCGGCGTTCTTGCCCGCCTTGTCCTTGAACTGCGTCATCCGGTTCATCCAGCCGAGCCGCGTGACGCAGTTGAAGAGCCA
>JBMYPI010000210.1:0-268 GCA_049600155.1 Rubricella sp.
CCGCCCCGCTATTGGTGGTGATCTTCGCCGCGATGTTTCTTGGCGAACAGGTGCGCCTGTTCCGGCTCTCGGCGGTGTTCCTCGGCCTTCTGGGCGTGGTGATCGTGCTTTCCCCGCGCCTGACCGTCGGCGCGGAGGTGACGACGGCAGAGACGCTCGGGGCCGTCCTGATGCTGATGGCGGCGGTGTTCATGGCGCTGGCGCAGGTCTTCGTCCGCAAGCTCGTCCAGACGGAGAAGACACCCACAATCGTGTTCTACTTCTCTCT
>JBMYPI010000210.1:278-4259 GCA_049600155.1 Rubricella sp.
TGACGGCGACGCTGCTTTCGCTTCTGACCCTGCCCTGGGGCTGGGTCTGGCCGACGCCGTTGGAGGCGACACTCCTGGTGCTCGCCGGGTTCATCGGCGGTGTGGCGCAGATCTTCCTGACCCAAAGCTACCGCCACGCACCGGCCTCGGTGATCGCGCCGTTCGAATACGTCTCGATGCTGTTCGCACTCGCCATCGGCTACACGATCTTCGACGAGGTGCCGACGCCGACGATGCTCCTGGGCGCGGCCCTCGTTGTGACGGCGGGGCTCATCATCATCTGGCGCGAACGGCAGCTTGGGCTGAAGCGCGGTTCACGCCGCGCCGTCACGCCGCAGGGTTGACGGCGGTCGCGGGAGGCCGGATGAAACGGCCATGCTGATCTACAAGATTTTCCGTGCACCCGAATGGGCCACGCTGGAAGCGCGGGGCGAGACAGCGGGCGCGCCGGTCGACATCGCGGACGGGTTCATCCACTTCTCCACCGCCGAAACGGTGCGGGAGACCGCTGCGAAGCATTTCGGGGGCGAAGACGGGCTGATCCTTGCCGCCTGTGACGCAGCCGCCTTCGGCGAGGATCTGAAATGGGAGGTTTCACGCGGCGGAGCGCTCTTCCCCCATCTCTACCGATCCCTCCGGCTGGAGGAAATCATCCGGACATGGCCGCTGCCCGTGGGCGCGGATGGTCACCGGTTCCCGGAGCTTGCTCAATGATCGAACGGCTCGGCCTCGCGGCGCTTCGCCGCCTCGATCCCGAAACCGCCCACGGGCTCGCACTCAAGGCGCTTCGTCTCGGGCTGGCGCCGCAGCCCGGGCCGATCACGAGTGCGCGCCTGCGAACGCGCCTCGCGGGTCTCGATCTGCCCAACCCGCTCGGCCTCGCCGCGGGATTCGACAAGAATGCCGAGGCGATCGGCCCGCTTTCGCAGGCGGGCTTCGGCTTCATTGAGGTGGGCGCGATCACCCCGCGCGCCCAGCCCGGCAACCCGCGCCCGCGCCTTTTCCGCCTGAGCGAGGACCGCGCGGTCATCAACCGTTTCGGCTTCAACAACGCCGGGATGGAAGCCGCCGTCGAGCGGCTCGCCGCGCCGCGGGCGGGCATCGTGGGCCTCAATCTCGGGGCGAACAAGGACAGTGCGGATCGCGCGGGGGATTACGCGACCGTCCTTGCCCGGCTGGGGCCCTATGTCGACTTCGCGACCGTGAACGTCTCCTCCCCCAACACCGAGAAACTGCGCGACCTGCAGGGGCGCGACGCGTTGAGCGCGCTTCTGGACCGGGTGATGGAGACCCGCGCCTGCCTCGACCGCCCCATCCCCGTCTTCCTCAAGATCGCTCCGGACCTCACCGATGTCGAGATCGCCGACGTGGCACAAGTGGCGCTCGCCGCGCGCATCTCGGGGATCGTGGCCACGAACACGACCCTCTCGCGGGAGGGCCTGAAGAGCCCGCATGCGAAGGAGGCGGGGGGGCTTTCGGGCGCTCCGCTCTTCGAGCGGTCGACCGCGGTCCTCGCCCGCCTCTACCGCGAAACGGGAGGCACCCTGCCCCTGATCGGGGTCGGCGGCATCGCATCGGGAGCCGACGCCTATGCCAAGGTCCGGGCCGGCGCCTCGGCGATCCAGCTCTATTCAGCACTCGTCTATGGGGGGCTCTCGCTGGTCAAGCGGATCCTCGACGATCTCGAAGACCTGCTGGCGCGGGACGGATTCGCGACCGTCGCCGAGGCAGTGGGCGCGGATCACCGGTAGCAGAGGGGGCCGCCGCCCCTCGCCGCGCTTTTCTGTACGGCTCACCCCGAAGTACTTCACGAACCATGAATTGCAGCCCGTTTCACCGTTCTTCAAATGCTTTCGCCGGAGGCGATCTGACGGTTCCGTGAATGCGGCCCGGCGCCGCGCTTGTGCGCCGGGATGGGCGACTGTATCTCTGCACCATGTCGATCTGGGAATTCGCCAACCCCGTGCGGTTCAACCGCCTCGCGAGCCGCACCCTGCCCTGGCTCTGGGCGCTCACGGCGTTCTGTCTGGTGACAGGGCTGGTCTGGGGTTTCTTCTTCACGCCCGACGACTACCAGCAGGGATCGACCGTGAAGATCCTCTACATCCATGTCCCCTCGGCCCTGATGGCGATCAACGCCTGGTTCATGATGTTCGTCACCTCGCTGATCTGGCTCATCCGGCGGCACCATGTGAGCGCGCTCGCCGCACGGGCGGCGGCGCCCGTCGGTGCCGTGATGACGGTGATCGCGCTCTTCACCGGCGCGATCTGGGGACAACCGATGTGGGGCACCTACTGGGAGTGGGATCCCAGGCTGACATCCTTCATGGTGCTGTTCGTCTTCTACCTTGGCTACATCGCGCTCTGGGAAGCAGTCGATGACCCCGACAAGGCGGCGGACCTCACGGCCGTCCTGTGCATGGTCGGATCCGTCTTCGCGCTTCTCAGCAGGTATGCCGTGTTCTTCTGGAACCAGGGTCTGCACCAGGGGGCGTCCCTCTCCCTCGATGCGGAGGAGAACGTCGCCGATGTCTTCTACTGGCCGCTTCTGGTGAGCATCGCTGGGTTCGTGCTCCTCTTCCTGACCCTCGTGATCCTGCGCACCCGGACAGAGATCCGCGCCCGCCGGACACTGGCGCTGATGCGGCTGGAGGGGGTCTATACCTGATGCCCGATCTTGGACCCTATGCCTTCTACGTCCTGTCGTCCTACGGGGTGACGCTGAGCCTGCTGGCCGCGATCGTCGCGGTTTCGCTGCGCCGTTCCGCCCGCGTCGCGCGACAGCTGGAGGCGATCGAGGCCCGCGTGAAGGGATCGTCGAAATGACCGATGAGACGAAGCCGCGCCGCAGCCCGGTGATCTTTGCCGTCCCGCTCGTGTTCCTCGGGCTCGTGGCCGTGTTCGGCTGGGGCCTGATGTATGGCTCCGACGAGTTGCCGTCGCAACTGGCGGAGGATCGTGCCTTCGCGCCGGACCTGCAACTGACCCCGCTCGGCGATCTGCAGAACGTGGACCGGGCGATGCTGGCCACCGGCGAGGTGACAATCGTGAATTTCTGGGCGAGCTGGTGCGCGCCGTGCCGGATCGAGCATCCCATCCTGATGGACCTCGCCGACGAGGGCATGCCGATCATCGGGGTGAACTACAAGGACGAGGACGCGAACGCGCTCGGCTTCCTGCGCGAACTCGGCAATCCCTACACCGCCGTGGGGCAGGACGAGTCCGGCCGCCAGGGGATCAACTGGGGTCTTTACGGGGTTCCCGAAACCTATGTGATCGACGGCGAGGGCCGGGTCGTGCTGCGCTTTCCCGGGCCAGTGACCGAAAGCGTGCTGGAAAACCGCATCCGCCCGGCGATCGAGGACGCGCGCGGGATGTGAGGGCCGGGGCCCCTACTCCTGCTCGATCATGTGCTTGTTGAGCAGCGGGAACTGGGTCGCGAGAAACACGAAGGTCAGGATCATCTGGCCGAACGTGTCGAGCCAGACCCAGGCTTCGTCCGAGAAACCCAGCCGCACGATTTCGTTCACCACCACCATGAAAACGAAGAAGACGACCCAGTTGCGGGTGAACAGACGCCAGCCCTCCTCCGAAAGCGGCATCATCTCTCCCATCAGGTATTGCAGGTAGGACCGCCCCTGCACCCACAATCCCACGCCAAGGATGAAGGCGAAGAGACCGTAGATCACAGTGGGACGCAGCTTGGTGAAGGTCTCGTCGTTGAAGGCGACCGTCAGCCCGCCGAACACCACCACGATGATCGCGGTGAAGACCGCCATGCGCGGGAGGTGGCGGGTAAGAACCCAGCTCACCGCGAGAGAGACGAGCATCAACGGCACGAACACCGCCGTCGCCGCCACCACGCCGCCATACTCGGTCCCGGCGACCGTCACGCCATCGGAGAAGCGCCGATAGGCGAAGAAATAGACGACGACGGGCCCGATCTCGAGCACGAGTTTCAGGATCGGATTGAGTTGCCTG
>JBMYPI010000211.1:0-4255 GCA_049600155.1 Rubricella sp.
CATGCGGGCGGTGGTGGAAGCCGACGGCACGGTGCGTGTGCTCGATCGGCAGGACAGTTCGCTCCTTTCCGTGCTCGGCCAGGCCGACGCGCTCGTCGTTCGGCCGCCCGACGACGCGCCTCGGGCGGCAGGAGAAGACATCGACGTCATTCTGCTCCAGACGTGAAGCGTTGACACAAAACGGGAACACCTGTAGAACAAGCCGCAAATAGCAGCAGGTGAGGCCGGATCGATGCTGACGCGCAAACAGCGTGACCTCCTGAATTTCATCCATGACCGCATGCAGCGGGACTGCGTTCCCCCGTCCTTCGACGAAATGCGAGAGGCGCTCGATCTGCGGTCGAAATCCGGGATCCACCGGCTGATCACGGCGCTGGAGGAGCGTGGATTTATCCGCCGCCTCGCCCACCGGGCCCGCGCGATCGAGATCCTGCGGCTCCCCGATGGCACCGATCCCCGCGGCTTCGTTCCCGACGTGATCGAAGGCGGGCGTTCCGAACAGCCCGCAAGCTCGATGATGGTTGAGGCGACCGCGATGGAGGTTCCGGTCATGGGCCGCATCGCGGCGGGCACGCCGATCGAGGCGATCCAGCAGATTTCCCACACCGTGTCCGTTCCGGGAGACATGATCCGCCGCTCCGGTCGCCATTACGCACTCGAGGTGCGGGGCGACTCCATGAAGGACGCGGGCATCAACAACGGCGATATCGTCGTCATCGCCGAACAGTCGGACGCGGACAGCGGGGATATCGTCGTCGCGCTCGTCGAGGGCGAGGAAGCGACGCTGAAGCGGCTGCGCAAGCAGGGTAACGCCGTTGCCCTCGAAGCGGCGAACCCCGCCTACGAGACGCGCATCTACCGCGCCGACCAGGTGAAGGTGCAGGGCCGCCTCGTCGGCCTTATCCGCACTTACTGAACCCAGGGGCGGGCGTTCACTCCCGCCTGCCGGATTATCCATCCCTCCGGCGTCGGCTCCACCGCCAGCGCCCGTGCAAGGTCATCCCGCAGAAGCACGGTACATGGCAGATCGGGGGCCGTCCGTTCCCCCGGAATGAGCAGCAGGTCGCCCGTGGCACAGTCGGCGCGATCGGGTGCCGTTCGACCGGTCAGGCGGATGACGGCCCGATCGCCATCGAGCAGCGCCACGATCCGCCCTCGTTCGATGGAGCCCGGCCAACGGCCATGGGCATCGGCCTGGGCCGTTGGATCCCCATCCGCCTTCAGCCAGGCCTCTGCGGTAAAGCCCTGTCCCCGCTCCGAACTCACCGCGCGGCCGTCCTCCGTCATGATGCCGATGAGGGCGGCGTCGGCCGCGATGAGTATCCCGGGCCGGTCAGCCACCAACCACAAGGCGAAAGCCATGCTCCACGGTAGAAGCCCGAGCCCGCGCAGGCGACCTTTCCAGAACACCAACCAGCACAACCCCGCGCAATAGAGCGCCAGTGCCGCCGGAGGCGCCTGGTGAACGATCGCCAGGGCGCCCGGGAGCCCCGCCACCGTTTCGGCGATCAGGAGAACGAGCGCGATACCCTCCCCCATGAGAGCGAGGGGCATCTCATGCAGGCCGAACAGGGCCGCCACCGCCGCAAGAACCCCCATCGGCATGATGAACACACCCATCAGCGGCACGGCAAGAAGATTCGCGATCAGCCCATACTGGGCGCTCTGGTTGAAATGATAGGCCGCGATGGCCGCCGTTGCTCCGCCCGCGACAGCTGACGAGATGAAGAGCGCGAGCACCGGGCGCAACCGCGTGACCCACCCACGCCCCTCGTCCCGCCACCAGTCGCGCCCGCGCAACCACTCGAACACGGCGACGAGCGCGGCCGTCGCGGCGAAGGACATCTGGAAGCCGGGCCCGAGCACGCTTTCGGGCTGTGTCACGATGATGATCAGCGCGGCGATGGAGACGGCCCGCAAGGTGAAGGCCGGACGGTCGAGCATCACGGCCACCAGCACAACCGCCACCATCACGAAGGCCCGCTGGGTCGCGACGGCGAAGCCGGACAGGAACAGATAGGCGAGCCCTGCCAGAAGCGCCCCGACCGCCGCCCATTTCTTGATCGGGCGGGCGAGGGCCAGGCCCGGCACGAGCACCAGGCCATACCGGATCGCCGCGAAGACGAAGCCGGTCAGAAGCCCCATATGGAGGCCGGAAATCGCAAGAAGATGGGCAAGGTTCGAAGCGCGCAGGGCGTCGAGCGTATCTGGATCGAGCGCGGTTCGATCCCCCGTCAGGATCGCCGCCGCGAACCCGCCCTCGCGCCCCGGAATGGCCTCCCGGATCGCGAGCGTAGCCTGCCAGCGCCAGCGTTCGAGGCGCGTGCGCCAGCCATCGGCCGGCCGATCCACGAGGAAGACCGGCGTGGCCGTGTAGCCATAGGCGCCGATCCTCTCGAACCAGGCATGGCGGCGAAAATCGAACCCGCCCGGTTCGACGGGCCCGGAGGGCGGGCCGATCCGCGCCCGCATCAGCACCCGATCCCCGGGATCGAGGCCGGAGAGGGATTGCCCGCCGGTGAGCGCGACGCGGACATGCGCGGGCTGCGTCCTTTCGCCATAAAGGATCACGTCATCGAGCAGAATCCGCGGATAACCGGAAGCGGAGGCGGAAAAGGAAACGAGCCGCCCCTCCAGATCGACCGTCATTTCGAAGGGCACCACCGGCGCGGCGACGGCCGCCGTCCGCTGTGCTGCCAGCCCGAAACCGACAAGAGCCGCGCCAAGGCCGCAGGCAACCGCCATCACAAGAGCGGAGCGCCCGATCCCGGCGAGGAAGACTACGAGCCCTGAAAGCAGGCAACCGATCCAGAAGGGGTCGGGCGGCTCGAAGGGTAAGGCAAGATAGGTCGCGGCACCGGCTCCGAGCAGAACGGGAGCCCAGAGCGCAACGCTCCGCCGCTGCGCGTCGAGTGCCGCTTCAAGAAGAGCCGACGCTCCCGCGCCGACCCGCCTTGCCCCTGCATATGCCGATGCCGTAGACACGGGCGCGAGCCTCGACCGGCAACCCTTTCCACAAGGTTAACAGGATATGAACACCAGCCCGGACGCTTCGCCCGTCGTCACCCGCTTCGCGCCCTCGCCGACGGGTTTTCTCCATATCGGCGGCGCCCGCACGGCGCTTTTCAACTGGCTCTACGCCAAGGCGAAGGGCGGCCGCTTCCTCCTCAGGATCGAGGATACCGACCGGGCCCGGTCCACGCCCGAAGCGACGCGGGCGATCCTTGACGGGATGGCGTGGCTCGGCCTCGACCATGACGGTGAGGCGATCAGTCAGTTCGCCCGCGCCGATCGCCACCGCGAAATCGCAGAGGCGATGCTCGCGGCCGGCACCGCCTACAAGTGCTTCTCGACCCAGGAGGAGATCGCGGCCTTCCGCGAACGGGCGAAGGCGGAGGGCCGCTCGACCCTTTTCCGCTCTCCCTGGCGGGACGCCGATCCGGCCACCCACCCCGACGCACCCTTCGTCATCCGCCTGCGCGCACCGCAAGAAGGTGAAACCGTGATCGAGGATCGGGTTCAGGGGCGGGTTGCGTGGAAGAACGAGACACTGGACGATCTGGTTCTTCTGCGTTCGGATGCTACACCAACCTACATGCTCGCCGTCGTCGTGGATGACCATGACATGGGCGTGACCCACGTCATCCGGGGCGACGATCACCTCACCAACGCAGCGCGACAGGCGCTGATCTATGCGGCAAACGGATGGGATCTGCCCATCTTCGCCCATATCCCGCTGATCCACGGGCCGGACGGCGCGAAGCTGTCCAAGCGCCACGGCGCGCTGGGCGTCGAAGCCTATCGCGACATGGGCTATCCTGCGGAAGCGATGCGGAACTACCTCGCGCGGTTGGGCTGGTCCCATGGCGACGACGAGTTCTTCACGACCGAACAGGCCATCGCGTGGTTCGACCTCGACGGAATCGGCAAAGCGCCCGCCCGCTTCGATTTCGCAAGGCTCGCCAACCTCTCGGGGCAGCATATCCGCGCGATGACGGACGAGGCGCTTCTCGCGGAATTCGAGGAGTATTGTGCGGCGCACAACGTCATACTGCCGCAGGACGAGCGGCGCGACCGTTTGACGGCCGCCCTGCCGAGCCTTTCAGATCGTGCGAAGACTTTCGCGGAACTTCTTGAAAATGCTTATTTCGCAATCGCCGAGCGCCCGCTAGAGCTCGACGAGAAAGCGCGCGAGCACCTGGGCAATGTATCCCGTGGTATGCTGAATAGATTGACCGAGCAGATGCGGAATGTT
>JBMYPI010000212.1:0-4238 GCA_049600155.1 Rubricella sp.
TTCGAGAACATCACCTGGCTTGAGGCAGGTGCCGAGGTCGCCGAAGCGCCGGTGCATGTGGGCGCGGCGGAAAGCGTCCCGCTTGCCGTGGCGGAGGATGTGCGCATCACCATCCCGCGCGGAGAGGCCGACGCCGTGACGGCCATCGCCCGCTTCGACAGCCCCCTGCCCTCCCCCGTCGCCGCCGGCACGGTAGTTGGCGAGATGGAGATCACCATCCCCAACCTCGATCCCGTCATCGTTCCCCTCGTCGCAGCGGCCGATGTCGCCGAAGGTGGCATGATGACCCGCTTCACGACCGCCGTTGGCCAGCTGGCCGGCCGGGCGATGAATGCCGCGTTCGGCGGGGAATGACCGGCCCATGTTCGTCACCTTCGAGGGGATCGACGGCTCCGGCAAATCCACCCAGGCACGGCTCTTCGCCGACAGGCTGAAGGCGGAAGGGCGATCCGTGCTCCTGACCCGCGAACCGGGCGGATCGCCCGGCGCGGAGGAGATCCGGCGGCTGCTGGTCGAAGGGGATCCGTCCCGCTGGTCGGCGGAGACGGAGCTTCTCCTCTTCACCGCCGCACGGCGCGACCACGTTGAACGCAGCATCCTGCCCGCGCTCGACCGGGGGGAAATCGTCGTGTCGGACCGTTTCGCCGACTCAACCCGCATCTACCAGGGCGCGACGAGAGGCGACCTTCGCGCGAAGGTGGACCTCCTGCACGAGGCGATGATCGGGCTGGAGCCGGATGTCACCTTCATCATCGACATGGACCCACGCGCGGCGCTCGGCCGGGGCAAGGCGCGCGGCAGTGGCGAGGACCGGTTCGAGGATATGGGCCTCGATTTCCAGCTCAAGCTGCGCGCGGGCTATGCGGGCCTCGCAGCGGCCTTCGCCCGCTGCATCCTGATCGACGGTTCGGGCGATATCGAGACGGTCGCAGCGCGCGTCCGGGCCGCCTTCGCCGAGGTGACCGCGTGAGCGAGGAGAACCTCCCCGAACCCGACCGGATCGAGGGCGCGCCCCACCCCCGCCATACCGATCGCCTGCACGGGCAGGCGGAGGCGGAAGCGACCTTCCTGGAGGCCGCCACCAGCGGACGGATGCACCATGCCTGGATGCTCACCGGACCGCGCGGCGTGGGCAAGGCAACGCTGGCCTGGCGGGCCGCGCGCTTCCTTCTCGCAGGCAGTGGCGAGGGCGGGCTTTTCGGCGCGCCGACGACCCTTGAGATCGACCCCGAGGATCCCGTCTCCCGCCGTGTCGCGGCCCTGTCGGAGCCCCGCCTCGCGCTCCTGCGTCGCCCGTGGAACGACAAGACGAAGAAGCTCCGCGCCGAGATCACGGTGGAGGAGGTGCGCCGCCTCAGATCGCTCTTCGAGATGTCGGCCGCCGGGGGAGGATGGCGGGTGGCGATCGTCGACGCGCTCGACGAAATGAACATGAACGCCGCCAACGCGCTTCTGAAGCTTCTTGAAGAGCCGCCCGCGCAATCGGTGTTCCTGCTCGTCTGCCATCGCCCCGGCTCGGTTCTGCCTACCATCCGTTCCCGCTGCCGGGAATTGCGGCTGAAGCCGCTCGGGCCGGACGATCTCGGCCCGGCCCTCGCGCAGGCGGGCTTCGATGCAGGCGGCGATGCGCGGGCGCTTGCGGAACTCACGGCGGGATCCGTCGGCGACGCGGTGGAGATGATCGCCGCCGAGGGCCCCGCGCTCTACGCCCGGCTTCTCGGTCTTGTCGGAACCTCGCCGGGCCTCGACCGGCGCGAGGCGCTCGCCATCGGGGACAGCCTTTCGGGGCGCGGAGCGGAAGAGCGCAACAGGCTCGCCCACCGCCTGATCGGCAAGCTCCTGCATCGCCTCGCCCGCACCGGCGCGCTTGGCCAACCACCCGCCGAAGCGGTGGCGGGAGAGGCCGGGATCCTCACCCGCCTCGCGCCCGACCCCGGCGCGGGCCGGGCCTGGGCCGACCTTTCGGCAACGCTTTCGCCCCGCGTCGCCCATGCGCTGGGGGTGAATCTTGACCCTGCGCAGGTCTTTCTGGATACCTGCCTCCAGATCGACGCAACAGCCCGCAAGACCACGTCATGAGCAGCCCCCTGCTGGTGGACAGCCATTGCCACCTCGACTTTCCCGATTTCGACGATGAGCGTGAGGCGATCGTCGCCCGCGCCGTCGCGGCGGGGGTGACGCGCATGGTCACGATCTGCACGAAACCGGCGGCTTTCGATAGCGTCCGCGCCATTGCCGAGGCGCATGATCCGGTGTTCCTCGCCGCCGGTCTGCATCCGATGAGCGTGGGGCGGGAGGCGACGCCCACGGTCGACGATCTCGTCGGGATGGCCACCCATCCCAAGATGATCGGAATCGGGGAGACGGGGCTCGACTACCACTACACCGCCGAAACCGCCGAGGCGCAGGCGGAAAGCCTTCGTATCCATATCGAGGCCTGCCGCCGCACCGGCCTGCCCCTGATCATCCACGCGCGCGACGCGGACGAGGACATGGCCCGCATCCTGACCGAGGAGCATGCAGCCGGCGCGTTCACCTGCGTGATGCACTGCTTCTCCAGCGGTCGTGCACTGGCGCAGACCGCCATCGATCTCGGCTTCTACCTGTCGATGTCCGGCATCGCGACCTTCAAGCGCTCCGGGGAGTTGCGCGACATCTTCGCCGATGCCCCGCTCGACCGTATCCTCGTGGAGACGGATGCGCCCTATCTCGCGCCCGTCCCCCATCGCGGCAAGCGCAACGAACCCGCCTATACCGCCCACACCGCCGCCGTGGGCGCGGAGCTTTACGGCGTGAGCCTCGATGAGTTCGCACGCGCCACGACCGAAAATTTCGACAGGCTCTTCACCAAGGCCGCCCTCTGGGCCGAGGCCGCGTGATGGCGCGGCATGTCTTCACGATCCTCGGCTGCGGTTCTTCGGGTGGCGTGCCGCGCCTCGGCGGTATCTGGGGCGCCTGCGACCCGGAGAACCCCCGCAATGTCCGGCGGCGCTGCTCGCTCCTTGTGGAACGCATCGGTGAGAACGGCACGACCCGCGTCCTGATCGATACCTCGCCAGACCTGCGCAGCCAGCTCCTCGACGCCGGTGTCGGTCATCTAGACGGGGTCGTCTACACCCATGCCCATGCCGACCACGTCCACGGGATCGACGATCTGCGGATGATCGTCTTCAACCGCCGCTCCCGCCTGCCCGTCTGGGCGGATGGCGACACGGCGAACAGCCTGATCGACCGGTTCGGCTACGCCTTCATCCAGCCGCCGGGGAGCGACTACCCCCCGATCCTCGATCTCAACGCGATCGACGGGCCCTTCACGGTGGACGGCGCGGGCGGGCCGGTCCCGTTCACACCGTTCGAGGTGGAACACGGGCGGATCGACGCGCTCGGCTTTCGTATCGGGGACATCGCCTATCTGCCGGACGTCTCCGACATCCCCGAGGCGGTCTTTCCCGCGCTCTCGGGCCTCGACACCTGGATCGTGGACGCGCTGCGCTACAAGCCGCATTCCTCCCATGCGCATGTGGAGAAGACGCTTGGATGGATCGAACGCGTGGCCCCGGCCCGTGCGGTGCTGACGAACCTGCATGTCGATCTGGACTACGCCACGCTCGATGCGGAGACGCCGCCCCATGTATGCCCGGCCCATGACGGGCTGCGGATCGAGGCGGACCACGCCTGATGCTGGGGGTTCTGCAGGTCGTCCTGCCCGTCTTCCTGATCATCGGGGCGGGCTATCTGGCGGTGCGGGCGGGCCTCTTCGCCCAGAGCGCGGTCGACGGTCTGATGGTCTTCACCCAGGGTTTCGCGATCCCCTGCCTCCTGTTCGCCGGCATCGCGCGGCTCGACCTTGGGCAGGTGTTCGACTGGCGGCTCCTTCTCAGTTTCTACACCGGCGCGACCGTCTGCTTCTTCCTCGGTATCCTGGGGGCGCGGCTGATCTTCAGGCGAAGGCCCGGTGAGTCGGTCGCGATCGGGTTTGGCGCACTCTTCTCCAACTCCGTCCTTCTGGGACTGCCGATCATGGAGCGCGCCTATGGCGCCGATGCGCTTGCGGCCAATTTCGCGATCATCGCGATCCACGCGCCATTCTGCTATTTCCTCGGCATCACCGCGATGGAGATCGCCCGGGCCGACGGGCGCGGCGCGGCCGACACCGCCCGGGCCGTCGCCAACGCGATGTTCCGCAACGCGCTGATGATCGGCCTCGCGCTCGGCTTCGCCGTCAATCTCGGGAGTAT
>JBMYPI010000213.1:0-4237 GCA_049600155.1 Rubricella sp.
GAAGACACCGCCCGCCCCGATCGGGGCGTGGACGGTCTCGGTTGCCATTCGGGCTCCGAGATGAAGAAGGCCGCCGAAATGGCCGGCCAGTCCGAGCTTCTCGAGAAGTACGCCGAGGACTATCCGACGGGGCCGCACGACAAGCCCCAGTCGATGTGTCCGGCCTTCGGCTCGCTCCGTGTGGGCCTGCGGATGCGCCGTGTCGCCACCGTTCTGAGTGGCTCCGCCTGCTGCGTCTACGGCCTGACCTTCGTGAGCCATTTCTACGGCGCGCGCCGCTCCGTCGGGTATGTGCCGTTCAATTCCGAAAGCCTCGTCACGGGCAAGCTGTTCGAGGATATTCGTGAAGCCGTCTTCAAGCTCGCCGATCCCGATCGCTACGACGCGATCATCGTCACCAATCTGTGTGTTCCGACGGCCTCCGGCGTGCCGCTGAGGCTTCTGCCCGACGAGATCGACGGTGTGCGGATCATCGGCATCGACGTGCCGGGATTCGGTGTGCCGACCCATGCCGAGGCGAAGGACATCCTGGCCGGCGCGATGCTCAACTATGCCCGGCAGGAGGTCGAGGCCGGCCCCGTTCCCGCCCCCGAGGGCGGGCGCGACGATCGCCCGACCGTGACCATGCTGGGCGAGATGTTTCCGGCGGATCCGGTGATCATCGGCAAGATGCTGGAGCCGATGGGTCTTGCTGCCGGTCCCGTCCTACCCGCGCGGGAATGGCGGGAAATGTATGCCGCGCTCGATTGCGGCGCCGTCGCGGCGATCCACCCATTCTACACGGCGACGGTGCGCGAGTTCCACGCGGCAGGCCGCCCGGTGATCGGCTCGGCGCCCGTTGGCGTCGACGGAACCCATGACTGGCTCGCCGCGATAGGTGAGCAGTTCAACGTCGCCCCCGAGAAGATCGCCGCGACCCAGAACGCGATGGTCGGCGCCACGCGCGGCGCGCTTGCGGGTTCGAGGATCGACGGAACGATCACGCTTTCCGGTTACGAGGGGTCCGAGCTTCTTGTCGCACGCCTCCTGATCGAGAGCGGGGCGAAGGTTCCTTACGTCGGCACGGCCTGCGCGAAGTCCCCCTGGTCCCAGGCGGACCGCGAATGGCTGGAGGCGCGCGGCGTCACCGTCAAGTTCCGCGCCTCGCTGGAAGACGACTGCGCCGCGATGGAAGCGATCAGGCCCGATCTCGCCATCGGCACCACGCCTGTGGTCCAGAAGGCGAAGGAGAAGAAGATCCCCGGCCTCTACTTCACCAATCTCATCTCCGCGCGCCCGCTGATGGGTCCTGCCGGGGCGGGTAGCCTGGCAGAGGTCGTCAACCGCGCCATCGCCAACAAGGAGCGCTTCGACACGATGCGCGACTTCTTCGACGGCGTGGGCGAAGGCGATACCGCAGGCGTCTGGGAGGGCGCGCCGAACGTCCAGGAAGACTTCCGCGAGAAGAATCTCAAGAAGCTCGAGAAGAAGGCCCGCGCGGCCAAAGCGGCGGAGATGATCTGATGCTCGTCACCGATCACGACCGCGCAGGCGGATACTGGGGCGCCGTCTACGCCTTCACGGCGATGAAGGGCCTTCAGGTCGTCATCGACGGGCCGGTGGGCTGCGAGAACCTGCCGGTCACCTCCGTTCTGCACTACACCGACGGGCTTCCGCCGCATGAGCTGCCCATCGTGACCACGGGCCTCGGTGAGGAGGAGCTGGGCCGCGACGGGACCGAGGGCGCCATGAAACGCGCCTGGGAAACGCTCGATCCCGCGCTGCCTGCAGTCGTCGTCACCGGCTCCATCGCCGAGATGATCGGCGGCGGGGTCACGCCCCAGGGCACGACGATCCAGCGCTTCCTGCCCCGCACCATCGATGAGGACCAGTGGCAGGCCGCCGACCGTGCGATGACCTGGGGCTTCACCGAATTCGGGATGACCAAGGGCCGGATGCCAAAGGAGAAGAAGCGCGAAGAGGGCTCCGCGCCGCGCGTCAACATCCTCGGGCCGATGTACGGCGTGTTCAACATGCCGTCCGATCTGGCGGAGATCCGGCGCCTTTGCGAAGGGATCGGTTGCGAGATCAACATGGTCTGGCCTCTCGGCTCCCACATCGCGGATGCCGCGCGGCTCGTCGATGCGGATGTGAACATCGTGATGTATCGCGAGTTCGGCCGGGGCCTCGCCGAGCTTCTCGACAAGCCCTACCTGCAGGCGCCGATCGGCATCGATTCCACCACGAAGTTCCTGCGCAAGCTGGGCGAGCTGGCGGGTGTCGACCCCGAGCCGTTCATCGCGCGCGAGAAGCACTCCACGATCAAGCCGGTCTGGGATCTCTGGCGGTCGGTCACGCAGGATTTCTTCGCGACAGCCTCCTTCGCCGTCGTCGCGAACGAGACCTATGCCCGCGGTATCCGCCACTACATGGAAGCCGATCTGGGCCTGCCCTGCGCCTTCGCCACCGCGCGGATCGCCGGGCGCAAGACCGACAATGACGAGGTCCGGGTGCTGATGCATCAGCAGCGGCCGCTGATCGTCCTGGGGTCGATCAACGAGAAGATGTACATGGCCGAGATGGGCGCCGGGCACGGCCCCCGCCCGGCCTTCATCCCCGCCTCCTTCCCCGGCGCCGCGATCCGGCGGCATACGGGCACGCCCTTCATGGGCTATGCCGGTGCGACCTACCTGCTCCAGGAAGTGTGCAACGGCCTCTTCGATGCGCTGTTCCATATCCTGCCGCTCGGCAGCGAGATGGACGCCGCGTCGGCGACACCGACCACGCTGAAGCGCGATCTGCCCTGGGACGAGGAAGCGCAATCGCTCCTCGACGAGCTGGTCGCCCAACACCCCATTCTCACCCGTATCTCCGCCGCCAAGTCGCTTCGCGATGCGGCTGAGAAGGCAGCGCTCGATGAAGGCGCGGATCGGGTGGATGCAACGACGGTCGCGAAACTGCGGCCGCGAACCCCGACAGGAGAGCAACGATGAGCGTTCTCGATCCAAACAGCTTCGACCACGTCACGGCGGTGCCGCCCGCCCGCAGGCGCAAGTCCGAGACCCTCGAATACCGCGTCTACTTCGCACTGATCTTCGGGGCCTCCCTGCCGATCGCGCTGATGCGGACCCTTTTCCCCTCTATGCGCAAGCGCGCCTTCGGCATGGCCCCGAAGCGGCGCGGCGTGATCGGGGAAGCGCGGATGATGGCCAACATCATCACGCCGCTGATCTTCTCGGTCTGACGCGTCCGCGTCGGATCGAACACGATTTCCCGTCCGGAGGCGTCTCCTGACGGGAAAGGCGGGGAGAGCCCGCCAACCTGGCCGCGAGGATAGCTGCGGCGCCGGCTCAACTCCGGAGGAGTCTAAATGGCTGACAACGATATGTCGTTCACCGGTCTGACCGATGAGCAGGCTCAGGAACTCCACAGCGTCTACATGAGCGGCTTCCAGCTGTTCACCGCCGTCGCAGTGGTTGCACACCTCCTGACCTTCATCTGGAAGCCCTGGTTCTGATCGTCGGAAAGGATAACCCATGAACAAGTTCTACAAAATCTGGTTGGTCTTCGACCCGCGCCGGGTGTTCGTGGCACAGGGCATCTTCCTGTTCCTTCTCGCCGCGATGATCCACCTCGTGCTCCTGAGCACGGACGCATACAACTGGTTCGAACTGGTCGCTGCCCGCGAAGGCATGTGATCCGTTTGGGTCTGTTGTGAAAGTCAGGGGCGGCGGATGCTCCCCCACCGCCCCTGACAACCGAGAACACAACCGCAGGCGCGCGCAGTCGCCGGGCCTGCCCAGACGCCAAGAGAGTATCCAAAATGGCCCTGCTCACGTTCGAAAAGAAATACCGCGTCCGCGGAGGGACGCTGATCGGCGGCGACCTGTTCGATTTCTGGGTCGGGCCGTTCTACGTCGGGTTCTTCGGAGTCACGACGATCTTCTTCGCCGCGCTGGGAACCCTCCTGATCCTGTGGGGCGCCGCGCTCCAGGGTGAATGGAACCCCTGGCTCATCAACATCGCCCCGCCGAACCTCGAATACGGGCTCGGCATGGCGCCGCTCGAAGAGGGCGGCCTCTGGCAGATCATCACGATCTGCGCCCACGGCGCCTTCATCTCATGGGCGCTCAGGGAAGTGGAGATCTGCCGCAAGCTCGGCATGGGCTACCACGTCCCGGTGGCCTTCGGTTTCGCCATCTTCGCCTATGTGACGCTGGTGGTGTTCCGCCCGGTCCTGCTGGGCGCCTGGGGACAC
>JBMYPI010000214.1:0-4226 GCA_049600155.1 Rubricella sp.
TGCGCAATGGGGGGTCGGTTGGAACAGCCTCGTATTGAAGAAAACAAACGGGAATCGATGATTCGCCGTCATTTCGAAAAGTTCCGCCGTGACGAGCGGGGGGGTGCGGTGCCGTTCCTGGTGGCGACCTTCCTCATCACGCTTGTCGCCGGCGGCAGCGCGATGGACTACATGCGCTACGAACAGACCCGTGCCGCGCTTCAGGACGGGGTCGATCGTGGTCTTCTCTCCGCCGCGAACATGCGCCGGACGGGTGATGCGGAAAGCGTTCTGCGCGGTTTCCTCCTGTCCTCGATCTTCTATGACGAGATCGACTCTGACGCGCTCGACATCCAGGTACGCAGCATCAACGGGCTGAACTATCGCGAGGCGTGGGCCGATGTGTCCTACACGATGGATACGGTCTTCCTGCGCTATATCGGCGTGACGACCCTGAGCGTGAACACGCAGGGCCGCGCCGTTCAGTCCCGTCCCAATATCGAGATCTCGCTCGCGCTCGACATTTCCGGCTCGATGCGCTTCGACGATGACGGCAACGGTCGTCGGATCAACTTCCTGCGCCCCGCCGCGACGGAATTCGTGGAGTCGCTTCTCGACGATGACGGGGCCGAATACACGTCGATCACCATCGTCCCCTACGCTGGCATGGTTAACCCGGGCCGGGACGTGTTCGAGATTCTCGGCGCGACCCAGGAATGGCCCTACAATCACTGCATCGAACTGACATCCAGCGACTTTTCGCAGACGGGTTTCCCCACGAGCGGTGAACAGGTTCCGCACTTCATGATGTGGGACGATGCCGGCTGGGTGGACTGGGGCTGGTGCCCGACCGACACCCAGGCGGACGTCTGGGATACCTCCGACCCGAATGTGACCTATATCTGCGAAGAGGTCGTCGTGAACGAGGAGGGGACGCTCGCCCGGGAAACCTGGACGGAACCGGAAGAGGGCGAGGTCGATGCCGAGGGCAACCCGGTCGAGCCGGAACTCGTGCTGGTCGATTACACGCCGACGGTCCCCGGCGAGGACGAAGAGGATGTGCAATACATCCCCTGCATCGACAACCGCCCGGTTCTGACCGGCGCGGGCGGCACGAGCACGATCCGCAACGTCGATGACACGGTGATCGTGCCGCTGAGCAACGACGTGCGCGAACTGACCGGCCTCATCGCCGAGATGGACCTCCACGACGGGACGGGCACGCACAACGCGATGAAATGGGCGCTCGCCTTCCTCGATCCCGGCAGCCGCGACGAGGTGGACGAGCTCATTACCCGGGGTATCGTCCCGGATGAGTTCTCGGGCCGACCGGCCAATTTCAACGACGATTCGACGATGAAGATCATCGTTCTGATGACGGATGGGCGGATCACCGATCAGTATCGCCCGGTCGCCAATCGGGAGAACGATTCCCGGCTGCTGACGAACATTCTCAACAACCGCAGCAGCTGGCGCTACACCTATTCGAGCCGCAGCACCAATATCAATCGGTTCATCGGGCCAAGTTCTTCGAACCGGACCGAGGGCATTTGCGGCCTCGCCCGCGACAATGGCGTCATCGTCTACACGATCGGTTTCGAGGTGACCAACACGGTCGCCGACGAAATGACCGCATGCGCCTCCTCCCCCGGCCATTTCTTCCGCGCCGAGGGGCTCGAGATCTCCGACGCCTTCCGCTCGATCTTCGCGAGCATCCAGAAGCTGAAGCTCATCCCCTTCGGCGACGCATCCTTCGAAGTGGCGGACGGGGGCTGACCGATGACGCGACGCGCCCTGATCGAGGCCCATCTCAGAGCGTTCTGGAAGGACGAACACGGCGGGACGATCGAGTTCGTCATCCTGTTCCCCGTCCTGTTCTCGGCGATGTTCTCCGTCTTCGAACTGGGATGGCTCCTGTCCAAGGCGGCCCTTCTCGACCGGGGCATGGAACTGGCGATGCGCGATGTGCGCCTCGGCGTGCCCAGCGTCATGACCGAGGCGGGCATCCGTCGCCGGATCTGCGAGGGGGCCGTGATCTTCGACCAGTGCGAGGATTGGCTCGTTGTCGAGATGACGCCGATCACCGGCCCCAATGATTTCCCCCAGGCCGACGCCGCCTGTTTCGACCGCAGCGAGGATGTGCGCCCCGTCGTGACGTTCAATCCCGGCGGACGGTCGGAGCTCATCTATGTTCGCGCCTGTGCATTGACCGATCCGATCATGCCGACCTCGGCCATCGCGATGGGTCTGAAAGAGGATAACGACGGCGAATACCGGATCATTACCTACAGCGCCTTCATGAACGAGCCCGAGTGATGCTGAAGCGGATAGCCACCCATCTCCGAACCTTCCGGGCCGATCAACGCGGCACGACGACGATCGAGTTCATCGTCGCCTTCCCGATGATGGTCGGCCTGATCTTCGCGACGCTCGTCTATTTCGACGCCGCCAAGAGCCATGCCGACACCCAGAAGGCGACCTACACGGTGGGCGATCTGCTGACCCGTTACACCATCCTCGACCCGACGCGGATGACCGAGATGGAAACGCTCATGACGAACCTTCTGCCGGGCGCGGACGGTGAGGTCGAGATGCGGGTGTCGAGCATCTCCTGCCCGGAGACCGGGTGCCGCGTCGACTGGAGCTATGTCACGCCCGACAGTTCCTTCACGCCGCTGACCTTCTTCGAAATACCGACGGATCGGATGCCGCCGCTCTCCACAGCGGAGACGGTGCTTTTCGTTGAATCCAAGGTGAAGTTCGTGCCGCTCCTCGGCGTGACGAATCTCGCGCAGAAGGAAATCCATACGAGTGTCTTCGTTGCGCCGCGCTTCATCTCCCGGATCCCCTATGACGATCCGAACCAGAACACGAGCGATCCCAACGCGACGGTCGTCGACGACGACGGCACTGTGGGCTGAGACCCGTTATCCATCGGGAAACCATTACGCCGCGCCGGCAGGGCGCGGCGTTCTCGGTTCGGCCCGTCCCGCAGCCTAGCGGGGCGCCATGCGGATCGCGCCATCGAGCCGGATGACTTCGCCGTTCAGCATCGGATTCTCCGCGATGTGCCGAACGAGCCGCCCGTATTCCGCCGGGTCTCCAAGCCGCGACGGGAAGGGCACCTGGGCGCCGAGACTCTCCTGCGCCTCCGGCGGCAAGCCCTTCATCATCGGTGTCAGGAACAGGCCCGGGGCGATCGTCATGACCCGAATGCCGGACCGCGAGAGATCCCGCGCCATCGGAAGCGTCATGCCCACGACGCCGCCCTTCGACGCGGCATAGGCGATCTGGCCTATCTGCCCGTCGAACGCCGCGACGGATGCGGTGTTCACGATCACACCGCGCTCGCCATCCTCGTTGAGGGGGGCCGAGGCCGCCATGAGAGCGGCCGCCTGCGTGGAGACATTGAACGTTCCCACGAGGTTGATCGCGATGGTCGACGCGAAAAGACCGTGGTCATGGGCGTTGCCGTCGCGATCGACGGTCTTGGCTCCCCGCGCGACACCGGCGCAGTTGACGACGATCCGCGGTGTCCCGATCCGTTCGACCAGAACGGCCAGGGCATCGGCCACGCTGCCGGGATCGCTGACATCGACCTGCGCGAAAGCGCCCCCGATATCGTCGGCGACGGCGCTGCCCTGCTCGGCGCGATCGAGAATGCCGACCGTTGCCCCCGCCGCGGCCAGTTCCCGCGCCGTCGCTTCGCCGAGGCCCGATGCCCCGCCTGTCACGAATGCCGTCACACCTGAGATTTCCATGCCGTGTCCCCCGTTTCGTCACGCCATCTGGCGGGCGATGATGATCTTCTGGATGTCGCTCGTGCCCTCGTAGATCTGGCAGACCCGCACGTCGCGGTAGATCCGTTCGACCGGGTAGTCGGAGAGATACCCGTAGCCGCCGAGCACCTGGATCGCTGCGGTGGCGACGGCTTCGGCCGCCTCCGAGGCGAAGAGCTTCGCCATCGCGGCCTCGCGCAGGCAGGGCAGGCCCGCGTCCTTCATGCGGGCGGCGTTGAGCACCATCTGCCGCGCGGCCTCGACCCGGGTCTCCATGTCGGCAAGCCGGAACTGCACGGCCTGATGATCGAAAATCGCCCGACCCATGCTCTCCCGGTCCCGCGCATAGGCGAGCGCGGCATCGAAGGCGGCCTGTGCCATCCCGACCGATTGCGCCGCGATCCCGATCCGGCCGGCTTCGAGCGAGGACAGCGCGATGCGGTATCCCTCGCCCTCCTCGCCGATGCG
>JBMYPI010000215.1:0-4218 GCA_049600155.1 Rubricella sp.
AGGTCGTCCGGCCAGCCCCGCCCGTCGGCCATCCGGTCGATCACCCCGCGCCGAATGGCGTATTCAAGGGCGAACGCGCCGAGAAATCGATCCAGATAGGCGTCTTCCGGGGCGATTTCGCTCCACATCGCGGCTGCGCTCCATGATTTGCCTTTGCGCGGCAGCTTGGACCGCGCCGCGCGCCCGCGGCAAGCGTTCCCATAAATCCCGGTCTAACTCTCGAAAAAACTTCACCCTTTCCGTTACGTTCTGCTATCGTCCGTGTTGAAAAGCGTGGCCAGTGCCGCGCCGGCGTTATTGATTTCGGCTTCTGGAGCGGCTCCGCGATGGCATCCGGCTATTTCCGTATAACGAGCGCGTCCGCGAATACAGGGCTGTCCGTCACCGCATCCGAGCTGCTGGACGGCGACGGCAACATCGATCTCATCATCGGCGGCTTTTCGAACGATGACGGTGAGGTTCTTGTCGTTCGCGGCAGGGATGGGCCCTTCGACTCCCTCATCGATGGATCGACCCTCGTCGAGGATGGAAACGGTCTCGTCATCGACGGGCCCGTGGGCGCGACCGATTTCGGCGGATCGGTCCTTGGGGCGGCAGCGCAGAAATCCGTCGTGGAGACCTATCTTTTCGTCTCCGATCCGGAGAACGGGGATGTCTACCTCTATTACACGAATTACGGCGGCAGCGCGCCGTTCGAGCCTGAACTTGTCGCCACATACGAAACCGGCAGCGTTTTCGGCACGCTGACGCTCGCCACCATCGGTGATCCCGGGATCGGGACACTTTCCAATTTCGTGATCGGCGATCCCTCCGGGGCTTCCGGCTCCGGCGTCGTCTACTATACCGGGCAGGTCAATTCCGGGATCAGTTTCCCGGCGCTCCCGCCCGAGGACATTCCCGTCTCGTTCGGGGATTTCACCACGACGACCCTGACCTTCACGGGCGCTGAGGCAGACAGGGCGGGCACGGATGTCGCCGGTGTCGGCGACCTTGACGGCGACAACGCCGACGATCTGATCATCGGCGCCCCGGGCAATGGCCTCAATCCGGGCCGAGTCTATGTCGTCTTCCCGCAGGACGACAACGATGGGTTCGGTGGCAGCTACGATCTCGACACGTTGAGCATCCTGCCGCCGGAGGATTCCTCCAGTGTCGCGCAGGGGTTCGCGATCATCGGCGAGACCGCGGGCGATCTGTTCGGCTACCGGGTTGCCGGATCGCTCGAACCCGGGTTCAGCCTGAACGGCGATGCCGAGCGCGACATCGTGATCGCCGCCCCGCTGGCGGACAATGGCGGGAACCCCACCGGGTCGGTCTATCTGCTCTTCGGCGACGGCGCCACGCGCGACCGGTTCGCCAACATGGACATGTCCAATCTCGGCGTCGGCGAAGGGGTCCGTTTCGACGGCCTGAGCGTGAACGAGAGGCTCGGCACCGATGTCGTGATCTTCGGCGACGTGTCCGGTGACGGGATACAGGATCTCGGCATCCTGAATGGCGCGGGCGACCTCTACATCGTTTTCGGCGGTGCGACGCTCGACGACGCGACGACCTTCGATCTCTCCACGCTCGATGGAACCAACGGGTTCATCGTCACGAACATCTTCGGGCCCAGCATCGAGCTCGACGGGCAGGGCATGCCGATGGCCAGGCTCGAAGACATCGGAACGCAGTCGGCCACGCTGAACAATGACAGTATCGACGATATCGCCATCGCTGCCACCTTCGGCGCCGGAGATGCGGGAACGGGCGAAACCTTCGTCATACTCGGCGGCCTGGCGAACCTGACATCGCTCGACGCGGCGGATGGAGCGAGCGACGGCACGATCGACTTCGCGGAGATAACCGGCGACGTTCCCTTCCAGCAGACCGGCGGGACGCTCCTCGGCGGGGACCGGACCGATACGGTTATGACCGTCAATCAGGTCACCAATGGCACGCTCACACCTACTGACGGCCCCAATGCGACCGGTAATGTAACAATTACTTCTGGTACAGGGAGTTTCCTCCCTACAGCTCAGGTCGTCGGCTCCTACGGCGTTCTTACATTCACGCGCGATCTTGGGGATCCCACAATTGGACTGTGGGAGTTCGATCCCAAAGAGATCGACGACGAAAACCCCCACCCGCAGGACCCGACGATCATCGGATTGAGTGGCGGCGAATTCGTTAATGTGACCGAGACTCTTGTCGTCACAGACGATGGATCTGCGATTACAGTCACCGTTACGATCCAAGGTATCGACGACGACCCGATTACCAACGTTACCCCCGTCATCCTGCCCGAAGACCAGCTCATCTTCACCGGCTCGATCTCGATCGAGGATCCCGACGCTGATCAGACACCGTCCTTCGCCGGCGCAACGGGTGAAGGCCTCTATGGCCGGATCGAGGTGTCGGAGGACGGCACGACCTACACCTTCACCCAGACGAACGCCGATGCGCAGGCGGGCGACTCCGGGGATCTGCCCGAAGACTTCATCACGCTCACCGCGGATGATGGCACGCCCGTTCAGGTCAGCATCACCATCAACAGCGCGCCGGAGCCGGGAACGACCGACGGAACGGCCGGGGACGATGAGATTTTCACCGCCTTCGGGGACGATATCGTCAACGCCGATGACGGCGACGACAGGGTCGATTCCGGCGCGGGCGATGACACCGTAAACGGCGGCGCGGGCGACGACACGATCACCGATCCGCTGGGCGACGACACCGTGGATGCGGGTGACGACAACGACAGCGTCGAACTCCTGAGCGGGGACAACGACGTGGATGGCGGCACCGGCGCCGACCTGATCCTGACCGGCTACGGCAACGACACGGTCAACGGCGGTGACGACAACGATCTGATCGCGGCCGACCACGGCGCGAACTTCCTGTTCGGCAATGATATCGTCGATGGCGGGGCGGGCGATGACATCATGTCCGCCGGACTCGGCGCCGACACCTTCCGTTTCGCCTCGGGCGGCGGAAACGACGAGATCGGGCGTTTCGATCCCGACAACGTCGTGCTCGACGCCGGGAACGGCACCTGGAGCTTCGGCACGCTCGTGCGCGACTATCAGCCCGGTCTCGATGTCGTGGAGCTGTCCGGGTTCGATCCGGGCACCGTCAACGCGACGACGATCCTCGGCCTGATCACGAATGTCGGCGGCAGCGCGCAGTTCGATGACGGCGCGGGCAACACGCTGACATTCACGAATGTGCTGGCGTCCGAACTGACCGTCGACGACTTCGTCTTCATCATCTGAAGGGCATCATGGCAGACAGTCTTTCCCTCACCGCCCATCGGATCGCTCGTGGTTCCGCCCTGGTCCTTGGCCTCACGGCCCTCGCCGCCTGTGGCGGCGGAGGTGGGGGAGGCGGCGGCGGCGGGCCTGTCGTTCCGCCCCCCGACTATATCGAGCTATCCGACAGGGCGGAGAACGCTGCGAGCACGCTTGCGGCCTTCGGGATCTTCACCCCCGATCCGGGCGATCCGACGATTGCCTCCGCCACGGGTGAGTTGCAGCACGAATCCGGCACGATCGAGATCACGATCGAAGGTGTGACGATCAACGATACCGATACCGATGCCGATGGCGAATGGGCAACGGGCGGGATCAGCCTGACGGACCTGCCCCAGGCGGGGCAAAGCTTCGACTATGCCGGGTTCTACATCCTCGAGTCTCCAAGCGGTGGAGGCCCCGTCATCATCGGCGTGCCGACCGAAGCGGCAGACATGCCGACAAGCGGTTCGGCAACCTATAGCGGCGAAAGCTTCATCCAGGGCGCGACCACTTTCGATGGCGGTAGCGATCTCGATTCCGGCGGTGTCGCTTCCGTGGCGGTCGATTTCTCCGGTGCGGGTTCGGCGACGATCACGCTCGACAGCTTCCCGGGTGCTGATGGGCTGCCCTTCGACAGTATCGTCATCTCCGGTGTGACGATTTCGGGCGGGGGGCTCGATTTCAGCTCCGCGTCGCTCGCGCTGCTGACGGATACGCCTTCGAATATCGAGGATGACGTCCTCGGCTCCGGCTTCATCCTCGACGGGGATGGCGGCTTCTTCGGCCCGGTCGGTCCGCAGACAGGCGGCACCGGTCCGGACCATGTCGGTGGCGCGTTCGGGGCCGAGGGAGCGAACGGGCAGGTCTTCGGCGGGTTCCTCGCCGATTGATCGGGGGATGATCGGGGGCCGCGCCTGAACCGGCGCGGACGCAGAACGATACGGGC
>JBMYPI010000216.1:0-4192 GCA_049600155.1 Rubricella sp.
ACGGATGCTTCGAACAGCGAGCCGGGCGCGCCGACATGGCCAAAGCGCAGCGTCAGGTCTGCGGCCATCGCTGAAAGCGGCATGGAGGCCGCCACGGTTGCACCCAAGAGCATGGTCTTCAATTTCATCGGATAATCCTCCCTGATTTCAGTCCGATTTCTTGGTTCTATTCTGCTGCGAGGCGCGGAGCCTCGGTCGTTTTGAGATGGGTGATCGCGGCCATCACGCCGCCTTCGGAGTTGAAGCCGATATCCATGCCGCCGACGCGCGAGGCCGCCGTGTGCAGGACGAGCATCCGCCCCCCCGCCGCCGAGGCAAGCCGCTGCGCCTCGGCCAGCACCGCGGCGCCATCCTCGCGCGCGAGTGCCGCCTGGCCGACGATGACGACGGTGCCCTCCTCCGGCGTCACCGTGTCGGCCAATGCCTTCACATCCGCCGGGCCGGTGCCGAGGTGATCGTAGTCATAGGTGAGGTCCACCGCCTCGCCGATCAGCGCGACAGAACCGCCCGCGAGCCATCCCTTGCGGATGCGGGCGTTCAGGACAGGCGCTTCCTTGCGCGGGTTGGATCCGATCAGGATCACCCGTGACGCGGTATCGAGATCCTCGATCGTCGCGGTGCCGACATAGGCCGCGCGGTTGCCCTGCGGCAGTTTCGCGCCATCGGTGCGGCACTCGACCTTTCCACCCAGCCCCTCGATGAGCTGTTTGAGCGCGAACATCGCCTCCACCGGGGCGAGGTCGCCCGCCACGGCGGCGACCTTCCGGCCCTTCATCGCGGCGGCGACGGCGGCGAAGGCATCGGCCCAGCTTGCGGGCTTCAGCTTGCCATCCACGCGGATATAGGGCCGGTCGAGCCGCTGGCGCTTCAGCCCGTCCCAGATGAACCGCGTCTTGTCGCTGATCCATTCCTCGTTCGTTCCGTCATGGTTGCGCGGCAGGATCCGCATGACCTCCCGCCCGCGCGTGTCGATCCGGATGGAGGAGCCGAGCGCGTCCATCACGTCGATGCTCTCGGTCTTCTTCAGCTCCCAGGGCCGTGCGGTGAACGCGTAGGGTTTCGATGTCAGCGCGCCCACCGGGCACAGGTCGATCACGTTGCCCTGCAATTCGCTCGTCAGCATCTGGCCGAGATAGGAGGTGATCTCGCTGTCCTCGCCCCGGCCCGTCTGCCCCATCTCGGATACGCCCGCGACCTCGGTCGTGAAACGCACGCAGCGGGTGCAGGAGATGCAGCGCGTCATCTTGGTGCCGACGAGCGGGCCGAGATCGGGATCGACCGCCGCGCGCTTTTCCTCGCGGTAGCGGGAGAAATCGACGCCATAGGCCATCGCCTGGTCCTGCAGGTCGCATTCGCCGCCCTGGTCGCAGATCGGGCAGTCGAGCGGGTGGTTGATCAGGAGGAACTCCATCACCCCTTCGCGGGCCTTCTTGACCATCGGTGTTTTCGTCTTCACCTCGGGCGGCTGGCCATCGGGGCCGCCGCGCAGGTCACGCACCTGCATCGCGCAGGAGGCGGCGGGTTTCGGCGGCCCGCCCACGACCTCGACAAGGCACATCCGGCAATTGCCCGCGATGCTGAGCCGCTCGTGGTAGCAGAAGCGCGGGATCTCCACCCCCGCTTCCTCGCAGGCCTGAAGGATGGTGAGCGCGGGATCGACCTCGATCTCCGCCCCGTCGATGATGATCTTGCGCAGGTCAGACATGTCTCACTCCGCCGCCACTGGGGCGCATTGGTGCGTCTTCCACAGACGCGCGTCTTTCAGATAGGACCAGCCGAAAGCGTGGTCGGTATCGCCGTGTTTCGTCTTGTGGTCGAGGCGACCGAGCGCCTCATCGAGGGTCGGGCGGTGGCCCGGATCGATCCACCACATCACGAAATGCTGCTGGCCCAGCACCTCGAACCACTCCTGCCGCCGGTCGTAGAACTGCTTGTGGATGGTGCCCCAGACGAAGCGTTCGAGGCTCTCGGCATCCTCCCAGACGGTGAGGTTGGAGACGAACTGCGGATCGCCGTCGATCTTCGCCTCGGTATTGCCGGTGCCCGGTTCGCCCGAGCCTTCCATCATCCACACAAAGCCCGGCATCCGTTTGCCAAGGCCGTTGACGCGGTCGAGATTGGCCATGAACTCCGCCACACGAGGGTCATCGGTGGGGGCCAGAAGGCGACCGATATTGAGCTCGGCGAGGTGCATCGTCATCCGAACTCTCCCGTAATCCACATCCACAGGGCGACCGGGACGATCGAACCAAGCCCAAGCACAAAGACACGCCCAAAGCCCTTGAGGAGCACCACACCAAGCCAGCCGAGGACGCCGCCAACCGCGAAGCCTGTCAGGATGGCAGGACCACCGCCGGTGTTCACACCGACCCAAGCCCCAAGCACCGCACCGATGACGAGCCCAGAGATCGACCAGGGCGAGCGCCAGCGCCGCCCCTCCGTGCCGAATTCCAACAGGTTCACGAGAAAATCGATCACGCGCGCCTCACTCCGCCGCCACCGCCGTCACGCGGCCCGTGCGCTTGGCCTTGATGCGATCCTCGATCTCGTCGCGGAAATGGCGGATCAGGCCCTGGATCGGCCAGGCAGCCGCATCGCCCAGCGCACAGATCGTGTGGCCCTCGACCTGCTTGGTCACGTCCAGAAGCATGTCGATCTCTTCGGGCTCCGCCTCGCCGGTCACGAGGCGATCCATCACCCGCATCATCCAGCCGGTGCCTTCGCGGCAGGGCGTGCACTGGCCGCAGCTTTCATGCTTGTAGAATTTCGAGAGCCGCCAGATCGCCTTGATGATGTCGGTGGAGTTGTCCATCACGATCACCGCCGCGGTGCCGAGGCCCGAGCGCTGCTCGCGAAGCCAGTCGAAATCCATGATGGCTTCTTCATGCATCATCTTGCCGGGGATCAGCGGCACCGAGGAACCGCCGGGGATCACCGCCTTGAGGTTGTCCCAGCCGCCCCGGATACCGCCGCAATGGCGATCGATCAGCTCCGCGAAGGGGATCGACATCGCCTCTTCCACGACACACGGGCTGTTCACGTGGCCCGAGATCGCGAAGACCTTGGTGCCCGCGTTGTTCGGCCGCCCGAAGGAGGAGAACCACGCCGCCCCGCGCCGCAGGATCGTCGGCACGACGGCGATCGATTCCACGTTGTTCACGGTCGTCGGGCAACCATAGAGGCCCGTGTTCGCCGGGAAGGGCGGCTTGAGGCGCGGCATCCCCTTGCGGCCTTCGAGGCTCTCGATCAGCGCGGTTTCCTCGCCGCAGATATAGGCGCCCGCGCCGTGGTGGAGATAGAGGTCGAAATCCCAGCCGGACCCCGCCGCGTTCCGGCCCAGAAGCCCCGCGTCATAGCATTCGTCGATGGCGGCCTGCAGCGCCTCGCGCTCGCGGATGTATTCGCCGCGGATGTAGATGTAGCAGGCATTCGCCCCCATCGCGAAGGAGGCGATCAGGCACCCTTCGATCAGGGTGTGGGGATCATGGCGCATGATCTCCCGGTCCTTGCAGGTGCCGGGCTCGGACTCGTCTGCATTGACCACGAGGTAATGGGGGCGCCCGTCGCTCTCCTTGGGCATGAAGGACCATTTCAGACCCGTCGGGAAGCCCGCGCCACCGCGCCCGCGCAGGCCAGAGGCCTTCATTTCCTCGACGATCCAGTCGCGCCCCTTCTCGATCAGGCCCGCGGTGCCATCCCAATGGCCGCGCGCCTTCGCGCCCGCGAGGCTACGGTCGTACATCCCGTAGAGGTTCGTGAAGATGCGATCCTGATCCTGCAGCATTGCTCAGTCCCTATGCTCGGCGCGCGCCCGGCGGATCCTCAACAGGACGATCACCGACCACGCAAGCGCCGCCATCGCGGCGAAATCGGCGAGGAACGCGTAACGGGGATCGAGCCCCAGGCGCCCGCCGATCAAGTTCAACAGAACCCAGAGAGAGAACGCCACGACGATCACGATCGTCGCCGTCCGGCCCTGCCGGAGGAGGCTGCGCTCCCGTTCGTCCACGTCTTGTGCTCCCTCGGTCTCCCCGGCCGGCGCGCCGCCCGGGGCCTTTCATTCTCGACGCGGCGGGCCTCAGCCCCCGCTCGCAAGCCGCCTGGCCTGCTCCACCCAGTTGTCGCGGCTGATGCGCCCCTTGAACTTGATGAGGTTCTGGTCCGCCCAGGCGACCTCGGCTTCCGTCCAGGA
>JBMYPI010000217.1:0-4188 GCA_049600155.1 Rubricella sp.
CCTGGCGCGTGCTCCATGAAGGCGAGGCGTGGCTCGTCGGCGTCTCCGCCACGCCGGGGACGGCGCCGATCTGCACCTTGCGCACGGCCAACGGCGCGGGCGACTGGTTTTCCTTCAACGCCGATGGCACCGGCCCCGATTTTCTCGTTCTGGGCAATGCCGGCTGGACCTATCCCGGGACGGGTCAACCTGTGCCCATCGTGGCGGGGTTCGGCTTCGAGAGCCGGTTCCTCCTCGATGGAACCGGTGTCGAGACGGCGGTGACGTTCCTGTTGCCCGACCACGCGGAAACGGCGGAGATGTTCCTGGGCCAGTTCGCCAATGCCCGCGCCATCGCGCTCACGCGGCGCAACGAGGGCACCGTGCACCGCTTCGCGCCCGAGGGACTCCGCCCCGCGATCGAGGCCTGGGTGACCTGCGTGGAAGAAAACACGGGTCCCTGACGCCCATTTGATCGGCGTCAAGGAAGGCCGCCGATTCCCGGTGCAGCGTCACCTTCGAGACATGATCGAAGAGGAGGATGCGATGTCCCACGTTCCGCACAGCCTGGCCGAGCATTTCCCCGATGCGTCGGAGAAGATGCACCTTCTGCGCATGAACGATCCCCATTTCGCCAGGCTCGACGACGCCTATGGCGAGATCAACAAGGCCATCCACCGCGCCGAGACCAATATCGAGCCGACCGATGACCTGCACATGACCGAGATGCGCAAATCCCGCATGCGCCTTCTCGACGAGATCGCGGCCTACCTGGTCTGACAGGCCCGCGTGGACGGATGGTCACAACTCTCTCCCTGTCAGACCGCCCGTTAACCTGACCGCACCCCTCCCCCGGCAAGACCACGGGGAGAACAGGGGGTGCGGTTTTTTCCTTTCAGCCGACCCGGCGAGTTCTGGACCATGACCTTTCTGTCCGAAAGATCCTCGCTGGAAATCCTTCATTCGACGGATTCTCGTCAGGCCTCCGCCGTAAGGCCCGCCGCTTCGATCCCCGCGACGCCGGCCTCGGCGTCGTTGTCGGAGGTGTCGCCGGTAACGCCGACCGCGCCGATCACCTCGCCCTTGCGGTCCTTCACGAGGATGCCGCCCGGCACGGGAACGACCTGACCGCCGAACGCCCCGTTCACGGCGGCCATGAAATAGGCCTGCGCCTCGGCCCGGGCCATCTGTGCGGACCCCGGCATGCCCAGCATCACAGCGCCATAGGCCTTGCCGCGCGCGATCTCGAACCGGCCGGGGGAGGCGCCGTCTTCCCGCTCGAAGGCGCGGATGTTGCCACCGGCATCGAGCACGATGACGGAGAGCGGTTTCAGGCCCATCTCCCGCCCCTTGGCGAGGGTCTTGGAGATGATCGTGCGGGCCTTGCGGTGGGAAATCTCTGCCATGGGGTCACTCCTTGCGGTGATTTTGGGGCGTCAGATCGAGGCTTTCAGTTCGAGCCGACGGCGATGCAGCACCGGCTCGGTATAGCCCGAGGGCTGCTCCACCCCTTCGAAGACAAGATCGCAGGCCGCCTTGAAGGCGATGCCGTCGAAGCCGGGGGCCATCGGCCGGTAGGCGGGATCGCCCGCGTTCTGCTCATCGACCTTCGCGGCCATCCGCTGCATCACCTCCATCACCTGCTCGCGGGAAACGACGCCGTGATGCAGCCAGTTCGCCATATGCTGGGAGGAAATGCGGCAGGTGGCGCGATCCTCCATGAGGCCCACATCGTTGATGTCGGGCACCTTGGAGCAGCCCACGCCCTGATCCACCCAGCGCACGACATAGCCGAGAATGCCCTGGGCGTTGTTCTCCAGCTCGGCCATCACGTCCTCGTCGGACCAGTTCGGGCGGTCGGCGACGGGGATGGACAGAAGATCCCCAAGCGTGCCGCGCGGGCCGCCCGCTGCGATCTCCTCCTGGCGGGCGAGCACGTCCACCTTGTGGTAATGGGTGGCGTGCAGCACGGCCGCGGTCGGGCTCGGCACCCAGGCGCAGTTCGCGCCCGATTTCGGGTGGCCGATCTTCTGCTCCAGCATGGCGTGCATCATGTCGGGCATCGCCCACATGCCCTTGCCGATCTGGGCCTTGCCACGCAGGCCGCAGGCCAGCCCGATATCGACGTTGCGATCCTCGTAGGAGGCGATCCAGGCGGTGCCCTTCATCTCCCCCTTGCGGATCATCGGGCCCGCTTCCATCGCGGTGTGGATCTCGTCCCCCGTGCGGTCGAGGAAGCCGGTGTTGATGAAGGCGACGCGGTTCTTCGCGGCGCGGATGCATTCCTTGAGATTGACGGAGGTGCGGCGCTCCTCGTCCATGATGCCGATCTTGACGGTGTAGCGCGGCAGGCCGAGCGCTTGCTCCACGCGCGTGAAGATCTCGTCGGTGAAGGCGACTTCCTCCGGCCCGTGCATCTTGGGTTTGACCACATAGACGGAGCCGTGGACGGAATTGCCGCTCTCGCGCTGAAGGTCGTGCATGGCGCACAGGACGGTGCAGAAGGCATCCATCAGCCCTTCGCCCACCTCGTTACCATCACGGTCGAGGATGGCGGGGTTCGTCATCAGGTGACCGACATTGCGCACCAGCATCAGCGAGCGACCCTTGAGCGTGACCGGCTGCCCGCCAGCCCCGGTGAAGCGCACGTCATCGTTCAGGGCGCGGGTGAAGGTCTTGCCGCCCTTCGTCACCTCCTCCCGCAGGTCGCCCTTCATCAGCCCGAGCCAGTTGGAATAGGCGAGCACCTTGTCCTCGGCATCGACGGCGGCGACCGAATCCTCGCAATCCATGATCGTGGAGATCGCCGCCTCCAGGATCACGTCCGAAATCCCGGCGGGATCGGCCGAGCCGACAGGCGTCGAGCCATCGACGACGATGTCGATATGCAGCCCGTTGTTGCGCAGGAAGACCTCCTCGGGTGCACCCGCATCGCCATTGTGCCCCGCGAACTGAGCGGGATCGGCGAGACCGGTCTCACCATCGGGGCCGGTCACGAAAAGCCCGCCATCCCGCACCGAAAGCGCCGTGACATCCGCCCATTTCGCACCGACGAGCGGCGCGGCCTCGTCGAGGAAGCTCTTCGCCCATGCAATAACGCGAGCGCCGCGATCGGGGTCGTAGCCACCCGCCTTTGGCAGATCGCCCATCGCATCGGTGCCGTAGAGCGCATCGTAGAGGCTGCCCCAGCGCGCATTCGCCGCGTTGAGCGCATAGCGCGCGTTCATCACGGGAACCACAAGCTGCGGTCCCGGAATCGTCGCGATCTCGGGATCGACGTTCGCCGTCTCGACCGCGAAATCCGGGCCTTCGGGCACGATGTATCCGATCTCTTCGAGGAAGGCGCGGTAGGCGTTGGCGTCATGGGGCTGACCCCGCCGCGCCTTGTGCCACTCGTCGATCCTGGCCTGGATTTCCGCGCGCTTTTCAAGCAGAGCGCGGTTTTTCGGCCCCAGGTCATGAACAAGCGCCGACAGGCCCGACCAGAACGCATCCGGTGATACGCTCGTCCCCGGCAGCGCCTTCGCTTCGATGAAGTCGAACAGTTCGGCGTCGATCTGCAGTCCATCCCGGACGATGCGCTCGGCCATGTCTACCTCCCCAGGTTCTGCGACGTCATGGGGAGGCAGATAACAGGGCGACGGCTGCGATCAACAAAACAGAATTGAATTTCACAAGGCGGAAATCACTCGCTCGGCGCGCCGACGGCTTCGGGGTTCGCGATTCCGACGGGTTCCGCTTCCTCGACCGCTTCATCCGCCATGAACAGCGCCATCAGAAGGCCGAATGCGGCCGCGCCCAGAATGCCGATGATCGGGACGATATGCCTGCGGGCCTGTTTTTTCGGGTTGGTGTTCTCTGCCGACATGGACATGCCTCCTTGGTCGTTCATTGGCTCAACGCCCGGGCCGAGGCAGGGTTCCGCGCTTGGGCATTGAAGGCGGCGGGCGACCGGTCCACCTTGAAGGCTATCAGCCCCCGAGCACGGAAAGATCATGCGCACCGAAACCGCCCTCGCCCCCAAACGCCTCGCCGAATACACGCCGCCGGCCTTCCTTGCCGACACGGTGCACCTCACCTTCCGCCTGTCGCCGGGCGCGACGGAAGTCACCGCGCGGATCGCCTTCCGCCCCAATCCGGAGGCGGAGCCCGGTCAGGCGCTGAAACTCGACGGGGAGCGGATGGAACTACTGTCCGCGTCGGTCGATG
>JBMYPI010000218.1:0-4110 GCA_049600155.1 Rubricella sp.
TGAGGATGCCGCCGCCGCCGCCGCCAGCGATTTTCGTCGGTTTGAAGGACAGGTCGACACCGGAAACGGATCCGGCTTTCGAGGCCATGCGATGTCTGGGCTGTGGTGCGAAGACCGGGCATGAAACACTTGCCGCCGCGATGCGGGATGCTGTCGACACGGCGGTCGCGCTTGGTGCCGATCCCAGACTGATGCCGCCTGATGGCCTGGCTGATGAAGGATCGCCCGTGATGCAGGATTTCACGCAGATCTGGGTCTATCTCTCGGCCAGCCCGCTTCTTCATCTGACGCTGACGCTTCTGGCCTTCTCCATCGGCCAGCGGCTGGCAAGGGCCTCGGGCATGAACCCGGCGGTGAACCCGGTGCTCATCGCGGTGGTGCTCGTCGTTGGCGGGCTGATGCTCACGGGGACGGATTACGCGACCTATTTCGAGGGCGCTCAGTTCGTCCATTTCCTCCTCGGCCCCGCGACCGTCGCACTCGCGATCCCGCTCTATCGCCAGTTCCGGACGGTGCGCCGTTCCGCCCCCGCGCTGCTGGCGAGCCTCCTGACCGGTTCGGCGATGGCCGCGGCGACGGCCTACGGCACCGCATGGGTTCTCGGGGCGAGCGGCGAGACGCTGGCCTCGATCACGCCGAAATCGGTCACGGCCCCGGTCGCGATGGGAATCTCCCAGCAACTCGGCGGCTTGCCCTCGCTCACGGCCGCGCTCGTGATCCTCACCGGCATTCTCGGCGCGATGATCGGGCCCTGGCTGCTGACGCTCGTCGGTGTGCGGGACATGCGGGCACGGGGCCTCGCGCTCGGCACGATCAGCCACGGCATAGGCACGGCCCGGGCGCTGCAGGTCGATGAGGTGGCCGGCGCCTTCTCGGGGCTCGCAATGGGGCTGAACGCGCTCGCGACGGCGATCCTCCTGCCGATCATCTGGAACCTTCTGACGTGAAAGGGGATTCCCTTCGCGAATCACCTGTGGCAGACTCGCGTCAAGGCGGCATGGATCGCCACGGTTGAGCAGGTGAACACGGCACATGCCCCTCGGCAGCAAACCAGGCCAGGTCCTTCTGAACGTCGCTTTCGCAGGCGTTGCTTTGGCGCTCGCGCTGAGCTTCGCCTCCGCCGGCCTGATCGGCCCGCGCGGCCTTCAGAGCCTCGGCGAGAACGAGGCGCGCGCCGCAGTGCTGGAACGTGAGCTCGCCGCGCTGCGCGCCGAGCGGGCCGAGAGGGAGAACCTCACCCGCCGGCTATCGTCCTCCTATCTCGATCTCGACCTGCTCGACGAACGCGCCCGCGCGGTCCTCGGCCTCGTCCGCCCCGACGAAATCGTCATTCGCTGAACGCATGGCGCCATGTTTCCGTTGCTCCGAGAAACGGGGTGACGAACGGGTTCGCCATGCGCTATGATAAGATAGTTTAACGTCAAACAATACCGCAGAGGAAGCGACATGGCGACGGCGAAGAGGGCTGCGAAGCCCAATGCCTCCAAGGAGGAACTGCTTCACTACTACCGCGAGATGCTGCTCATCCGCCGGTTCGAGGAGAAGGCGGGCCAGCTCTACGGCATGGGCCTCATCAACGGCTTCTGTCACCTCTATATCGGTCAGGAAGCCGTCGTCGTCGGGTTGGAGGCCGCGGCGAAGGAGGGCGACAGCCGCGTCACCTCCTACCGCGACCACGGCCACATGCTCGCCTGCGGGATGGACCCCAAGGGCGTCATGGCCGAGCTTACCGGCCGCGAGGGCGGCTATTCCCGCGGCAAGGGCGGCTCGATGCACATGTTCTCCAAGGAGAAGAACTTCTATGGCGGGCATGGCATCGTCGGCGCGCAGGTGCCGATCGGCGCCGGCCTTGCCTTCGCCAACAAGTATCGCGGCGAGGACACCGTCTGCTTCACCTATTTCGGCGACGGCGCGGCCAACCAGGGGCAGGTCTACGAGACCTACAACATGGCCGAGCTTTGGGAGCTTCCCGTCGTCTTCGTGATCGAGAACAACCAGTATGCGATGGGCACGAGCGTGAAGCGCTCGACCATGTCGAAGAGCTTCTGGGAACGCGGCGCCGCCTACGGGATCGAGGGCGAGGCCGTCGACGGGATGGACGTGCTCGCGGTCAAGGCCGCCGGTGAGAAGGCCGTGGCCCACTGCCGCGCGGGCAAGGGTCCCTACATCCTGGAAGTGAACACCTATCGCTATCGCGGCCACTCCATGTCGGACCCGGCGAAATACCGCACCCGCGAGGAAGTCCAGAAGATGCGCGAGGAGCGCGACCCGATCGAAGCCGTGAAGGCCATCCTGACGACCGGCAAGCATGCATCGGAAGACGAGCTCAAGGAGATCGACAAGGACATCAAGGCCATCGTCAACGAAGCGGCGAAGTTCGCGCAGGAAAGCCCGGAACCCGATGTCTCCGAGCTTTACACCGACATCTACGCAGACGAACTGCCGCAGGCCTGAGCCCGGGGGAAACGAGACAATGACAATCAAGCTTCTGATGCCCGCCCTCTCCCCGACGATGGAGGAAGGGACGCTCGCGAAATGGAACGTGAAGGAGGGCGACACCGTGAATTCCGGTGACGTCATCGCCGAAATCGAGACCGACAAGGCCACGATGGAATTCGAGGCCGTGGACGAGGGCGTGATCGGCAAGATCCTCGTGCCGGAAGGCACCGAGGGCGTGAAGGTCAACGATCCGATCGCGATTCTGCTGGAAGAGGGCGAGGACGCCTCGGCGATGGAAGACGGCGGCGGATCGACCGATGCGGCCCCGGCCGAGGAAAAGGCCGAGGATCCGGCCCCCCATGCCGATACCCCTGCCCCCTCGCGCCCCGCGCTGCCCGTCGCCCCCGTGGCGGACGAGATCGAGGAGCCCGAATTCCCCGAAGGCACCACCTTCAAGACCCAGACCATCCGCGAAGCCCTGCGCGACGCGATGGCCGAGGAAATGCGCCGCGATGGCGATGTCTACCTGATGGGTGAGGAAGTCGGCGAATACCAGGGCGCCTACAAGGTCTCCCAGGGGCTGCTCGACGAGTTCGGCGCCAAGCGCGTCGTCGACACGCCGATCACGGAGCATGGTTTCGCGGGCCTCGCCGTCGGCGCGGCCTTCGGCGGCCTGCGCCCGATCGTGGAGTTCATGACCTTCAACTTCTCGATGCAGGCGATCGACCAGATCATCAACTCAGCCGCCAAGACACTCTACATGTCGGGCGGGCAGATGGGCTGCCCCATCGTGTTCCGCGGCCCCAACGGCGCGGCGGCGCGCGTTGGGGCCCAGCACTCCCAGTGCTACGCGGCGTGGTATTCCCACGTGCCGGGCATGAAGGTCGTGATGCCCTATTCCGCGGCGGACGCGAAGGGCCTTCTGAAGACCGCGATCCGCGATCCCAACCCGGTCGTCTTCTTGGAAAACGAGATCCTCTACGGCAAGTCCTTCGACGTGCCCGAGATCGAGGATCACACCGTGCCCTTCGGCAAGGCGAAAATCTGGCGCAAGGGCGATCACGTGACGATCGTCTCCTTCGGAATCGGCATGACCTACGCACTCGAAGCGGCCGAAAAACTGGCCGAAGAGGGCATCTCTGCGGAAGTGATCGACCTGCGCACCATCCGCCCGATGGACACGGGCGCGATCCTGAAATCGGTGATGAAGACGAACCGGCTCGTGACCGTGGAGGAAGGCTTCCCGCAGTCTTCCGTGGGCAACTACATCACGAGCGTGGTGATGCAGGAGGCGTTCGACTATCTCGACGCGCCCGTCATCAACGTCTGCGGCAAGGACGTGCCGATGCCCTACGCCGCCAATCTCGAACGCCTCGCCCTCGTCACGACCGACGAGGTGATCGAAGCGGTCAAGACCGTCACCTACGCGTAAGGGAAAGAGATCATGCCCATCAACATCCTGATGCCTGCGCTTTCCCCGACGATGGAGGAAGGCACGCTCGCGAAATGGAACGTGAAGGAAGGGGATACCGTCGCCTCCGGTGACGTCATCGCGGAAATCGAGACCGACAAGGCAACGATGGAGTTCGAAGCCGTGGACGAGGGCACGATCGGAAAGATCGTCGTCCCCGAAGGCACCGAGGGCGTGAAGGTCAACGACCTGATCGCGGT
>JBMYPI010000219.1:0-242 GCA_049600155.1 Rubricella sp.
GCACGACGATCAGGACGCAGCGACGCGCCGTGCCTTCTCTGCATTCGGCGCCGATCTCGCCGAGTTTCCCGAAACGATGGAGGCCGCCGCGGCTGCGCGGGAGCACGGTGGTATCATCGTTCTCGGGGCGCCGAATGTCGTGCGCGGAGGATCGCATGCGGGCAAGATGTCGGCGACCGACGCCATTGCGCGCGGCCTGTGCGATGCGCTTGCTTCCGATTACCATTATCCCGCGCCAGCAG
>JBMYPI010000219.1:260-4110 GCA_049600155.1 Rubricella sp.
CTCGCCGATCGCGGGATCGCGCCCCTGGAAGACGCCTGGAGGCTCATCAGCAGCGGTCCCGCGGCCGTTCTCGGCCTCGACGACCGGGGCCGGATCGCGCCCGGGCTGCGGGCCGACCTGTGCATCATCGAGGCCGAAACCCGCCGGATCGAGGCGGTCATCGCCGGCGGTCGGATCGCGTTTCTTCGCGGCGAGGCCGCGATGCGCTTCCTTGGCTAGGGCTTGCGCTCGGACTTCGCCCGTTTACGGACCGAGGCGCCGTATTGACCGATCTCGTGATCCGGGTCGATGAGTCCCGGTTCCCGTATCGTGCCTTCGTAGCCTGCCCAGTCCTCCGCCGACATGTCGGCGAGCTCGACGAGCTCGGCCTTCCTGTGGGCGGCGGCATAGCTTTCGCGATGGACGGCCTGGACCTGGAAGAGGGGCTTCTCCCGGGGAATGAAGATCTCGCGATGCGTCGCGAGCAGCCGGACATTCGTGAAGAGTGGAAAGGGTCCGTAATCGTCGCTTTCGACGAGGCCCTCATAGGCCGCGAACGAGCTGTTGGCATGGACGTTCACGAGCGGGCGTATCAGCAGGCTCCAGCCGGGCGCGGTGCGTGCCAGAAGGCCGGACCAGATCTGGATCTGGCCGGGCGCGAACGTGGCGGAGACGCCGGCGATGGAACGATCCCTCAGACGATCGGGCGCTGCCGCGTTCCAGTCGTCATGGAAGCCGTCCGGCATCGGCTGATCGACGAGCTGTTGCCATTGGCCATCGCGGGCGATGAAGGCCTCCTGCCCGTCCCACAGAAAGCTGATGTCGAACGGCGGGAAGACATACCAGCCCAACGATGAGGCCGCGCGGATCGCCTCGCAATACTGGAAGGCAGCGGCGGGCAGGGTTCCGAGCGCGGACTTGTCCGCCGGGATCGGCGCGATCGCATCGCGATGCGCCCTGATGAAGGTGACGAGCGGTTCTTGTGCCATTCACGCAGCATGCCGGAGCGGCGCGTGCCGCTCCAGCCTGTTTCTTCGATATGGGCCGTTCAGCCGCGCTTGCGCAGGACCGGCGGGGTGGAATGCGCACCCGTCGCCGCCTTGGCGGATTTCCGAAGGACGGGAGGCGTGGAGTGGGCCCCGGTCGCAACGGTCGAGCCCTTGCGGAGGACGGGCGGCGTGGAGTGCGCGCCGGTCGCTGCTGCGGCGCCTTTCCGCAATGCCGGGGGAGCCGAATGGGCGCCGGTAGCGACCGAACCCTTGCGGAGGACTGGCGGCGTCGAATGCGCCCCCGTCGCCGCCTCGGCGGCTTTGCGAAGGGCGGGCGGCGTCGAGTGTGCGCCGGTTGCGGCTTTGTGCAGCTTGGTCATGTGCGAACTCCTTACGTTGCGTGCGAAAGAAAAGATATGCATACAGCCAAGCAAATCAACAATAAAAATGCACTCTGAACACATTCAGAGTGATAAAAAGTCCATCTAGAATAAATCAAGATTGAGTTTTTACTTTAAAAAATTCCGCTATCGACTTGATTAAAGGCGGGATCAGGTTGTCGGCTGCATTCACCCAGAGCCTGATGAGGCCTGCGCGCCTTCGCGCTAGACTGGTGTCGAAACTGAAACGAAAACGCACAAGCCCATCGTCTCCGATTGGTTTGGAGACCGGGACGCAGCCAATCAGGCCCACCGGACCGCATCCGGACTTTCATCTTTTTAACGGATTCTTCACGAGAGGGGACAACCGACTCGCGTCACAACTTGTCTTGTGAGAGATTCCGAACGGACAGTGCTTCGACACGAGGTGGCCTTGGAAACGCGCCAGATCCCGGTTCTGCAGATGGTCGGGAAGATGACCCTGACGGCCCCCGACGGGACCGATCTCACACCGCGTGGGAAGAAGGCGCGCGCGATCCTGGGACTCCTTGGCACTTCATATGACCGGAGCCGGACCCGGAGGGTGCTTCTCGAGATGCTCTGGGGCGCCCGTGATCCGGAGAATGCCGCGGCGAGCCTGCGGCAGTGTCTCAGCGAGTTGCGGCGGGCGCTCGGCCAGTGGCGGGAGATCCTCCTCACGGAGGGGTCCACCGTCATGCTCGATCCCGACCGGGTGATCGTCAGCTTCGATCCACCGCCCCAGCCCGATGGCGGTTTCGCCGAAAGGCCGATGCTTCTTGAAGGGCTCGATGTCCGGGAAGCGGCATTCCGTGTCTGGCTCTCGGAGCAACGCCGCGCCTACGAACAGCAGCATGTGGTCGACACCTTGCCTGCGCGGATCGCCGGCGAGACGTTCGACAACGCTTCGGCGCTACCGGCCTCCACCCGTGTGCTCATCCTTGTCGCGCCATCCGAGGCGCAGCCGCGGCGCGATCTGGTGTTCGCGGACATGTATGCCGAGGCGATCGCCAACCACATTGCCGAGATCGGAGGCGCCGAGGTCGGCCATGAGTTGCCGTCAACCCTGTCACGGTCGGCCATTCCCGGACTGCGTGTCGCCGTCCGGGTGATGCGCGAACGCGGACACCAGAACGTTCAGGTCCGTCTCACGACACTCGCGGCCGACCGAACCCTCTTCAGCAGGCACCGCCCGATCGAGGACGCCTCCCGGTCCGATCTGCAGAGCGCGGTCGCGGTCCAGTTGCTCAACGAGGCGGTGACCCGGGCGACGGAATACCTCGGGGACCAGGCGCGCGAGATGCAGCGGCTCGACTGCCCTTCGCTGCTCGCCTACCGCGCGATGCAGGACATTCACGCGCTCGATCCGGCCGTGATCCAGGAGGCGGACGAGCTGTTCGCCCGCGCCTACGCGCTGGAGCCGCGCGGGATCTACCTCGCGGGCCGCGCACTCCTGCGCGATACGCTGCTGATCGAACGGATCACGCCGCATCCCGAAGACGTCGCCGAAGAGGCGATCGCCTTCGCACGCGAGGCGATGGAGCTCGATCCATGGAATTCCACCGTCCTGGGCACCGCGTCCAAGATCGCGGTGCAGATCGAGAACAAGGTGCATGGCGGGCTCGAACTGGCAAAGCGTGCTGTCACGGTCAACCGGGCGAATGTCCTGAGCTGGGAAGCGCTGGCGACGGCCAAGGCGCGGCTCGGACTGTTCGACGAGGCGCATCGCGCCGCGCTTCAGGCGCAGAAACTGGGTGCGATGCTCCACCACCGGTATTGGTGGGACATGATGTGCTGCCTCACCGCCGCGGTTTCCGGACGATACGAGGAAGCGATCCGCTACGGGGAAATCGCGCGCGATCTCGCGCCGCGGTTTCGGCCGCCGCTGCGATACCTTGCTGCACTGTATTGGCATCGCGGCGACAGGCGCCGCGCCTTCGAACATCTCGAAGCGCTGAAGAAGCTCGAGCCCGATTTCACCTATTCCATGCTTGCGGACGAGGACTATCCCATCGCTTCGCTTAGGAAGACGCCGCTCAACGCGATTTCCGAGGTCGCGCGGCTCTGACCCGCGCGGCCCTTACAGGCCGAGGCACCAGCGCAGGATCGCTTTCTGGGCGTGGAGCCGGTTTTCCGCCTCGTCGAAGATCACCGATTGGCGCCCGTCCATGACGGCACTCGTCGCCTCTTCCTCCCGGTGAGCGGGCAGGCAGTGCATGAACAGCGCCTCGGGTTTGGCCAGCGACATGAGGTGGTCGTTCACCTGATAGGGGCGCAGCAGGTTGTGACGGCGTTCGCGGGCAGACTGGGCGTCGTGCATCGAGACCCAGGTGTCGGTGACCACCAGATCGGCGCCCTCGACCGCCTTGGCCGCGTCGCGCTCGATCACGACCTTCGCGCCGCGCTTGCGCGCGAAGCCCACCGCCTCGTCCTCGGGGTCGAGCTGGCGCGGCCCCGCGAAGGTCAGGTCGAAGCCGAACCGGC
>JBMYPI010000220.1:0-4099 GCA_049600155.1 Rubricella sp.
CTGATCCTGCTTGCCGCGGCGCCCGTGATCGCCGCGGGATGGGCTGAACTGCTGCTCGAAACCGCAGCCGACCCGCTCGGGGCACCGCGATGAGCGCGCGAGGGGACGACGCGGAAAAGACCTCCGAACCGACACCGCAGCGCATCGAGCGCGCCCGGCGCGAGGGCGATGTGCCGCGCTCGCTCGATGCCGCCGCGGCGGCGAGCTATGGCGTGGTCCTGCTCTTTCTCGCCGTCTTCGGCGCCGACTGGGCACAGCGGGCGCTCGCCCATGCCGCCTTTCTTCTGGCGAACCCGGAAACGGCGGCAGGGGCCGGGCTTGCCGCCTGGGCGGGTGAGGCGGCGCTCATGGCGCTGCCGCTTCTCGCCTTGCCGTTTCTTGCGACGATCATCGCACACGCCCTGCAAGGGTCCTTCGCCGCATCCTCAACGAAACTGATGCCCCGCCTTTCGCAGATCGATCCGCTGACGCAGGCGCGCCAGAGGTTCGGCCCGACGGGGCTCGTGGAATTCGTCAAGGCGACCGTCAAGATGATCGCGATCGGCGCGAGCCTGTTTCTGATCCTCCGGGGCGACTTCGAAAGTATCGTGGGCGCCGCACGCGGCACGGCGGGGGGCGTCGCGGCGGCCCTCGGCCACTACACGATCGCCGTGGTCGGCGCCGTGCTGGCGATCGCGGTTCCGATTGCGCTCCTGGATCTCGTCTGGCAACGGGCCGACCATCGCCGCCGCCTTCGGATGTCGCGTGACGAGTTGCGCGACGAAATGAAGGAAACGGAGGGCGACCCCGGGATGAAGGCAAGCCGGCGCAGGCGCGGGCAGGAGATCGCGACGAACCGGATGCTGCTCGACGTGCCGAAGGCCGATGTCGTCATCGTGAACCCCACGCACTACGCCGTCGCCCTTCAATGGAGCCGCGCGCCTGGGTCCGCACCCGTCTGCGTGGCGAAGGGCACCGACGAAATCGCCCTGAGGATCCGGATCGCGGCGGCGGAACACGGCGTGCCGATCCGCAGCGATCCGCCGACGGCCCGCGCGATCCACGCAACCGTCGAGATCGGATCCGAGATCCGCGAGGACCAGTATCGCGCGGTCGCCGCGGCCATACGCTACGCGGACCGTGCAAGGCGCGCGTCGGGAAGGCCTCGGCGGTGAGGGCGCTCCTCCCCCTTCTGCGAGCGGCGCGCGAACGTACCGCGGCCCGGCTTGCGGCGATTCGGGCGCGAAGGGCGGCAGGCCCGGGCGCAGACGACCCTGTCGATTGGACGATGCCTGACCTTATCGCCCTTCAGGCGCGGGCGAAGCAGGTACGCGCAGAGGCGAAGGCGGCGGCGTCGGAGGCGCTTCAGCGCGAAGAAGCGGAAGCGAGGACGGACCTGCGTCGCGCGATCGCACGGGAACGGCACGTCGCGGCACTAGTCCACGCGGCCGAGAGGATGGAGAGAAAGCGCCACGACGGTGAGCTCTGAACCCTCAGAGATCCTGCTTCACGATATCGGTGACGAGGACACCACGCACCCCCGCACCGGCGATCTCGGCCGCGCGGCGCTGGAGCGCGGCGCGCAGATCGCGCATCGGCGCCCCCGTCGTGAACGCACCCTCGAACCCGCCTGCCTGGGCATGATTGAAGAGAACCTGCAGCAACGCATCGCGAAGCGCCGGCTGCAAGGCCTCGATCCCTGAAACCGCCCCGGGATCGGCTTCGATCGTGAGCGAAAGAACCACCAGCGCACGCACCCGTTCGGCGCCCAGCACCGGAACCACGAATTGCCCATCCAGCGCGACGAAATCGTAGCTTCCCGTTTCCTCGGTCACGGCTTCGGATGCGGGCGCGGGATCGGGACAGGGATCGCCCTCGATGCATTCCGGCCCCCCCTCCATCACCGGTGGCGGGGCCGGGCGCAGCAGATGTCCGAGCGCGGCGCCGGCTCCGAACCCGGCGAGAAGCGTGGATGCGATGACGATGGAACGTTTCATGACAGCCCCCTCAGAACGGAAGGATCCTTTCGAGGATCTGCTGGCCATAGCGCGGTTGCTGAAGATCCGTGATCTGGCCACGCCCGCCATAGACGATGCGCGCCTCGGCAATCCGATCATAGGTGATCTCGTTGCCGCGGTTGATGTCCTCGGGCCGGACGATACCGACGATCTGGAGGTCACGCAGTTCGTAGTTGACGCGGACTTCCTGCCGCCCTTCGACGACGAGATGGCCGTTGGGAAGAACCTCCCTCACCGTTGCTGCGACGCGCAGCGTCAGCCGCTCGTTGCGACGGGTCGTGCCGGTGCCGGAGGTCGCGCTCGAAGATCCCGCGTCGATCCCCGCGGCAAGAACTCCCGCGCCGGGAAACACCGCGTCGGCGACCGAATCGAGCCCCGGGAAGCTGGGCGCGGCGAAGGCTTCGGACCCGTCGCGCGCCCGGGAGGTGCTGTTGCGCATCTCGGCGCTTTCATCGATCTCCACGACGACTGTGAGGATATCGCCGAGGCCTCGCGCGCGCCTGTCGCCGAAAAGCGATTGCGGGCCGGATCGCCACAGCGACGCGGATGTTCCCGTCGTCGACTGCTGCCGCATCGCCGGCGCGCTGGCCGGGGGCTGCACGGGCATGGCGATCTCGGAAACAGCCGGCGCCCGGCCGATCCCGGATGTGGCGCAACCGGCAAGCAGGAGGGCCAGCGGCACGGCGAGAATACGCTTCATCGGGTCACCTCCACCCGGCCGTCGGGCAGGACCGAACCGTGGATCGTCGCGCGGCTCTCGCTGTTGAGAAGCCGGATCGTTTCGCCGACGCGGCCGCGTTCGAGCGCGATCCCGACCGATTGGATCGTCAGCGGGCCATGGCGGAACAGGATCGTGACGGTGCCGTTGCGCTCGACGATCGCGGCGGGCTCCACATCGGTGGAGAGGATAGCGCGGCCCGGGTAGAGCGGCCGGCGCGCCTCCTGCCCGAGAACATCTTCCATCCCGGCCGCGCCGGGGGGCACAGGACCGGCTCCGACCGTCACATCCCCGGGTCCGATCACTTCCTGCGCCCGGATGATCCGAAGCGGCTCTACAGGCCCTGCGTGCGCGGGCAGCGACGATGCGAGAAGAAGCAGGACGAACGCGCGAACCATCAGCGCACCTGTGTGGTTGCCGCAAGCATCTGATCGGCGGCTGTGATGACGCGGGCGTTGAGTTCATACCCCCTCTGCGCCTCGATCAGTTCGGTGAGTTCACGAACCGCATCGACGGCAGACCCTTCGAGAAACCCCTGCCGAAGGGTTCCACGGCCCTCGGTTCCCGGGTCGCCGACAAGCGGTGCGCCTGACGCGTTCGTCTGCACGAAGAGATTGCCGCCGATCGCTTCGAGCCCCTTCTCGTTGACGAACCGCGCAAGGGTCAGGCGTCCCATCAGTTCGGGCTCGTCCTCGCCGGCGAAATAGGCATAGACGGTTCCGTCCGCGCTGATGGAAACATCCCGGGTATCGGCAGGAAGAACGATATCGGGCGTGATCGGATGCCCGTCGAGCGTGACGATCTGGCCCTCGGGCGAGCGTTGGAGCGCCCCGTCCCGCGTAAACCCGGCGCGGCCGTCGGGCAGCTGCACCTCGAGGTAGCCCGCCCCCTCGATCGCGATGTCGAGCAGACCGCCCGTCTGTTCGAGCGCGCCCTGCCCCTGTTCCATCGAGACGCCGGCGATCCGGACGCCGAGGCCCAGCTGCACACCCGTGGGCAGTTCCGTTCCGTCCGCGGCGGTGATCGACCCGGGCCGCTCTATCTGCTGATAGTGGAGATCGGCGAAATCGACACGGCGTGGGGCGAAGCCCGTCGTGGACATGTTTGCGAGGTTGTTGGAGATGACCTCCACCCGGGCGGATTGTGCCTCCATGCCGGTTGCCGCGATGCTGAGCGCTCTCATCTGCACCTCTCCTGACTTGTGTAATGAATCAACGCCGCTCGCCGAGCGTCCGGATCGCGGCGCGAATGCGGTCGTCCTCTGCCTGGAGGAACCGCATGCCCTGTTCATAGCTGCGCTGAACCTCGATCATGCGCGTGATCTCGCTGACCGCCGACACGTTCGAGCTTTCGATATACCCCTGCAAAATCCGCCCGTCTTCCA
>JBMYPI010000221.1:0-4093 GCA_049600155.1 Rubricella sp.
GGGTGGGTCTTCATCGGCTGGAGGGTCGCGGCAAGCTGGCTCGCGGCGATGCTCCTGCTCTATCTTGCCTTCCTGATGCGGGGGCCGGGGACCCTCTGACGCCGCATTACTGCATCAGGCCCTCGGCCTTCGCCCAGGCGTGGGTGGCGTCGAGCGCCGCCTCCATCGGGGCGAAGAGCGCATCGAGCTCCTCCTCGGTGATGATCATCGGCGGGCAGAAGCCGAGCGTGTCGCCCATCGCCCGCAGGATCACGCCGCGATCGACCAGTTCCATCGCCATGCGCGCGCCCACCTTGCCCGCGGGATCGAACAGCGCGTTTCCGCCCGGCGTCAGTTCCAGCGCGCCGACAAGCCCGATTCCCCGCGCCTCTCCCACCAGCGGATGATCCGCATAGGAGCGCAATCGCGCCTGGAAACCCGGAGCGATGGCCTTCACATGTTCGACGATCCCGCGCTTCTCGTAGATGTCGAGCGCGGCCACGCCCACGGCGCAGCCCATCGGATGCCCCCCGTATGTGAAACCATGGCCCAGAACGCCGATCTCGCCCGTGTGCCGCTCGATCGCCTCGGCCATGTCCGCGTTGATCGCCACCGCGGACAGGGGCGCATAGCCGCCGGTCAACTGCTTGGCCATCGAAACGGATGTCGGCTCCATCCCCAGCGCCTGATGCCCGAACCATTCGCCCGTCCGGCCGAAACCGCAGATGACCTCATCGGCGATACACAGGATGTCGTGGCGGTTGAGGACCGGCATGATCGCCTCGAAATACCCCTCCGGCGGGACGATCACGCCACCCGCGCCCATCACGGGTTCCGCGATGAAGGCGGCGATGGTGTCGGGGCCCTCCCGTTCGATCATTTCCTCCAGTTCGCGGGCGAGGCGGGCGGAGAACTCCCGCTCGCTTTCCCCCGGCGCCGCGCCGCGGAAATGGTGCGGTGTGGAGGTGTGCAGGATCCGATCCACCGGCAGGTCGAAGCTCTTGTGGTTGTAGGGAAGCCCCGTGAGGGAGGCCGACACGATGCTCACCCCGTGATATCCCTTCACGCGGGAGATGATTTTCTTCTTCTCCGGCCGCCCCAGCGCGTTGTTGTAATACCAGGCGAGTTTCACCTGCGTCTCGTTCGCCTCCGACCCGCTCGACTGGTAGAAGACCCGCGCCATGCCCGGCAGCCGCGCCTTGATCTTCTCGGCCAGTTCGATCGCGGGCTCGTGGGAACGCCCGCCGAAGAGATGATAGTAGGGCAGCTTGTCGAGCTGCGCCTTCGCGGCATCCACGAGTTCGGGATCGCCGAAACCCAGCCCGCAGCACCACAGCCCCGACATTCCCTCGATGAAGCGCCGACCGCGTTCGTCGAAGACATGGATGCCCTCGCCCCGCTCGATCACATGCGCGCCGATCTGCCGGTGCGTCGTGGCGTTGGTGTATGGATGCAGGAGCGCCTCGGCATCACGAGTCTGCAAGCTGGTCAGGACGGTCATCGCAATATCCCCTTCGCGTGATACCCTTCGCACAAAGGCTGCGCCTCCGGCGCGGCCGGCGCAAGGGAGCATCGCATGATCAATCGGCTTTTTCCCCTCCTTCTGGTTGCCCTCGGCGGCTGCGCGGCGGTGACCGACAGGCAGACCGACCTCACCGTGCCGGTCGACGACAGCTTCGCGAGCGAGACGTTCCAGGAGGCGTCCGGCGGGGGGGAGATGACGATCCGGTCACAACTGGTGGAGGATCGCGGGGAGGCGGCACTCTGCGCCCTCGGCACGCTTGACGGCAACGACGTGAGCCTGCTCGACGCGCGGGCCGCGCGGTCGGAGTTCTACGCCCGCGCCGAGGGCCGAACCATCGCCGGCACCCTCGCCTTCATGCCCGTCGTCCGCGCGGGGGAGGCCGGCACGGCCCGCGCGGCCTGCACGCTGACCGGGCTGGCGTGGTCCCCCGGGCTTGCCGAAACGCGGGTGGAGTATTTCTACCGCCCCGAACGCCCGACACTCCCGTTCGGCAGCGGCAACACCGTCCGCTTCGGCGTGGGCATCGGTGGCGGCGCCTGGATCCGAATCGGCGGATAGGGCGTCAGGGCCGGTATCCCGCGCCGGGTGCGATATCCACGGTCAGGCGTGCCCGCGTCAGCATCGGCTGCGGTTCGATATCGGATGCGAAACACTCCACCGGGATGCCGCGCGCGTTCCGGGGATCGGCCACAGCACAAGAATGACTGTGAGCACTGAAGGCCGGGATCGCGTCTGCGGCGCTCTGTCCCGAAGGCGCGATTGGCGGGCCTTTCCCGCAACGTCGGGTAAACCCGCCAAGATCGTTGACAGGTCGCCCGGGCCGCATAAGGCTCTGGTCAGACACATCAAGACAGGGAGTTCCCCCGATGAAACTGGGCAGATTGCTGATGGCGACGACCGCGATGACCCTCGCGGGCGGCGCGGCCATGGCCGATTTCACCCTCGTGATCGCGCACACCAACGACGTGCACAGCCGGATCGAGCCGATCAACCGTTTCGACTCGACCTGCTCGGCGGAGGATGATGCGGCCGGGGAATGCTTCGGCGGAGTCGCGCGCATCGCCACGATGATGGACATGCTGCGCGGGGAGCACGAGAATCTTCTCGTTCTCGACGCCGGCGACCAGTTCCAGGGCTCGATGTTCTACACGACCTACAAGGGCGCCGCGGCGGCCGAATTCGCCGAGGCCATCGGCTATGACGTCATGGCGGTCGGCAACCACGAATTCGACGACGGCCCCTCCGCGCTCGCCGACTTCATCAACGCGGTCTCCTTCCCCGTCGTCTCCGGCAACATCAACGTGTCCAATGATTCCAACCTCGCGGGCCTGGTCGAACGGACGGTCATCGTCGAAGTCGGCGGCGAACGGATCGGCATCGTCAGTGCTCTGGCGACCGATACGGTCGAGACATCGAGCCCCGGCGACGCGGTCATCTTCTCCGACGAGATCGAATCGATCCAGCAGCAGGTCGCCGAACTGGAGGCCGAGGGCGTCGACAAGATCATCGCGCTCACCCATGTCGGCGTGAATCTCGACATCGCCATCGCCGAGCAGGTCTCCGGCGTGGATGCCGTGATCGGCGGGCACTCGCATACGTGGTTCTCGTCGAGCTCCCCCGATGCCTCCTTCGGCTATCCCTACTGGGTGAGCGGGCCGGACGGCGCGCTCGTCCCGGTCGTGCAGGCCTATGCCTACAGCCGCTATGTCGGCGAACTCACGCTCGAATTCGACGACGCGGGCGTCGTGATGGATGCCTATGGCGACACGATCCTGCTCGACGCTTCCGTCGCGCCCGATGAAGCGATCGCCGCGCGCGTCGCCGAGATGCGCGAACCGATCGAGGCCGTCATGGCCGAGGTCGTCGGGTCCGCCACCGCCGCGATAGACGGGGATCGGGGCTCCTGCCGAGCCGGGGAATGCCAGATGGGCAACCTCGTTTCCGACGCGATGCTGGAGCGGGTGCGTGACCAGGGCATCCAGATCGCCATCCAGAACGGCGGCGGCCTGCGCGCCTCCATCGACGAAGGCGAGATCACGATGGGCGAAGTCCTGACCGTCCTGCCCTTCCAGAACACGCTGGCCACGTTCCAGCTTCCCGGCTCCGCGGTCATCGCCGCGCTTGAGAACGGTGTGAGCCGGGTCGAGGATGGCGCGGGCCGCTTCCCGCAGGTGGCGGGCATCCGCTACACCTGGGACGCTGCGGCCGATCCGGGCTCCCGGATCGTCTCGGTCGAACTGGAAACGGACGGAGGCTGGGAAGCGCTCGACCCCGATGCGGTCTACGGCGTGGTGTCCAACAACTTCATGCGCGCCGGCGGCGACGGCTACTCCATGTTCGCAAGCGAGGCCCAGAACGCCTACGATTTCGGCCCGGGTCTCGAACAGGTCGTGGCCGATTACATCTCCGAGCAGGACGGATACACGCCCTATACGGACGGCCGGATCACCCGCCAGAACTGATCCCGCCGCTCAGGCATCGAACGGCGCGCCCGCGTGGCGCGCCTACGTCGAGTTCATGAACAGCATCCTCGTCGAGGGCATCGCCGACACGGTCGTCGCATCGCTCGGGCACATGCTGAGCCAGATC
>JBMYPI010000222.1:0-4093 GCA_049600155.1 Rubricella sp.
CCCCGCCGTGAAGGTTCCGCCGTCACACTCGAGATACCCGCCCAGCTTAGCGCCCGGCAGCCGGACCTCCCCTCTCACCTGTGCCCCGCGCAGAAACACGTAGCCCTGCGCTTCAAGGCCGTCGGCGCTGATCGCCTTACCGCTCTCCCCCGCCGTGAAGGTTCCGCCGTCACACTCGAGATACCCGCCCAGCTTAGCGCCCAGCAGCCGAACTTCCCCCGTCACATGTGCCCCACGCAAGAACACACTGCCCTTCGCGTCGAGACGGTCAGCAACGAGGCCCGGAATTTGGCTTCTGTTCAGGAGAAGGTTGCGCAGGGACGCGCTGCGCAGGATCGGAGTTTCTTCGATCACGCATCGAACAAGGGCGATGTCCCGCTCCGTGCTCACGCCTTCCAGGTCCAGCACGCCGGTGATGCGGGCACCAACAATCTGCACACCTTTTTCGTGCACCGGTTTTGGCAGGCCATGCCCATGCACGATCACGAAGCGGAGGAATTCGGCTCGGATCGTCACCTCGGGGCGGTGATCCTCATCCGGTCGGGTTTCGGAGATGACGATATCCTCCCCCGTCCAGCACTCATCCCTCAGCCGTTCCTCCGCCGGGGTGAGACCCTCTGCCTCGAACTCCTCCAGCGTCCGCCTCATTGCGTCCCTCCCATCCGGGCGGCCAGCCGCAGGGCGTGGCTCGCGTCATCCGCCACATCGGGCATCACCGGGTCATAGGCCGCGCGCAGGAGACTGCCGATCTCGGGCCGCAGCATCGGCTCGCCCCCTTCCACCCGCATCAGGGGGGCCTGGTCCATGAAGGCGGTGTCGGACCACAGGAGCATCGTCTGCACCATCTGGCTGAGCGCCAGCGTCTCCGCGCTTACCGCCGCGAGGTGCTCGTCATAGCGGATGAAGACGAAGGCCGCGCGGATCGCGCCCTCGGCATCGAAGCGGAACAGGCGGTACTGGTTCGCCTCCGCCGCCTCCAGCCGGGCGACGAGCGGGGCAAGGTCGGGCACGAGGCGATCGAGATCGGGGGTCGCCGTCAGCTCCGCCCAGTCGCGCACGAAGAAGGTGGCGAGGTTGACGCCGAGTTCGGGGTCCATCTCCGCCATGCGGTGCCCGGCGGTCAGCACCAGCGCCTCCACCGCGCCCTTGAAGACCGACACCGTGCCGTCATCCACCCCGAACACCACCGGCACGATGGGCCGCCCCCAGCGCGCGAAGGCATAGGACCCGTCCGAGCGGGTGAAGAGCGCCGCGACCGCCTCAGGGCTCATCGAAGAGCGCCCCCTGGTCGGGCCGTTTCGGCGTGGCGAGGCCGAGGTGGCTCCACGCCCGCTGCCCCAGCATCCGCCCGCGCGGGGTGCGCTGCACGAGGCCCTGTTGCAGCAGGAACGGCTCGATCACCTCCTCGATCGCATCGCGGGCTTCGCTGAGGGCGGCGGCGATGGTCTCGATCCCCACGGGGCCGCCGCCGTAATGCTCCGCGATCAGCATCAGGTAGCGCCGGTCCGCACCGTCGAGGCCGAGATCATCCACCCCGAGCCGTGTGAGCGCGCCATCGGCGATCTCGGCCGTCACCCTGCCGTTTCCCTCCACCACCGCGAAATCGACGACCCGGCGCAGGAGGCGGCCCGCGATGCGGGGCGTTCCGCGCGCGCGGCGGGCGATCTCGCTCGCGCCCTCGGGCGTCGCCTCCGCGCCCATGAGCCGCGCGCCCCGCTCAACGATGCTCTGCAATTCCGGCACAGTGTAGAATTCAAGCCGCGTGGGGATCCCGAACCGGTCCCGCAGGGGCGTGGTGAGAAGGCCGAGCCGCGTGGTCGCCCCCACCAGCGTGAAGGGCGCAAGATCGACCCGCACCGACCGCGCCGCCGGGCCTTCGCCAATGATCAGGTCGAGCTGGAAATCCTCCATCGCCGGGTAGAGGATCTCCTCGACCTGGGCCGAGAGCCGGTGGATCTCGTCGATGAAGAGCACATCCCGCTCATCGAGATTGGTGAGGATCGCAGCCAGATCCCCCGCCTTGGCGAGCACCGGGCCGGAGGTCATCCGGAAGTTCACCCCCAACTCGCGCGCCATGATCTGCGCCAGCGTCGTCTTGCCCAGACCCGGCGGGCCGTAGAACAGCGCATGGTCCATCGCCTCGCCACGCCTGCGGGCGCTCTCGACGAAGACGCGCAGATTCGCCCGCGCCTCCGCCTGCCCCACGAAATCGTCGAGGCTTTGCGGACGCAGCGCGCGATCCCGATCCTCGGGCTGCGCATCGGGGCGAAGGGTGGGGTCGGGGTCGGTCATCGCCCTACCCTTTCGGTGCGAGGCGGCGGAGGGCCGCGCGGATCAGGGCCGGGGTGGCGGCCCCCGGCTCGGCGTCGGCGGCTTCGGTGATGGCGGTGGCCGCCTCACCGTGGCCATAGCCGAGGTTGACGAGGGCGGAGAGTGCCTCGGCCATCGCATCGGCGCCCGCACCCGTTTCCGGCGCCGGGACAGGCGTCGCCTCCGCGACCGGCGCCGGGGCGACAGTCGGAGCGGCAGCACTCGCCGCCTTCGCACCGCCGCCGCCGAGCGCCATGATCGCGGGGGCCTTGTCCTTCAACTCGTTCACCACCCGCGTCGCGATCTTGGGGCCGATGCCCGGCGCGGCCTTGATCGCGCCGGCATCCCCCAGCGTGATCGCGCGGCCCGTCCCCTCAGGCCCCAATGTCCCGAGAATCGCGAGCGCGGCCTTCGCGCCCACCCCCTGCACCGAGGTGAGAAGCCGGTGCCATTCCCGTTCCGCCAGCGTCTGGAACCCGTAGAGCTGCCAGAGGTCCTCCCGCACGACGAGTTCGGTCCAGAGTGCCGCGAACTCACCCTCGGCCGGCAGGCTCGCGCGGGTGCGGTCGGAACAGTGGATGACATAGGCGACACCGCCCGCCGTCTCGATCATGACGTGATCGGGGCCGTGATGGGCGATACGGCCCGAGACCTTGCCGATCATGCGCCCGCCCTCCGGAGTGCCGCATCGAGCCGCCCGGCGAAACGGGCGTTGTGGGCGTGGCAAAGTGCGATGGCGAGCGCGTCGGCGGCATCGGGGCCCGCGATCTCCGCGCCGGGGAGTTGCATCCGCACCATGTGATCCACCTGCGCCTTGGCCGCATGCCCCACGCCGACGACAACCTTCTTCACCGCGTTCGGCGCATATTCCGCAACGCTCACCCCGCGCTCTGCGGGAACGAGAAGCGCGATGGCCCGCGCCTGGCCGAGTTTCAGCGTTCCCGCCGCGTCCTTGTTGACGAAGGTCTGTTCGACGGCGGCAGTGTCGGGCAGGTGCGCGGCAAGCACATCATGCAGTTGCCGGTGAAGGGACAGAAGCCGCGCGGCGAGATCCTCCCCGCTCGACTGGCAGACGCCGTTTGCCACGTGCCGGATCGCCGCGCCGGAGACGTCGATCACGCCCCAGCCCGTGCGCCTCAGCCCAGGATCGATCCCCAATACCCGCATCTGCCTGCCCGTGTTTTGCAAACACTCTCGCATGAGCACGAAGCGTGAACAAGCCCGCGCTCATCATTTTGCGGAAAGGGCGCGACCGACCACCAGATGAGCTATGCAAAAACGGCACGGAATCCGTGCAGGAAACGCATTTGTGTGACTCGGATTGGAGGCGTAGCGGGGGGATTGCGAACCCCCTGGCAAACGGAGCGCCGCCATGACAGATCTGACCCTCGCACCCCGCGCCTCCACCCGCGTGTTCGGCCTTTCGGCCCGGATGCGCGACGCCGCAACCCGGCTGCGCCGCTGGCACATGGAGACCCGTGTGCACAACGGTCTCGCCCGCCTGTCCGACAAGGAACTGGCCGATCTGGGCTATTCGCGCGGCACGCTGGGGGAAACCGCCCGGGCCATGGCGGCCCGGCAGCTCTGACATTGCCTCAGAGGCGGCGCAGCGTGAAGGTGATCCATTCGCCGATCACGATGCGCCGCTCGACCGCGAACCCCCAGCCCGTATAGACGCTTTCAACCCATTGCGCCTGCCGCGTGAGGATCCCCGAGAGAATCACCCGCGCGCCCGGCGCGGTGTGCGCCGCCATGTCCGGGGCGAGCGCCCGGAGCGGACGGG
>JBMYPI010000223.1:0-4084 GCA_049600155.1 Rubricella sp.
TGCAAGTCAGCTTTTGACGCTTTCTCCAAAGAAGGGAAGCCACCTTGAGCACCAATCCAGCCGGTGATGGTGACCGAGCCGACGGTGGAGGACACGATCTCCATCCTGCGTGGCATCAAGGACAAATACGAGGTTCACCACGGTATCCGCATCACCGACCGGGCGCTGGTGGCGGCGGCGACGCTGTCGAACCGCTACATCACGGACAGGTTCCTCCCGGACAAGGCCATCGACCTGATGGACGAGGCCGCAAGCAGGCTGCGGATGGAGGCGGATTCGAAGCCCGAGGAACTCGACAACCTCGACCGGGAGATCCTGCAAAAGCAGATCGAGGCCGAAGCCCTCAAGAAGGAGACCGACGACGCCTCGAAGGCGCGGTTGGAAAAGCTCGAAACCGAGCTCGCCGATCTCCAGGAACGCTCCGCGAGCATGACCGCTCGCTGGCAGGCCGAGCGGGACAAGCTCGGCGCGGCCCGCGATATAAAGGAACAGCTCGATCGCGCCCGCAACGATCTGGAGAACGCCAAGCGCCAGGGCGACCTCGCCAGGGCGGGTGAGCTGAGCTATGGCGTGATCCCCGATCTGGAGAAGCGCCTCGTCGAGGCAGAGGAGGCCGGCGATGACGTCATGGTCGAGGAAGCCGTGACGGATGAACACGTCGCTTCCGTCGTCTCCCGCTGGACGGGCATTCCCGTCGACAAGATGCTGGAGGGAGAGCGCGACAAGCTCCTGCGTATGGAAGAGGCGATCGGCCGCCGCGTGATCGGGCAGGACGAAGCGGTCCGCGCGGTCTCGAACGCCGTGCGTCGCTCCCGCGCCGGTCTCTCGGATCCCAACCGCCCGATGGGCAGCTTCCTGTTCCTCGGTCCCACGGGCGTCGGCAAGACGGAGCTGACGAAGGCACTGGCCGAGTTCCTGTTCGACGACGATACCGCGATGGTGCGCGTCGACATGTCGGAATTCATGGAAAAACATGCGGTCGCCCGTCTGATCGGCGCACCGCCGGGCTATGTCGGCTATGACGAGGGTGGTGTGCTGACGGAGGCCGTGCGCCGCCGCCCCTACCAGGTCATCCTGTTCGACGAGGTCGAAAAGGCGCATCCGGATGTGTTCAACGTGCTGTTGCAGGTGCTCGATGACGGGCGTCTGACGGACGGGCAGGGCCGTGTCGTCGACTTCAAGAACACGCTCATCATCATGACGTCGAACCTCGGAGCCCAGGCACTGACCGAGCTTGCGCCCGGTGCCGATGTCTCCGGCGCGCGGGATCAGGTGATGGCGGCGGTGCGGGCCCATTTCCGGCCCGAGTTCCTCAACCGTCTCGACGAGATCGTGCTGTTCGAACGGCTCAGCCGCGATCACATGGACGGCATCGTCGACGTGCAGCTCGGCCATCTGCGCAAGCGGCTGGCGGAGCGGGATATCGCGCTCGACCTTGATGACGCGGCCAGGCTCTGGCTCGCCGACAAGGGCTACGATCCGGCCTGGGGCGCCCGTCCGCTCAAGCGCGTGATCCAGAAGCATCTGCAGGATCCGCTTGCGGAACTGCTTCTGAGTGGTGAGGTGAAGGACGGCGATAGCGTACAGGTCACGGCCGATGATGTCGGCCTGATCGTGGGCGGTCGGGTTGCCGGATCACCGGAGCGGCCCGCGACGGTGCACTGAGGCCCCGAATACCGCTCCGCAAAGGATCGCTCCGCTTTCCCGATGATCCGGCAAGGCGGAGCGCATTATCTAGTCGGGGCTGGGAATGAGCAGGCCCTCCACCACGTGAACGATCCCGTTGACCGCGATGCGATCGGTCAGGCTGGTGGAAACGCCGTCCACCAGCAGGCCATTGCCTGTCGCCACGACGCGCACGAGGTTGTCGGCCCTTGTCATGTGGTCGGGCCCGGATTGCGCGAAATAGCCGGTGTCACGCCCGCCATCGAGGATGTGGTATCGAAGAACCGCCGAGAGGGTGGCCCGGTTTGCCGGGTCGCGCAACGCCCCCAGCGTGCCCGGTGGCAATCGGGCGAATGCATCGTTGTTCGGGGCGAATACGGTGTAGGCGATGAACGGGCCGAAATCGAGATCGTCGTCGAGTTCCGCATCCTCGAGAAGCGAGGCGAAGATCGACAGTTCCTCATCCGTCGCGATCATCTCGAAAACGGACGGCTCGGATCGGATACAGCCTGCGAGGAATGCGAGGATCGCTGCTCCGAGTATCGGCTTGATGCGAGAGGGCACGTCCTGCTCCGGATTGGGAACGATCCTGCACCGGAAGATATCAGGATCGGCGCGGTTGTCAGCGCCGATCCCGCCGTCGTGGCCTCTTACTCCGGGATCAGAACGGTGTCGATCACGTGAATCACGCCGTTCGTGGCCTCGATGTCGGCCTGGATCACGGTGGCATCATTGACCATCACCCCATCGCGCCCGTCGACGGCGACGGTCGATCCCTCGACGGTCTCGACCTCGATATGCTGGCCGGCCAGATCGGCGGACATCACCGCGCCGGGGACGACGTGGTAGGTCAGGATCGCGGTGAGCGTGTCGCGGTTCTCGGGCTCGAGAAGCGACTCGACGGTGCCCTCGGGGAGCGCGGCGAAGGCCGCATCGGTCGGTGCGAAAACGGTGAACGGGCCTTCCCCCTGCAGCGTCTCGACGAGACCGGCTGCCTGGACGGCGGCGACGAGCGTGTTGAAATCGTCCGCGGCGATGGCCGTTTCGACGATATCCATACCGTCATCCATCGCGGTGTCTTCCATCGGCATGGTGCAGGCGCCGAGCGCGAGCGCGGATGCGCCGAAAAGGGCGGCGCGGAGCGGGTTGATGTCGAACATGTCTGTTCCTCTTCTGCTGGACTGTTCTTGACTGGGGATAGCGGGGCGCCAAGGCCCCGCTTCCCGGTTGTGCCTCCCGATCACTCGGGGAGGATCACCTGGTCGATCACATGGATCACCCCGTTCGACGCCTCGATATCCGCCTGGATGACGGTCGCACCGTCGACCATCACGCCATCGGTTGCGTCGATCGCGACGCTGGAGCCCTGAACGGTCTCGACGTCGAGCATCTGGCCCGCGATGTCACCCGACATCACCGCGCCCGGAATCACATGATAGGTGAGAACGGCGACGAGTTGATCGCGGTTCTCTTCCATCAGCAGCATTTCCACGGTGCCTTCGGGCAGCGCCGCGAAGGCTTCGTCGGTGGGTGCGAAAACGGTGAACGGGCCTTCACCGCGCAGCGTTTCTTCGAGGCCGGCGGCCTGAACGGCGGCGACGAGCGTTTCGAACGAGCCGGCGGCGATCGCGGTATCGACGATATCGGAACTGTGCCCGCCGGCGAAACCGGCGCCGGTCGTCAGCGTGAGGGCTGCGGCCGTGGCGAAAAGCGTGCGACGTAGCATGTGTTTGCTCCCTTTGCGTTGTGTGACGCTGTCTGGCGTCGGGCTTCCTACGCGCGGGATCGGGCGATGGTTCAGCCGGTTTTCGGCCCTGGCGGGTCTTGACGGATCGGCAGCCGCGCCTAAGCCGCGGCAATCTCCGATTTCAAATCACGGAAAGGCGAGTGGTTGTGATGCGCCGGCAGTGCGATCGGATCGGAAACGGGTGCTCCGGGGAGATCGGAAAAATAATTCCGTTGGCGTCACAAAAAGCGAAAAAAGCGCTTGCACGACTCTCGCGAACCCCCTAGATAGCCGCTCACCGACGGCGCCACGGCGTCACACGGTTCTCCGAGACGGGTCACGAAGGCCGCCTGGTTCAGGCACCGGATTGTTCGTCTCCGCTCTTTGACATTGGTATTTGATGAAGGGATATGCGGGCGGTTTGCGCTGGTGGTTTTATCGGTTGCGGACTGTAGCATATCTTGGCTCTAGGGTTCTGAGAGGGATCTGATGATGAGCGAAGTCAGCGGTTCTGTTCTTGCGGGTTTTTGCTTGTGGGGACGGGATTGTTTGATGGGTGTTTCCGGCTTGGTAAGGGCCGGGGATGCCGATGATGTGCGATGGTTCTTGCGATCAAGGACAGCGGGTGCGCCCTCAAGTAGCCGAAAGGCGGTAGGGCAAGCTTAGGACGCTGTTTCAACTTGAGAGTTTGAT
>JBMYPI010000224.1:0-4027 GCA_049600155.1 Rubricella sp.
TTCTTCCGCCGGGCCTGGAGGGCGGGAGCCTCCTGCCGCCGTCGAGCGGGGATGCGCCGGCCCTTCCGCCGGTCGCGGAATAGGCCACGATCATGGGCGCGCTCCTCGACAGGCTGGGCGCGCGGATCGCCGGTGCGATCGATCGCGCTTCCGAACGGCCCGCGCTCGCCTTCGGCCTTGTCGCGCTTGTCGCGCTCATCATCCTTCTGCCGGGGCAGGCCGGCCTTCCCGTCACCGACCGGGACGAGGGGCGCTACGTCCAGGCCACGACGCAGATGCTGGAAACCGGAGATTTCATCGACATCCGGTTCCAGGACAATCCCCGCTGGGTGAAGCCCGTCGGCATCTACTGGCTTCAGGCCGCCGCCGCCACGATCACCGGCTACGGGGCGGATGCCCCGATATGGGTGCATCGCCTGCCCTCGCTTCTGGGCATCCTCGCCGCGAGCCTTCTGACGATCTGGGCGGCCCGCCCCATCGCCGGACCGCGGGCGGGCGTGATCGCGGGCCTCATCGTCGCATCGGCCACGATCACGATGGGAGAGGGCAACATCGCCAAGACGGACGCGGCGCTTCTGGCGACCGTCGTCCTCGCGCAGGGCGCGCTTGTGCGGATATGGCTCGACGATGCGGCGCGGTTCGACATGACGCGCTGGCTCTTCTGGATCGCGCTCGCCTTGGGTGTCCTGATCAAGGGGCCGATCATCCTGCTCGTCTCGGGCGGCACGCTCCTGTGGCTCTGCATCGCCGAGCGCGACCTCGCCCCCCTCAGGCAGACGGCGCCGCTGCGCGGGCTTGTCCTCCTGCTTCTCGTGGCGGGTCCGTGGTTCATCGCCATCGGCATCGTCACGGATATGGGCTTCTACGGCGCGTCCGTCGGCGACGACCTCCTGGGCAAGGTCGGGGACAGCTCCAACAATCATTGGGGGCCGCCAGGCTATTACCTGATGACGATGTGGATCACGTTCTGGCCCTGGGCGGTGCTGATGCTGCTCGCAGCACCCTTCGCCTGGGCGGAGCGGCGGGGTGACACGATCCACTTCCTTGCTGGCTGGATCGTGCCGTTCTGGTTCGTCTTCGCGGTGACGACGACGAAACTGCCCCATTACACAATGCCGATCCTGCCGGGCCTCGCGATCCTCGTCGGCTGGTGGCTGACAAGCGCGAACGCGGAGGTTCGGCGCCCGGTGCTGGCCTTGATCGGGGCCGCACTGTTCATGCTCGGAGGCGGCGTTCTGGTCACCGTGACGATCTGGGGGCCGCTGGAGGTGGACGGGGCGGTGGATACGCTCTCGGCGAGCCTCGGCATGCTCGCCCTCCTGATCATGCTTGTCGCGGCAGCAGCGCTCGTTCTCTGGCGGCTCTGGGCCTTCGTCGGGCTTGCGCTGGCCTCCGCGCTCGTCCTCCTGCCGACGATTTCGGGGGTGACCCTGCCCCGGCTTGAGACGCTCTTTCCAAGCCCCGCCATCGCGTCCTTCGATGCCCGGCTCGACATCTGCGCGCCCCATCCGGTCGTCTCCGCAGGATACCATGAGCCGAGCCTCGTGTTCCTTGCGGGCACCGATACCGAACTCGTCGACCTCGACCGCGCCGCCGAGCGGCTGGCGACGGGTGGCCCGGGCATCCGTGTCTGGCTCGATACCTCGCGGCGGGGCCATACGCCGGAGGCGCTGGCGGCGCTCGTCGGTGCGGAGCTTTCGGTGATCGGGGCGATCGACGGGCTGAACTACAATCGCGGCGATCGCACCACGATCCTTGCCATCGCACCGGCCTCCGATACGACACTTGCGGGCTGCGTGGATTGATCCCGCCAACCCGCGGCGTTAACAGATCCCTGACGCAACCCGGTGGAGGACCGGTTCGCATGAGCCTGCCCAAGGACGAGCCCCGCATCTCGATCGTCACGCCGATGAAGGACGAGGCGGCCAATGTCGAGGCGATGGTGAGCGAGGTCGCGGAGGCCTGCGCCGAACTGGCACCATTCGAACTCATCATCGTCGATGACGGCTCGACCGACGACACCGTCAGCGTCGCAGAGCGCCTGCGCGCGGAGACCGCGCCGTGGTTGCGGATCGTGTCTCACGAGGCGAGTTGCGGGCAATCCGCGGCCGTGTTGACGGGAGTGCTGGCCGCGAAGGCGCCCATAATCGTCACCCTCGACGGCGACCTTCAGAACCCGCCGGCAGAGATACCGCGCCTCGCCGCGCCGCTCCTCGATGCCGCGAACGGCCCGGTCGGCCTCGTGGCGGGCCAGCGGCGCGAACGGATGGACACGACCGGAAAGCGGCTTGCCTCACGCCTCGCGAACGGGCTTCGGCGCCGCATCCTGAAGGACGACACCCGCGATACCGGATGCGGCGCGAAGGCCTTCCGGCGTGAGATGTTCCTGCGACTTCCCTATTTCGACCATATCCACCGCTACCTGCCCGCGCTCGCCCGCAGGGAGGGATGGGATGTCGTGCTCATCGATGTCGAGGATCGCGCCCGGAGCGCGGGCAAATCCCACTACACCAATTTCGGACGCGCGATCGTGGGCGCATCGGATCTCCTCGGTGTCTGGTGGCTGATGCGGCGGCGCAAGCTGCCGCGCGTGCGGGAAAGGTCGCCGTCTTGACCCATCCCCCCGAATGGCTTGCCGGGATTCTTCTCGTCGACAGTTGGGGCGGCGTCTGGCTCGCGCTGTTCGGCCTGGCGGCACAGGCGATCTTCATGTGCCGGTTCCTGGTGCAGTGGATCACCACCGAACGGGCGAAGAAATCGGTGATCCCGATCTCCTTCTGGTGGCTTTCGATCATAGGCGCGGCCTGCCTCCTGCTCTACGGCGTTCTGCGGCAGGATATCGTCATCATCCTCGGGCAGGGGTTCGGCTTCATCGTCTATGCCCGGAACCTGTGGTTCATCCGCGCGGAACGGAAGTCGGGCATTCCGCCGATCCCCTAGGGTTGCCAGCGGCGCGATCCTCCCGTATCCGATGACTCCCGTGGCAAGACTCAACATCTGGGTCCGAATCCGCCACCAACAGGCGAAATAGCGGCACGGGGTCCGGGCATGGCACGGTATATCTTCATCACGGGCGGCGTTGTGTCCTCGCTTGGCAAGGGGCTTGCCTCCGCCGCGCTCGGGGCGCTGCTGCAGGCACGGGGCTACACGGTGCGCCTGCGCAAGCTCGACCCCTATCTCAACGTCGATCCCGGCACGATGAGCCCGTTCGAACATGGCGAGGTCTTCGTCACCGATGACGGGGCGGAAACCGATCTCGACCTCGGCCATTACGAACGCTTCACCGGCGTTTCCGCGCGGGGGACGGATTCCGTCTCGTCGGGGCGCATCTACCAGACCGTGCTGGAGAAGGAGCGCCGGGGCGAATACCTCGGCAAGACGATCCAGGTCATTCCGCACGTCACCAACCAGATCAAGGAATTCCTCGATATCGGCGGGGACGAGGTCGATTTCATGCTCTGCGAGATCGGCGGCACGGTCGGCGATATCGAGGGCCTGCCCTTCTTCGAGGCGATCCGGCAATTCGGCCAGGAGAAGCCGGCGGGCGAATGCATCTTCATGCATCTCACGCTCCTGCCCTGGATCGCGGCGAGCGGGGAGTTGAAGACCAAGCCCACCCAGCATTCGGTGAAGGAACTGCGCTCCATCGGGATCGCACCGGACATCCTCGTCTGCCGCGCCGACCAGCCGATTCCCGAGAAGGAGCGTGGCAAGCTCGCGCTGTTCTGCAACGTCCGGCCGGAGCGGGTGATCGCGGCGCTGGATCTCAAATCGATCTACGAGGCGCCGCTCGCCTATCATCGCGAAGGGCTCGACCAGGCGGTGCTCGACGCCTTCGGCATCAGCCCGGCCCCCGCGCCGAAGCTCGACCGCTGGCAGGACGTGGCCGATCGCGTCCGCAACCCCGATGGGGAAGTCCGCATCGCGGTCGTGGGCAAGTACACGCAACTGGAAGACGCCTACAAGTCGATCGCCGAGGCGCTGACCCATGGCGGCATCCACAACCGCGTGCGCGTCGAGGCCGACT
>JBMYPI010000225.1:0-4010 GCA_049600155.1 Rubricella sp.
GCGCGATGCCGATGGATCGCCCTTCCTTTCCCCACGCGAGGCCGATGCGGGCGAGCGTCTGCGCGAGGATTTCGAGCGGGCGCAGATGGGCGCCCATGTCACCCAGAACTGGGACCGGTTTCTGACGGCGGAAGTGCAGGCCGGTCGCCGCCCGGTATCGCCCGCGGAGGGCGGCAGCGCGGCGGCGCGGGATCGGGTTCACGGTGCCCTGGCCGCGCTTGGGCCCGGGCTGTCGGACATCGCCTTGCGGTGCTGCTGCTTCCTGGAAGGCCTCGAAGCGGCGGAAAGGCGCCTCGGCTGGTCCCGCCGCTCCGGCAAGGTGGTTCTCAAGATCGCGCTCGCGCGGCTGGCGACGCATTACGAGGGTCTGCACGGTGCGGCATGACGCCCGTGGTGCTTGTTGTTGCAATGCAGCATCCGCGATGTTAATTTGTGCGCTGCAACATATGAAAGGCCCGCGCCATGAACCTGTTCACATTCGACGGCGCCGCAGTCGCGCCGCGCCCCGATGAGACGCTTGTCGACTACTGGCTGTCTTTCCTGCCGGTCGCTCCGATCATGGGTCTCGAATACCGCCCCGCGAAGATCTGGAACTTCGGCTTCGCCGAGGAGATCGAGGCAACGCCTGCCGCGAGTCGCGTGCAGGAACCGGTCGAGGAAGCCGAAGTCGTCGCAGCCCCGGCCGCCGTCGCGCCCGCCGCAACGGCTGCTGAAAGCGATCTGACGAAGATCAAGGGCATCGGCGCGAAACTGCAGGCCGAGCTGAACGAGCTCGGGCTGTACACGATCGCTCAACTCGCGGAGTACACCGAGGCGGACATCGCCCGCATCTCCGACGCGATGACCGCCTTCAAGGATCGCCCGGTTCGCGACGACTGGGTCGGTCAGGCGAAGGCGCTGCTCGGCTGATCGGGGATCGGTTCTGCGGCAGGGCGAGTCCGGCGCAGGGTGCGCCGGTCGTGCCGTCGAGCGGCCCTTCACCGGCGCGATGTCGGGCCGCGCGGCGGCTTATCCGGCAGCGGCGACGATCGCGCCGAAATCGGAGGCTTTCAGCGAAGCCCCGCCGACGAGCCCGCCATTGACGTTGGAGACGGCGAGGATCTCGGCCGCGTTGCCGGGCTTCATCGACCCGCCATAGAGGATGCGCATGGCCGCGCCCTCCGCCCCGAACAGTGCTTCGAGCTTGCCCCGGATCGCGTCATGCATTGCCGCGATATCGTCCGTCGTGGGGGTGCGGCCGGTTCCGATGGCCCAGACGGGTTCGTAGGCGATGACCGTGTTGGATGATGTCGCCCCCTCCGGCACCGATCCCGCAATCTGGCCCAGAACGACCTCCTCGGCGTGCCCCGCATCCCGTTCCGCCTCGCTTTCGCCCACGCAGACGATGGCCGTCAGCCCCGCGCGCCAGGCGGCCCCGGCCTTGGCGCGGACGATATCATCGGTCTCACCATGATCGGTGCGGCGTTCGGAATGGCCGACGATGACGTGGGTGCCGCCCGCATCGCCGATCATCTCCGCCGAGACATCGCCGGTATGCGCGCCGCTGGCTTCCGCGTGGCAATCCTGTCCGCCGATGGCCAGCGCGGAGCCTGAAGCCAGTTCCGCCATCCCGCCGATGAGCGTCGCGGGGGGGCAAAGGAGCATTTCCGCCGCCGGATCGGGATGGGCGGCGATCAGGGCGCGCGCCTCGTCGAGCGATGCCTTCATCCCGTTCATCTTCCAGTTTCCGGCGATCAGGGGGCGGATCGGTCCCATCGGGTGCTCCTTGCTTGCGGTCAGTCCTCCGCTTCAAGCACCCTCAGCGCCCATGTGCAAGCGAGCGCGGGGTCTTCCGATGCCGCGCCGGTCAGTGACCAGTATCCCAGCCGCATCACCTGCCCGCCGGCGCCATGCACCTGCAATTGCGAGCCGCCGAGCCGTTCCAGATCGTCCGCGATGGCGCCCGATGCGCGCAGGTAGATCGTTCCGTCGGGGTCGATGGCGGCGAAGACGTGGTCTCTCCAGGAGAGCGCGACGCATTCCATCATCGGTTTCGCGGTGACATCGCGAAGCGGCGCGAAGAGATCGAGCGCCCGGCGCCTGTCCCCCGGGCTGACGCTCATAGCGGCTTGAGCCTGACGGCCGTGCCCGAGGCGACGAGAAACAGCATCCCGCCGCCCCCCTGAAACTCGGAATAGTCGAGATCGACACCGACGACGGCATCCGCCCCGATCGCAGCCGCGCGCTGTCGCAATTCACGCAGGCAGTCGTTCCGCGCCTCGATGAGAACGTTTTCGGTGGTGGTGGACCGCCCGCCGAAGAAATCCGTCACTCCGGCGAACAGATCCTTGATCACGTTCATGCCCTGGACGCTCTCGGCGGTGACGATATCGATGACCGAAGCGATCTCCCGCCCGGGTATTTCCGGCGTGGTGGTGAGGATGACGTCAGGCATCCTGCCCGGCGAACTTGATCGACTCGCCACATCCACAGGCATCGACCACGTTGGGATTGCGGAACTCGAACCCCGATTCCAGAAGGCCGGTCGTGTAGTCGATCTCGGTCCCGAAGAGGAACATCTGAGCCATCGGCGCGATCATGACGCGCGCGCCGTCCTGCTCGATCACCTCGTCGTTGGGATCGACCTCGGAGACGTAATCCATCGTGTATTCCATCCCCGCGCAGCCGCCCTTCTTCACGCCGATGCGCAAGCCGGACGAGCCGCCCTTCTCCATCAGCGTGCGAATGTGCCGTGCAGCGGCGTCCGTCAACGTGACGGGGGCTTCGCCGGGTATCGAGAACATGGTCGCTCTCCGTTCCTTGTCCGTGTCTCGAAAATAGGGCCTTGGGGCATTTCTCTCAAGGGGGCGGAGGCTCCAGCCTGCGTGCGACCAGCGCGAGCGCGAAGGCCGTCACGCTCAACAGGAGCATCGCGCCGGCAAGCGCCACATCCGGCGCGGCGCCGGGAATCAGGCGGCCCGCCGCGATCGTCGTGATCGCGCCGAGCAACACGTTCGTCGCGCCGAAGAGCCCCGCGGCGGTGCCCGCCAGATCCGGTCTTACCCCGAGCGCGTTGGCGTTGGCGTTGGGCAGGGTCAGCCCGTTGCCGATCCCCACCGTGATCATCAGCCCGAAATAGGGCAGGGGCGAGGTGTCGGGCACCAGGCTCAGCGCCAGAACGGCGGCCATGCCCAGGACGGTGGTCAATCGCCCGTAGATCATCAGCCGCCCCTGCCCGAAGCGCCGCACGAGCCGCGCTGTCAGGACATTGCCGATCAGGAAGCCCAGAGGCGTCGTCGCCATCGCGAGGCCGACAGCGAGACTCGACACGCCGAACACATCCCGCGCGACGAGCGGCGCGGCGACGGTGAAGACGTAGAACACCGAGACGGAGAAGGCCGCGCAAAGACAATTGATCCAGAACCGCAGGCTGCCGATCAGTGCGGGATAGGCGCGAAGCTGCGCCGCCATCGGCCGGCCCTTGTGGGGGTTCGTCTCGCCGAGATCGGCCCAGACGAGGATCAGCCCCGCGAGGCCGAGCACGGCGTAGAGCACGAAGTTGGCCCGCCAGCCGAAGGCGGTGTCGAGCAGACCGCCCACCGTCGGCCCGACCATCGGCGCGATGGCGATGGCCGCACCGATGATGCCGAGGCGGCGGGCGGCCTCCGGCCCCGGCACGGTGTCGCGCACGATCGCGGCAGAGAGAACCATCCCCGACGCGATGGCCGCCTGAAGCACGCGGAAGAAGAGGAACCAGCCGACATCCCCTGCCAGCACGCATCCCAGCGAGGCGGCGGTGAAGATCGCGAGGCCCGCCAGCAGCACCGGGCGTCGTCCGATCCTGTCCGAAAGCGGACCGATCAGGATCTGGAGAACGGCGGTCAGCAGGAAATAGCCGCTGATCGACCATCCGATCGTCGCGAAGGAGACGCCGAAATCCGCCGCCATTCCCGCAAGCGAGGGCGCAAAGAGGTTCAGCGTCACGATGGCAAGGCTCGTGACGAAGATCAGCGTCACCAGATGCGGTGGAG
>JBMYPI010000226.1:0-3967 GCA_049600155.1 Rubricella sp.
CACCCTCCCCCTCTATGTCCTCGATGCGCCCCACCTCTACGATCGCGCCGGATCGCCCTATCTGGATGCAAGCGGCACCGACTGGCCGGACAACGATATCCGCTTCGCCGCGCTCTCCTGGGCGGCGGTCGAGATCGCGGAGCGCGGGATCGGCGGCTGGCGGCCGGAGGTGCTGCACCTGCACGACTGGCAGGCGGCCCTCGCGCCCACCTATCTCAGGGCGCGCGGGATCGGGGATGTCGGCACGCTTCTGACGATCCACAACATCGCCTTCCAGGGCGTCACGGGCCGGGACAGGATGGACGTCCTGCGCCTGCCGAAGGACCGCTTCACCCAGGACGGGTTCGAATACTGGGGCCGGATCAGCGCGCTGAAGGCCGGGCTCGTCGATGCCGACCGGATCTCGACCGTCTCGCCCACCTACGCGGCGGAGCTTCTGACGCCCGAATTCGGCATGGGTCTCGACGGCGTGATGCGCGCCCGCGCCGCCGATGTCACCGGCATCCTCAACGGAATCGACCTCGACGCCTGGGCACCGCCCTACAAATCGGCGCGGGGAAAGGCCCGGCACAAGGCGGCCCTGCGCGCGGAATTCGGGCTTGGCGAAAGCGAGGGGCCCCTTTGCGTGGTCATCTCGCGGCTGACCGGGCAGAAGGGGCTCGACATGCTCGCCGATGCCCTTCCAGCGCTCCTCGATGAGGGCGGGCAACTCGCGCTTCTGGGGAGCGGCGAGAAGGGGCTGGAAGCGCGGTTCACCGCGCTTTCGGCGCATCCCGCCGTTTCCGTCCGCATCGGCTATGACGAGGCGCTGGCCCACAGGATGATCGCGGGCGGCGATGCGATCCTCGTGCCCTCCCGGTTCGAACCCTGCGGGCTGACCCAGCTTTACGGGCTGCGCTTCGGCACCCTGCCGCTCGTGGCGTTGACCGGCGGGCTCGCCGACACGGTGATCGACGCCAACAGCGCGGCGCTTCGCAGCGGCGCCGCGACGGGGGTTCAGTTCCATCCGGTCACGACGGAGGCCCTCGCCCTTGCGCTCAAGGAGCTTTGCGCGCTCTATCGCGATGCCGAAACCTGGGCGCGGATGCAGCGCAACGCCATGCGCCAGCCCGTGGGGTGGGATGCCTCGGCGGCGGAGTATGCCGCGCTCTTCGAGGGGCTGAAGAAGACCGGATGACGATCGAGCATGTGATGGAGGAAGGCCGCCCCTGGCCGATGGGCGCGACCTTCGACGGGGAAGGCGTGAATTTCGCGCTCTTCTCGGCCCACGCCACGCGCGTGACCCTTTGTCTGTTCAGCGAGGACGGAAGCGAAGAGGTCGCACGGCTCGACCTGCCCGAGCGGGAGGGCGACATCTGGCACGGGCGGATCGCGGGGCTGAGGCCCGGCCAGCTCTACGGCTACAGGGTCGATGGCCCCTACGAGCCGTTCTACGGGCACCGGTTCAATCCCAACAAGCTCCTGATCGATCCCTATGCCAAGCGGCTGACGGGCCATCCCGTCTGGCACGACGCGCTTTTGGGCTACAAGGCCGGCGCGCAGGACCAGGATCTCAGCTACGACAGTCGCGACAGCGCGCCCTACATGCCCAAATGTGCGGTGGAGGATCCAAGCTTCGCCTGGGGCGAGGACGACCGACCCCGCCGCCCGATGGCCGAAAGCGTGATCTACGAGGCGCATGTGAAGGGCATGACGATGCGGATGCCGGGCGTGGAGAGCCCCGGCAGCTTCCTCGGCCTCGCCTCCGATCCCGCGATCGAGCATCTCACCGATCTCGGCATCACCGCAATCGAGCTTCTGCCGATCCATGCCTTCCTCAACGACCGGTTCCTCGTCGACAAGGGGCTGGTGAACTACTGGGGATACCAGAGCCTCGGCTTCTTCGCGCCCGATCCGCGATACCTGACCAATAACGATATCGCGGAGTTCCAGCACATGGTCGCGCGGCTGCACGCCGCCGGGATCGAGGTGCTGCTCGACGTGGTCTACAATCACTCCGGCGAGGGCGACCATCGCGGCCCGACGCTCGCCTTTCGCGGGCTGGACAACGCCAGCTACTACCGGCTGATGCCCGACCGGCGCTACTATGTGAACGACACCGGCACCGGCAACACGCTGAACGCGGAACACCCGATGGTGGCGCGGATGATCCTCGACTCGCTGCGCTACTGGGTCGAGGTGATGCATGTGGACGGGTTCCGCTTCGATCTGTGCTCCACGCTGGGGCGGACGGAGAACGGATTCGACCCCGCAGCCCCCCTCTTCACCGCGATGCGATCCGATCCGGTCCTGTCGACGGTCAAGCTGATCGCGGAGCCCTGGGATATCGGGCCGGGCGGATACCAGCTTGGCGGCTTCCCGCCCCCCTTCTCGGAATGGAACGACAAGTTCCGCGACGACGTGCGCCGCTACTGGCGAGGGGATGACGGGTTCGCGCCTGCTCTCGCGGAGCGGATCACCGGCTCGGCCCTGCAATTCGACCATTCGGGGCGGAACGCCACCGCCTCGGTGAACCTCATCACTGCCCATGACGGGTTCAACCTGCACGACCTCACCGCCTATCTGGAGCGGCACAACCACGCCAATGGCGAGGGCAACCAGGACGGTCACCACGCCAATTTCTCCGACAATTTCGGGGTGGAGGGCGAAACGGAGGACGAGGCCATAAACGCCGCCCGCGCCCGGCGGAGGCGCAACCTGATGGCGACGCTTCTGCTCTCCCAGGGCACGCCCATGATCCTCGCGGGTGACGAGATCGGCCACAGCCAGGGCGGCAACAACAACGCCTACGCCCAGGACAACGAGATCACCTGGCTCGACTGGGAGGCCAGGGACGCCGAGTTCCTCGCCTTCGTGCGAAGCCTGATCGCCCTGCGGCGCGACCATCCGATCCTGCGGCAGAAGCGGTTCCTGCATTCCCGCCCCCGTCGCATCGACGGACTGGCCGATATCTTCTGGCGCCGCCCGGACGGGCAGCCGATGCAGGATGGCGACTGGAACGATCCGGGCCTCGACACCGTGTGCGTGGAATTGCGCACGGCCTCCGGCACGCCCGCCTATGCCGCGCGGGAGGACGCGGTCTTTCTCGTCTTCAATCGTGGCGGGGGGTGCAAGGTGTCCCTGCCGAAGCTGGAGAAGGGGCTGCGCTGGCGGCTCGATCTCGACACCAGCCGGGAGGATGGGGCGGGCCACCGCTTCGGGCGCAGCCCCTTCGCGATGCCCGCCGATGCCGTCTGCGTCTTCGTGACGGAGGCGGTTGGATGAGCGACCCGGTTGCGGCACTCGCGGGCGCCGTTGGGATCCTGCCCGCCTATACCGACCAGTTGCGCCGGGTCCGCGAGACCGGGCCGGACACCGCGCGCGCCCTTCTGGGCGCGATGGGGCTGCCGGTGCGGAACGAGGCGGACGCCCGCGCGCATCTGGATCGGCTCGCGGACGGGGCGCGCACCATGCCCCGCTGGCATGTCAGCGAACCCGATCGCGCACCGGGCCTCGCCCTCTCCGGCTCCTGGGAAATCACCTTCGAAGACGGAACGGAACAGGGGGGATCCGGTCCGCTACCTGCCTTGCCGCTCGGTCGCCACCGCCTGGAGAGTGATGGGGAGACCTGCTGGATGCTCGTTGCCCCCGCACGCCTGCCGAGCCCGCCGCGCCGTTGGGGCGTCACGCTGCCCCTCTATGGCTTGCGAACCCCGGAGCGGGGCGGGATCGGCGACTATATCGATCTGGCGCACTGGGCCGAGGCCTGCGCGGGGGCCGGCGCGGGGTTCATCGGGATCAATCCGGTGCATGCGGGCTTCCCCGCCGATCCCGCGGCCTTCAGCCCCTACAGCCCGTCGCACCGCCGCAGGCTCAACACGCTCCATATCGCCTGCGGGGTGGAAACCGCCTCCACCGGCCCGCTGATCGACTATCCGCCCGAGATCGCAACCCGGCGCGCGGCCCTGCGCGCCGCCTATGACCGGTT
>JBMYPI010000227.1:0-3908 GCA_049600155.1 Rubricella sp.
TGGAGCGCCTTGTGAATGGAGAAGCCATGCAAACGGCATGGAAGCCCAAGCCCCCGAAGGAGCGCCATCAGGAGTGTTCCTTTCGTGTTGCACTGGCCATAGCCGTCGGCGAGCACCTCCGAGGCCGGAATGTCGTCGGCGCGATTGTAGCCGAACAGGATCTCGTTCCGGACGAAGTCGTAGGCGGCGCCGATGCGGTCATGCTCGGAAAGCCGGAGCCAGCCCCGGTCCTCGATCAGGCGCGCGATGCCGTCTGACGGGAAGTCGAGCAAAGGAGTGGCGTCAAGCAGGTGTGTCTTGTTGATCATGATCTTCTCCATCGAATCGGGTCATGATCGGTGTAATTGCTACAGTGACTGTAGCTTCAAGAGCTTTTATGTTGCTCTTGGCGTCCCCAGGATGACAGCGGCGCCGATCAGGCAGAGGGCCGCACCGTTAAGGTCCCACCATCCGGCCTCTGCCCCTCGGCCGTCCACATCCAGAGCAGCGAGGCGGCGATGTAGACCCCGCCATAGGCCGCGAAGGCGCGCCCGGCGAAGCCCACCTCGACCTGTGCCAGAAGCCAACCGAAGACCACGAGGCTGGCCACGCCCGGCAGGAGCCAGAGCTGGGACGCACCGCCGCGACACCAGGCCCAGACCGGGAAGCATCCGGCGATCCCTGCCAATGCGGCCAGCGGGTCGATTCTCCGTGGATGGCATGTCAGGCGCCGGTCTCATGGTCAGCGAGGCAGGCGGAGTGATCGCGCAGGACTTCAAGAACTCGGCAGTCGGAGACGGTGTCGCGGCTGCATTCCGCGAGCATGCGCTTCAGTTCCTTGCGCAGCGCCTCCAGCCTGGCGATCCGCGCTTCCACCTCCTTGAGCTGGCGATGCGCGATGCGATCCACGTCCGCACAGGAGTGGCCCGGGTTGTCGGAGAGATCGAGCAACTCGCGGATCGCTTCCAGCGTGAACCCGAGCTGGCGCGCGTGCCGGACAAAGGCGAGCCGGTCCAGATCGTCGTCGCCATACCGACGCTGTCCGCCTTCTGTCCGCCCGGGCTCAGGCAACAGCCCGATCTGTTCGTAGTAGCGTATCGTCTGCACCTTCGTGCCTGTGCGCTTGGCGAGCGTCCCGATGGCAAGCATGGCATTCCCCTTCTCATATCTATATTGACTGTAGGTTCTCCAGTTCCAACGCGCAAATATCGAAGAAGGCGCGAGCCGCTGAAAAAACTTAAACCGCCTCTTGAACCTCCAGTTGCTGGAGGTCCTATCTTCCAATCAGATGACGGAGACGGCGACATGAACGACATCAGCCAGACGGCAAAAGCCCGTGCCGCGGCCTCGACCTGCGATAAAGGCGGCTTCGTCCTGCCGGGCGATCCGCCGCCACGACTGGCCTCCGCACAGGCCGCGTCCTGCTGTGGCGGGACGACCGCGACGACCGCATCGTCGTGCTGCGACCCGTCGGCTGACGCGGATGCGGCTCCGTGGCGACGGGTGGACTGGCTTCTTTGGGGCTCGGGCGCGGTGATCGTCGTCGCCTATCTCGCCGCATTCTTCCTGCCGCACGACGCGCCCCTCGGGCTGGGCGTCTTCACCCACGGCGTTCAGGAGATGATGAACCTGATGTGGTGGGGCATCCTGGTGGGCATGGTGGCTGTCGGCCTCATCGACCGGGTGCCGCGCGCGTTCGTCATCGGCATCATCGGCCGCGACCAGGGCGCGAAGAGCCTCGTGCGCGCCGTCTTGGCGGGTGTGCTGCTCGACCTCTGTAACCACGGGGTCCTGATGGTGGGTGCCAAGCTCTATGAGCGCGGCGCGAGCCTCGGCCAGGTCTTCGCCTTCCTGATCGCGTCCCCGTGGAACTCGCTGTCGCTGACGATCATCATCGGCGTGCTGATGGGCTGGGAGTGGATGGCGGTGTTTCTCGTGGCCTCGCTCGTCATCGCGCTTCTCACAGGTCTTGCTGCCGAGGCGCTGGAGCGCGCGGGCCGGGTCAAGCCGAACCCGAACCGCGTGGACCTGCCCGCCAACTTCCACGTCTGGCGCGAGACGAAGGCGGGGCTGCGCGCGACCCGCTTCGATGCGGCGTTTGCGAAGGATATCGCCCTCCGCGCCTTCCCGGCCAGTCGGATGGTCCTGCGCTGGCTCTTCTTCGGCGTTGTCCTCGCCGCGCTGATCCAGGCGACAGTGCCGACCGAAATCTTCGCGACGTGGTTCGGCGCGACGCTCGCGGGCCTGTTCCTGACTCTCGTCGCGGCAACGATCATCGAGGTCTGCTCGGAAGGCTCCGTGCCGCTTGCCGCCGACCTCATGACTCGCGCCGCCGCGCCCGGCAACGCCTTCACCTTCCTTATGGCCGGCGCGGCCACCGACTACACCGAGATCCTCGTCCTGCGCGAGGTCACCGGGCGGCTGAAGGCGGCGCTCCTGCTGCCGCTTCTGACCGTTCCGCAGGTCCTGGTAATCGGCTGGGCGCTGAACGCCGCAGGATGACCATGCAAACGACTACGAACGGAGAAAACGACATGCACCATATCACCCGACGCAGCCTGCTCGCCGGCGGCGCGTGCCTTGCCGTCCTCGCGCCGAAACTGGGTCTCGCTCAGGCCGCGCCTGCGATCCATGTCTTGAAGGATCCGAACTGCGGCTGTTGCGAGGCATGGGTGCGCATACTTCAGGCCGAAGGGTTCGAGGTGACCACCGAGACCAGCTTCGGTACGCTCCTGATCCGCCACAAGCTCGACAACGGCATCCCGCAGGAGATGATCTCCTGCCACACCGGCGAGATCGACGGCTATTTCATCGAGGGCCACGTGCCCCCGGCCGACATTCGCAGGCTTCTGTCCGAACGTCCCGACGCGGTGGGTCTCGCTGTGCCCGGCATGCCCTACGGCTCGCCTGGCATGGGACCGGAGGACAGCCGCGAGGCCTACGACGTGTTCCTCATCCGGCGCGACGGCAGCACCGAGGTGTTCACAAGCTACGAGGCTGCCACTTGATCACATCTGATTTGCGGGGCATTGCAAAAGTCGCTTGGACAAGCTGCTGACAGTTGGAGCCAAACCGCGATGACTAGACAGCTCAATCGACAGTCTTCGCTTTCGAAGTGCGCGTATCCAGAGCACCACCACTCGCCGGGCCACGCAGAGGCTGAATGAGCATCCGGTCGAGCCAGAGATCGCGCCTTGTGCGGAACTGCTCGATCCCAATCTTCATCCCTTCGTGCCCCTTCGCAGGCTGGGCGACGTAGGTGCCAAGCAGCCGGTCCCACCATGGCAGGTTGAAGCCGTAGTTCGAATTGGTCTCGCGTGGATCGACTGAATGATGCACGCGGTGCATGTCGGGCGTGACCACGAAGAGCCGCAGCACCCTGTCCACCTGGCGGGGCAGGTCGATGTTGGCGTGGTTGAAGAGCGCGGTCCCGTTGAGAATCACCTCGAACAGCAGCACCGCGACGGCGGGCGGACCCAGTGCTGCGACCACCGCGAGCTTGATGCCCATCGAGATCAGGATCTCAACGGGATGGAAGCGCAGCCCTGTGGTCGCATCGAAGTCGAGATCGGCATGATGCATCCGGTGCAGCCGCCAGAGCCCCGGCACAGCATGGAACATTACATGCTGGAGATAGATCGCGAGATCGAGCAACAGCATCGAGGCGACGATGGCGAGCCAGACCGGGACATCGATGTTGTTGAACAACCCCCAGCCGTGCTGCTCCGCCATTGTGGCGAGTCCGACTGCGAGGATCGGGAAGCTGAGCCGCAGGATCACGGTATCGAGCACCACGAGTGCCAGGTTGTTCGTCCAGCGGATCACGCGCGGGAAATCCCGTCGCCGGCGCGGCGCCGCGACCTCCCAAAGCGCCATGGCCGCCAGAACACCCAGAAAGGCGCCAAGGCGGATGGTCGGTTCTGCGGCGA
>JBMYPI010000228.1:0-3893 GCA_049600155.1 Rubricella sp.
TCGAAAGGCGCGCGGCGGGCGATCTCCGGGTGGCGGAAACCCGGCGCGGTGATGCAGGCGATACGGTGCCCGAGCCCGTTGAAGCGCGTATTGGCCCGCGCGGTCATCGTCGCCACCGGATCGATATCCGAGGCGATCGCGCGCGCCGGCATCGCGGCGCAGGCGGCCATGGCGAGCACGGCCGTTCCCGCCCCGATATCGGCGACATTGCGCGCCGTCAGCCCCTGTCGCAGGAGGTGGTCCAGCGAGATCAGGCACCCTTGCGTCGTGCCGTGGTGACCCGTGCCGAAGGCCATCGCGGCCTCGATCTCCAGACCGATGCGGTTGAGCGGGATGCGATCCCGGTCGTGCCCGCCATGGACGACGAAGCGCCCCGCGGGCACGGGGGTGAGTTCCCGGCGCACCTGCGCGACCCAGTCCACATCGTCGAGCTTCGAGACAGCGAAGGGCCGCGCGCCATGCATCGCCTCCAGAAGCGCGAGACCGGCGAGATCCGGTTTCGCCGTGAAATAGCCGCCGACCTCCCATGTGCCCGAGCCGTCCTCGACCTCGAAGACGCCGATGCCGGTGGGCGCGGGATCGAGCGCTTCGAGCGCTTCGCCGAGCGCCTCGGCCTGCGTCTTGTCCTTCAGGGTGGTCAGGGCGGTCCAGGTCGTCATGGGGTGCTCCGGCGCGGGGTTTGCGCCGGTATGGGTTGCGGTGCGCCCCGGGTCAAGCGGGTGCGAGGGGCGCTGCCCCTCGCGCTCCCCGGGATATTTGACGAAGACATGAGAGGGCCGGCTCAGGCCCCGGTGCCGATCGGACAGGTCACGCCCGTGCCGCCGATGCCGCAATAGCCGTTGGGGTTCTTGGCGAGGTATTGCTGGTGGTACTCCTCGGCGAAGTAGAACTCGCCGGCCGGGATGATCTCGGACGTGATGGGGCCATAGCCCGCTGCGGTGAGCCGTTTCTGGTAGTCCGCGCGGGTTTCCTCTGCGAGGGCCTTCTGGGTGTCGGAATAGGTGTAGATGCCCGAGCGGTATTGCGTGCCCATGTCGTTGCCCTGCCGCATGCCCTGCGTCGGATCATGGCCCTCCCAGAAGGTGCGCAGGAGGGTTTCGTAGCGGATCGTTTCGGGGTCGTAGACCACGAGAACGACCTCGTTATGGCCGGTCTGCCCGGTGCAGACTTCCTGGTAGGTCGGGTTGGGCGTGTAGCCCGCGGCGTATCCGGCGGCGGTGATCCAGACGCCGTCGAGCTTCCAGAACATCCGTTCCACGCCCCAGAAGCAGCCCATGCCGAACATCGCCGTCTGCAGGCCCTCGGGATAGGGGCCCTTGAGTGGCCGGCCATTCACGAAATGAGCATCCGCCGTGGGGATCGGGGCGGCACGGCCGGGCAGTGCGTCCTGCGGCGCGACCATCTGGAGTTTCTTGCGGTTGAGGCTGAAGAGCATCGCGTTCCCTTCTGTCAGGGGTTCTCCGCTGAGGTAGGCGCGCCCGGGTCCGCGGGCAAGGGGACGGTCGGGCAGCGCGGCGGGTCGAGGCGCGCGATGAACCGCCAGGCGATGATCGTCGCGAGGATGCCGACGATCACCCCCGCGAGCGCCTGACCGTAGACGACGCCCGGCGCGGCGAAGCTGCCCGCCATCAGGGCGGAGACCGGCCAGATCACCACCCCGTCGCGGAGCCAGTTGACGCCCGTCGACCAGAGCGGACGGCCGAGATTGTTGAACGCGGCATTGGCCACGAAGATCGCACCGGTGAAGACGAAGGCACCCGCAGCCACCCGCCCGAAGGCGAGAACCACGTCGGCGCCGGTCCCGTCGACGCCGAAGACACCCGCGATCCAGCCTGCCCCAAGGGCAAGGAGCATCCATGCGGCCAGCGTGTAGAGGGCGCAGAAGATCAGTGCGTCGCGATAGGTGCAGCGGACCCTCTCCATCAGCGCGGCACCGTAGTTCTGACCGATGATGCCGCCGATCGCGCCCGACAGCGCGAAGATGCCGCCGAAGGCGAGAACGGTGAGCCGCGAGACGACGGACCACCCCGCCACGGCATCATCGCCGAATGGCGCGATCAGGGCGGTCAGGACGAAATTGCCGAACGGAGTGGACAATTGCGTGGCGATGGCAGGGGCGGCGATCCGGGCGAAAGGTTGCAGGATCGCGCGCACGTCCCGCACCGTGGGCTTCACCGCGAGATCGTGGATCCGCACCACGAACCACAGGCCGAGCGCGCCGGTCGCGATCCGGCTCATCGCGGTGCCGAGCGCGGCACCGTCCACGCCGAGGCCGAGGCCCAGCGTGACGCCCATCACCTCCCCCTCGAGGATGAGGAAGGGATCGATGACCATGGCGATCAGGCCCGCGCTCAAGGTCACGAGCATCGACCGCCATGCATCCCCCGCCGCGCGCAGGATCGCGCCCGCCGCCATGCCGAGCGCCATCACCGGCAAGGCGGGGACGGAGAGGAGCAGGAACCGGCTCGCGACCTCGGCCGTGTAGCCCTCCGCCCCGAGGAGTGCGAGGAGCGGATCACGGAACGCCAGCACCAGCGCCGCCACCACCGCCTGCACGATCACGGTGAGCGTCATCGCGCCCGTCGCCTCGCAGCGGGCGCGATGCCAGTCCTCCTGGCCGATCGCGCGGGAAACGAGCGCCGTCGCCGCGATGGCGAGGCCGATCCCGGCGGAGATCGTGAAGAACTGGATCACCCAGGCGAAACCGACCGCCGCGATATAGCTCTCCTCGCCGAGGCGGCTGACCCAGAAAAGCGTCGCGAAATCGACAAGAAACATGAAGGTGAGGCCGAGCGAGCCCGTCAGCGTCATCACCACGACATGGCGCATGGTCGAGCCGGTGGTGAACCGCGCCTGCCGGGTCGCCATCCGCCTACTCCGCCGGAAGCGGCTGGTTGGGCCGTGCGAAGATCGTCTCGTTCCCCTTTTCGGGGTGGCGCGGAATCAGAAGCGCAAGACAAAGCGAGACGCACGCCATCCCGGCCGCGAGCCAGAACACCGCGCCGGGCGACACGAGCCAGAGGTAGCCGAGCGAGGCCGGCAGGAACACCGCCGCGATATGGTTGATCGTGAAGGCGACCGCCGCCGTGGGTGCGATGTCCTGCGGATCGGCGATCTTCTGGAAATAGGTCTTCAGGGCGAAGGCGAGCGCGAAGAAGAGGTGATCGAGAACGTAGAGCGCGCCCGCGATGAACACGCCCCAGGCCAGAAGCCCCCAATCGAGGAAGTAGAGCGCGCCATAGGCGAGGAAGACGCAGATCAGCCCCGTATACTCCACCGTCAGCGCCCGCTTCTCCCCGTAGACGCTGACGAACTTGCCCATGGCGGGGGCGAAGATCATGTTCGCGAGGTAGTTCACGAGGAAGAGTGCGGTGACTTCGTGCACCTCGAACCCGAACTTCTCCACCATCATGAAGGCCGCGAAGACGACGAAGATCTGCCGCCGCGCGCCGGACATGAACTGGAGCGCATAGTAGAGCCAGTAGCGCTTGCGCAGGACCATCCGCTTGGTCTGCGGGTTCGGGCTTTCGAATTGGGGATAGACGAGGAAAGCCACGAGCGCGATGAGCACCGTCGCGCCGCCCCCCGCGATATAGACGGCGTTGTAGCTCCAGTCGAAGGTCTGCCAGCCGACGACGAGCAGCCCGTAGGCGAGAAGCGACGCGCCCGAGCCCGTCGCGACGATCCAGCCCAGCATCTGCGGCGCCTTCGCCTTGTCCAGCCATTGAAGCTGGAGCGACTGGTTGACCGTCTCGTAATAGTGAAATCCGATCGAACTGATGACCGTGGTCATCAGGAGGCCCTGGAAGGTGGGAAACTGCGCCGTCATCGCCACGCCGATACCGAGCGTCGCAAGCGCGATCAGCGCGAGCACCTGCTCCCGGATGAGGATG
>JBMYPI010000229.1:0-3885 GCA_049600155.1 Rubricella sp.
GCATTCCAATGCCCAAGGTTCTCATTTCCGACAAGCTCAGCAATGCCGCCGTCCAGATCTTCCGCGACCGTGGCGTGGAGGTCGATTTCCAGCCCGCGCTCGGCAAGGATCCCGCGAAGCTGATGGAGATCATCGGCGATTATGACGGCCTCGCCATCCGCTCCGCCACGAAGGTCACCGCGGAGGTGCTCGAGAAGGCCACCAACCTCAAGGTCGTCGGTCGCGCCGGGATCGGGGTCGACAATGTCGACATCCCCGCCGCCTCGGCCAAGGGGGTGGTCGTGATGAACACGCCCTTCGGCAACTCCATCACCACCGCCGAGCACGCCATCGCGATGATGTTCGCGGTCGCCCGCCAGATCCCCGAGGCCGATGCCTCCACCCGCGCGGGCAAGTGGGAGAAGTCCCGTTTCATGGGTGTGGAGATCACGGGCAAGACGCTCGGCCTGATCGGCTGCGGCAATATCGGCTCCATCGTCGCCAACCGCGCGCTTGGGCTGAAGATGAAGGTGCTGGCCTATGACCCGTTCCTCAGCCATGACCGCGCGACCGAGATCGGCGTGACCAAGATCGACACGCTTGAGGAGCTTCTGCCCCAGGCCGATTTCGTGACCCTCCACCTGCCGAAGACGGAAAAGACAGCCAACCTTCTCAACGCCGACCGGATCGCGCTGATGAAGAAGGGTGCGCGTCTGGTGAACTGCGCCCGCGGCGGGCTTGTCGACGAGGCGGCCGTCGTGAAGGCGCTGGAGGACGGGCACCTCGCCGGTGCGGCCTTCGATGTGTTCGCCGTCGAGCCCGCCACCGACAACCCACTCTTCTCCGCGCCGAATGCCGTGTGCACCCCGCATCTCGGAGCCAGCACGAACGAGGCGCAGGAAAACGTCGCGCTTCAGGTGGCCGAGCAGATGGCCGACTACCTGATGACGGGCGCGGTGATGAATGCGCTGAACGCGCCGTCCGTCACCGCCGAGGAGGCCCCGCGCCTCAAGCCCTGGATCGCCGTCTGCGAGGCTCTGGGCGGATTTGCCGGCCAGGTGACCGAGAACCCGATCACGGGCATCGAGATCGAATATGTCGGCGAGGTGGGGGATCTGAACCTCAAGCCGCTGACGGCCTCGCTCGTCTCCGCGCTTCTTCTGCCGATCGTGGGCGAGGGCGCGGTCAACATGGTCTCCGCCCCCTTCGTCGCGCGGGAGCGCGGCATTACCATCGCCGAGACGCGGATGGACGCGCAGGGCGCCTATGAGGCCTATGTGCGCCTGACCGTCACGACGGAAAAGCAGACCCGCTCCGTTGCGGCGACCGTCTATTCCGATGGCAAGCCCCGGATCATCCAGATCAAGGGGATCAACCTCGAAGCCGAGCCGATGCCCTTCATGCTCTACACCACCAATTCCGACGCGCCGGGCTATATCGGCGCGCTGGGCACCAAGCTCGGTGATCTCGGTATCAACATCGCCACCTTCGCGCTCGGCCGCGCCGAAAAGGGCGGCGAGGCCATCGCGCTTCTCGGTGTCGATGCGTATGTGACGCCCGACATGCTCGCCCAGATCGCGGCGCTGCCGCAGGTCACGCAGGCCAAGGCGCTGAGCTTCTGATCCTCGCGCCCGACTTGAAAAGCAAACCGCCCCGAAGGCCTCCTTCGGGGCGGTTTCCTTTCGTCACGTCGTAGCGGGGCGGACCCCGCTGCTCACCCGCCGCCGATGCGGTGGGGATCCCCATCACGCGCGAGGGAGGACGGCGTCGTCCCTTCGCTTTCGAGCCGGTTCTCGGCTTCCCGCTTGGCGAACAGGGACCAGCCGAGCAACGCGATCATCGTCAGCATGGCAAGGGCGGGCAGGAAGAATTCGACGGTATAGGTCATCATCGGTTTCCTTCGGTTTCGAGTGGCAGGAACAGCCGGGGTGGTCATCCACGCCCCCCGGGTCGTCACGATCGGAACGCGCCGGCGCCCGGTCCGTTTCGCGATCGCCCTCACGATGGCGTGAAATCGACGAAGGCCGGTGAGATCCGGACCGCGCAAATCGGCCGGGGCCGTGCTAGGCTGCGCCGGTCGGGAACCATGGTGGAGCGCGGAGCGAGCATGGACAGGCGTGAATTCCTTCTCGGCGCGCTCGCCGCTACTAACGCCGTTGCATTGCCGGCGACGGCGCAATGCCAGCCGATCGACCTCGGTATCCAGAACATCCCCCAGCAGATGAGCAACTGGTGCTGGGCCGCCGCGGCGCAACAGGTGATCTACTGGGCGCAGGGCAGCGCACCGAGCCAATGCGCGCTGGTCGCGCAGGCGAACGGCACGCCTTCGGCGCCCGTGTGTTCGATGCCGTGGAACGCCAACGTGCCCGGCCACATGCAGCAGATCCGGTTCCTGATCGGTCAGCATGTGGGGGCATTCACGAGCCTTGTGGGGCCCGGTTCGCAGACGGATGTCTACCAGACGGTCGCCTCGGGGCGACCGATCATCATGCTGGTGAACCCCGGGTTCTCGCAGGTCGGCCATTTCGTGGTGATCCGGGGTGTGAGCTGCGGGTTCAGCGCTCTGACGCTCCATATCAATGATCCGCTGGGCTGGCCGGGGCTGTCGAGCGCGATCGCCTACGCACAGATCGCGCCGATATGGCAATCCGCCATCATCGTGGGGTAGGCTCGAAGGGTGCCTGAAAGGAACACCCCAATGCTGCCGGACGACCCTTTCGCCCCGCCCTTCCTCGGCTTCACGCCGGCCGCCTTCGCCTGGTTCGCGGGGCTGGAGCGGAACAACACCAAGGCCTGGTTCGACGCGCATCGCCCCACCTTCGAGGACGAGGTAAAGGCGCCGCTCACACGCCTTCTCGATGATCTTGCGGCGGAACTCGGCGGCGCGGTGAAGGTCTTCCGCCAGAACCGTGATATCCGCTTCTCTAAGGACAAGAGCCCCTACAAGACGAACACCTACGGCGTCGTTCGCGGTATCCGGCCAGGCTTCGGACTGTATGTTTCGGTCTCGGCGCAGGGCGTTATGGCGGGGGCGGGTGAATACGAGATCGGTCCGGCACGGCTGGAGAAGTTGCGCCAGGCGATCCTCGACGACGGGGCCGGCCCGGCGCTGGAGCGGGCGTTGGCCGATGCGGAGAGGGCAGGCTTGCCCTACGCGGGCGATACTCTGAAGACAGCCCCGCGCGGGTATCCCAGGGACCATCCCCGGATCGCGCTACTGCGGCTCAAACAACTTCTTCTGATGAAGCGACTGCCGAGGGAAAAGGCCGAAGGGCAGGCGCCCTTCGACCATGCGTTGTGGCTGTGGTCCACCGCCCGGCCGGTTCTCGACTGGCTGGAGGAGCATGTCGGCCCCGGTGCGGAGCCGTGAGGATCAGCCGACGCTGACCATCTCCACCGCGAAGGTGAGGTCCTTGCCCGCGAGCGGGTGGTTGGCGTCGAGGGTGACGGTGTCCTCGGCGACGGCGGTCACGACGAGCGGCACCGCCTGCCCGTCGGGCGTGCGCGCCTGGAGCTGGAGACCGACCGCGAGCGGGATCTCGTCGGGGATCTCGGAGCGCGGCACCTCCTGAACCTGGCGGGGGTCATGCGCGCCATAGGCTTCGTCCGCCGGGATGGTGACGGTCGTCTTCTCGCCGGCTTCGAGACCCTGCAGCGCGGTGTCGAGACCGGGAATGATCTGTCCTTCGCCGAGCGTGCAGCCCAGTGGCTCGCGCCCCTCGCTGGAATCGAAAACGCTGCCATCGGCGAGGGTGCCGGTGTAATGGAATGTGACGGTGTCGCCCGCCTGTGCCTTGGCCATGGGAGACCTCCTTTGGGGAGTTCGGTGTGGATTTCGGCCGGATCGGGGCGCCTCGTTTCCGCCCGAACGCTCACTGGGATGCGGTTTCGCATCGACCACCGGTC
>JBMYPI010000230.1:0-3870 GCA_049600155.1 Rubricella sp.
GATGGAGATCGCGCTGAAGGAGCTCGATCGGCTGGGCCATTACCATCAGCCATGGCTGGTCGACCGGCTCTTCCGCCACCTCCTGATCGACCTGACCGGCAACACCCACCGGGCGGAGATCTGCATCGACAAGATGTTCTCCCCCGACGGGCCGACGGGCCGGCTCGGCCTTGTGGAGTTCCGCGGTTTCGAGATGCCGCCGCACTGGCAGATGTCGATGGCGCAGGCGCTGGTGATCCGCGCGCTTATCGCGTGGTTCTGGGACACGCCCTATCGCGGCGCGCTCAAGCCCTGGGGCACCCATCTGCATGATCGCTTCCTTCTGCCCGATCATGTGCGCGAGGATTTCCGCGAGGTTCTGTCGGACCTGTCGAAGGCGCACAGATACCCCTTCGAATGGAGCTGGTTCGCCGCGCAGTTCGATTTCCGCTTCCCCGTCGCGGGGCGGTCGAAGATCGACGAGACCGAGCTCGAGCTGCGCTCGGCCATCGAGCCGTGGATCGTGCTCGGTGAAGAGGCGGGCGGCGGCGGGACGGCGCGCTATGTCGACAGTTCCGTCGAGCGGATGCAGGTGCGGCTGGAGAATTTCGATCCCGAACGGTTCGAACTGTGCTGCAACGGCACCGCCGTCCCGATGGAGAAGCGGCCCGACGGCGCGCACGTGGCCGGTATCCGCTTCCGGACATGGCAACCCTGGTCGGCGCTCCACCCCACGATCGGGGCGCATGGGCCCCTGCGCTTCGACCTGTTCGACCGCGCGGCGGGCCGCTCCATCGGCGGGGTGACCTACCATGTCGCCCATCCCGGCGGGCGGGCACACGAGACGCGGCCGATCAATGCGCTGGAGGCCGAAGGGCGGAGACTCTCCCGCTTCGAGCGTGGCGGCCAAAGCCCCGATCTGCGCCAACCGGCCCATGCGGGCGTGCATCCCGATTTCCCGCGCACGCTCGATCTGCGCAGGCTCTGAGCGGATCGAGGGTTCCGCCCTCGCCGCTGGCGCGGCCTACCCAAGCATTCGGGGAACCGTGCAGAGGCACGGGCGTTGCGCCACTGGACTCATGGGGCGGCTTCGTGGTCTATCGCGGGCGAACGGACGCCACGTCCCGAACCGGAACAGGAGGAGCACTTTCCATGGTCAACGTCGCCATCAACGGTTTCGGCCGCATCGGCCGCAACGTCCTGCGGGCCATCGTGGAATCGGGCCGGACCGATATCCGCGTCGTCGCGATCAACGATCTCGGCCCCATCGAAACCAATGTGCACCTGCTAAAATACGACAGTGTCCACGGGAAGTTCCCTGCCACCGTCACCATCGACGGCGACAGCTTCGATTGCGGCACCGGCCCGATCCGGGTGACGGCGATCCGCGATCCGAAAGAGCTGCCATGGGGCGATGTGGACGTGGCGCTGGAATGCACCGGCATCTTCACCGCGCGCGACAAGGCCGCCCTGCACCTGGAGAACGGTTCGAAGAAGGTGCTCGTTTCGGCCCCCGCGTCGGGCGCGGATCAGACGATCGTCTATGGCGTGAACCATGACGTCCTGACCGACGCCGACAAGGTCGTGTCCAACGCATCCTGCACGACGAACTGCCTCGCACCGGTCGCGAAGGTCCTCAACGACGCGATCGGGATCGAGCGCGGCTTCATGACGACGATCCATTCCTACACGGGCGACCAGCCGACGCTCGACACGATGCACAAGGATCTCTACCGCGCGCGGGCGGCGGCGATGTCGATGATCCCGACCTCCACCGGCGCGGCGAAGGCCGTCGGCCTCGTCCTGCCCGAGCTTTCGGGCAAGCTCGACGGCGTGGCGATCCGGGTTCCGACGCCGAATGTCTCCGTTGTCGATCTGACCTTCGAGGCGAAGCGCGCCACGACCGTCGAGGAGATCAACGCCGCGATCCGCGCCGCCGCCGATGGGCCGCTGAAAGGTATCCTCGGCTATACCGACGAGAGACTCGTCTCGATGGATTTCAACCACGATCCGCATTCCTCCGTCTTCCACATGGACCAGACGAAGGTGATGGAAGGCACGATGTGCCGGATCCTGACGTGGTATGACAACGAATGGGGCTTCTCCAACCGGATGAGCGACACGGCCATCGCGCTTGCCAAGGCCTGAGGCTTCAGCCGAACCCTGAGGAACCGGACCCCGGCCCCGCGGCCGGGGTTCGCGTTCGGGGCGGCCGGACGGGCCCCTCCTCTCCCTCGCCTGAGCGAAACGCAAAAGGCTTGACGTTTTTCTTACGGATTTGGACGTTTCGCGGTAGGATTAACACGTTCTTAGTGAATCGTGCGGTAGGCGAAGCGCATCGATCCGCTTTCGGGCGGGTGTTTCAGCCATAGTCAAGCCCCGTGCCCGTCCCTTGGAAATCATCCTTATCCAGCCCGCACCGAACGAGCCCCTGAATGTCGACCGGCTGACCGGATCGCTGGGTGGCGCGACCTTTTCCCTCGATCTGGACAGGCCCGAGCCCGCGCTCGGCGTTCTCGACGCCGATCTCGTCGCCGCGCTGGAACGGGCTCTCGCCGAGGGGTCGGGCACGGTGCCGGGTTACGCCGGGGCCTTGCTCCGGCGCGACGGCGGCAGGATCACCCTCACGCTTTCGGGGGGCACGCCCCTGTTCGATGTGCTCGAGAGCGGATTTGCCCGGACACGCGGCACGCAGGCCGCGCTCGCGGAAGCGATCGACGAGGCGTTCCGCCGGATCTACGTCCCCTTGCGCGATTTCGATCGGGTGATCGAGGACAGTCTCACCGGGGGGGATCGTGAAGCCGCCCGCCAGGTGCATGAACGCCTGATCGCCTTCAAGACGGAGATCGAGCAGGTCTGTTTCGGTTTCGAGCGGTTTCTCGAAACCCGCGATCATGCGGATGCGCCCGCCGGATCGTGACCGTAATAGAGCGCCTGAACGTGGCGCGCCTCGGCGAAGAACAGCCACCGCTCCACGAACGCACCTGTCAGGATGCTCACCGCCGCGAGCACCGTGACCCAACGCGCGCCCACGCCCTCGAGGGCCGCGACGAGGGCAAGGAAGGGCAGCGCGAACAGCGCCGCCAGAACGAAAAGTCGGAGCGTGCGGGAATGCCGCCGGGCGATCACGAACCCCATCTCGCGCATCAGGTAGTTCTGCCCGGTATGCGGCCCCTCGAGAAGGCGCGGCGCACCCGCGATGCCGGTCGCCTCCGCGATACCGGGCCCGTGGCGCGCAGCTGAACGTCGCCAGTAGAAAGCCTTGGCAGCGAGCGCGAGAACCAGCGCAAGCGCCATCGCGCGGCCCTCCGCGCCGGGATCGGGCACCGCAAGGCCCGCCGCGGCGAGATAGACAGCCCCGCCGGTATAGAGCGCCAGGGCGAGGTAGGCGGCGACGGTGCCCGGCCCGTGCCAGGCGGGAACGGCCTTCAGCGAGGCGTAGATCATCGCCGTGGAGAACACCGTCAGAAGCGCGAGAAGCGCGGAAAGGGCGGCGAAGGGCGTTGTCGGAAAACCGATCGCAAGCCCGAGCCACCACAGGCCAAGCGGCAGAAAGGCGAGAACCGCCAGCACGCCCTCGCGGCTGAGCCAGCTCGTCCGCCATTGGCTGAGCGCCCGCCACGCCCGTTCCGGATGGCCCAGGTGCAGAGTTGAACTCAAAAGCCCGGCGGTGATCGCCAGAAGCGCGAGCGTGAGCAGCGCAAGAGGCCACACGCCCGGCAAGGTCCTGCCGAGGAGCTGGGCGATCCCGAGCCATGCCACGAGGCCATAGCCAAGGCCCGACATCACGGTGAAGAAGATCACGGATTTCGCCGGATGCATCTGCGATCAGCCTTTCATCATCGGGTCAGCACCCTGTCCACCAGCCGGGCGAAGAACCCCGCCTCGCCG
>JBMYPI010000231.1:0-3854 GCA_049600155.1 Rubricella sp.
GCCCCTGCACAGGCCGACGGGATCGGCAGGCCCGCATCCTTCAGCACCGGCAGGAGCTTGTCCCCCGCCCGCGCCGCGATCTCCCGCCCGTCGCCGAGGCGAACCGTCACCGCCACATCGGGGACCAGCACCTTGCGCGCACCCATCACCACCAGAGAGAGCGCGATCACGATGGCCGTCATGACCAGCGTTGCGAGCACGACCTCCGTCATGGCAGCGCCACCGTTCCGAACGCGGTGAAGCCCATCGACATGAGCCCCGTCACGATGAAGGTTATGCCGAGGCCCCGCAGCCCGGCGGGCACGTCGGCGTAGCGCAACCGTTCCCGGATCGCCGCGAGCGCGGCGATGGCGAGCGCCCAGCCCACCCCGCTGCCGAAGCCGTAGACGATACTCTCGCCGAAACCGTAGTTCCGCTCGGTCATGAAGAGGCTTCCCCCGAGGATCGCGCAGTTCACCGTGATCAGCGGCAGGTAGATGCCGAGCGCGCGGTGCAGCGCGGGCACATGCCGCTCCAGCACCATTTCGAGAATCTGCACCACCGCCGCGATCACCCCGATATAGGCGATGAGCGACAGGAAGCTCAGGTCCACGCCGTCCAGCCCCAGCCAGCCCCATGCGCCGCGTTCGAGCAGCAGCGTGAAGATCAGGTTGTTCAGCGGCACCGTGATCGTCATCACCGCGACGATCGCGATGCCGAGGCCGATGGCCGTCTCCACCCGCCGGGATACGGCGAGGAAGGTGCAGACCCCGAGGAAGAAGGAGAGGATCAGGTTGTCGGCGAAGACCGCCCGCAGGAACAGGTCCGTCATGGCCCGGCCCTCCGCGCCGCGGGGATCGGGAAGCTGTCTTCCTCCGCCTGCTCGACCCGCCAGGAGCGGATCGCCCAGATCAGAAGGCCGAGGAGGAAAAACGCGCTCGGCGCCAGCAGCATGAAGCCGAAGGGCGTGAACCAGCCGCCATCGCCCTCGGGCGGCAGGATCGTCTTCCCGAACAGGGTCCCGAGCCCGAACAGCTCCCGCGGGAAGGCGATCACCATCAGCACCAGCGAATAGCCGAGCCCGTTGCCGAGCGCGTCGAGCATGGACGGCCCCGGCGGGTTATGCATCGCGAAGGCTTCGGCCCGGCCGAGCACGAGGCAGTTCGTCACGATCAGCGCGACGAAGATCGAAAGCCGCTGGCTCACCTCGAACAGGAACGCCTGCAGGATGAGGTCCGCCACGATCACCAGCGACGCGATGATCGTGATCTGCAGGATCAGCCGGATCGAGGCCGGGATATGGTGCCGGATGAGGGAGATGATCGCACTTCCGCACACCAGCACCACGGTGAGCGCGAGCGACATCGTCAGCGCCGTCGTCATCGATGTGGTGACCGCCAGCGCCGAACAGATACCGAGGATCTGCAGGGTGACGGGGTTGTCCGCGATGAGCGGGCCGCGAAGGGTCGTCCAGGCGCTCACAGCGAACCCTCCGCCAGCGCGTCGAGAAGCGGGCCGTAGCCCTCCGGCCCCACCCAGAAGCGGATCATGTTCTGGATCCCGTTCGAGGTTCGGGTCGCGCCGGTGATCCCGTCCACCTCGTATTCATTCGTCGCGCCCCCGCGCACGACGGAAACGCGCAGCGTCCCCTCCGCGTCGCGCAGTTCCGTGCCGGGCCAGAGCGCCTGCCAGTCCGCCTCCTCTATGCGTGCACCGAGGCCCGGGGTCTCCCCCTGCCGCGTGATCGTCAGCGCGGCAATGGTGTTGAGGTCGCCCCCCAGCGCCAGGAAGCCCTGGATGATGCTCTGATAGCCGCGCCCCATCACGGGCAGGATCACCATCTCCACCGCGTCTCCGTCCCGCAGGACATGGATCGTCGCGGCGTTCGGCCGCCGCCCGAGCGCGGCGAGATCCTGCTCCGGCGGGATCGGGTTGGAGGCGTCGGGGTCGGCGATGGCGGCGATGGGCTCGGGCGGCTCCTCGTCCACCGGTTCCAGCGTCGCGAGGTCGAGGGAGAGCGTCTCCATCGTGTCCGCAGCGCTTTCGGCGAGAAGCGCGGTCAGGCCCGGCAGGCGCTCGATCAGTGCATCGAGCCGTGCCTGCCGCTCCGCCGCGCGGTTCGCCTCGATCATCGGTTGCAGCACCACCGCCCCGAAGGAGACCGCGAGCGAGCACACCGCGGAGACCGCGAAGGCCATGGCGAGGGTCTTGGCCCGGCTGTCATTGGGCAGGGCGAGGATGCGCGCGAACGGGTTGAGTTCAGCCATGGCGGCGGTTCCTGCGTTGGATGTGATAGGCGACGACGCCATGATCGATCAGCGGCGCGAAGACGGAGGCGAGGAGAACGGCGAAGACGGCCGGGCCTGCGACATCCGGCGCCGAGAGCGTCAGCAGGGCCGCCAGCGCCCCGCCAAGCGCGCCATGGAGGATGCGCCCGGCGCGCGTCTGCCCCCCCGTGACCGGATCGCCGAGGAGAAACACGGCCACGAAGGCGAGATGGCCGAGCGCCCCGCCCTCCGGCCAGCCCGCCCCGGCCAGCAGGATGACACAGGCGAAGGCAATCGCTGCAGCGGCCATCGCGCCGAGCGACAGGATTCCCGTCGTCAAGAGCATCAGGGCCCCCGCGCCTGCGGCGGGAAGCAGCCAGGGGTCCGCCGGCGCCGGAGCGAGGCCGGGGAACGCGAGGGTCAGTGTCGCAAGCGTCACCACGGGCGCGGCGATAACGTTGCGCCCCCACCCGCCGAAGACCAGTTCACCCAGAACCATCCCGATGGTCACCGCAAGCGCGATCTGCACCAGCCCAAGATCCGGCGAGGCGAGGATCGCCACGCTCGCCGCAGTCACCACCCCGCTCGGCGAAAGCGGGATCCCGGCCTCGTGGCGGAAGAGCGCCTGCCAGAGGCTGGCGATCACCAGCGCGCCGGTAAAGGCCAGCCCGTTTCCGCCCAGGACCGCGAGGCCGATCGCGGGCAGGAGCGCCGCCAGGATCAGCCAGCCGATCGTGTCCCGCCTCCAGAGCGTCAGCATCAGGGCCGGTCCTCCCGCGCCAGCGTGTCCAGCGTCGAGCGCAGAAGTGCGCCGAAATCCTCCGTCCCGCCGCTGGCCCATGTGAGCGGCGCTATGTCTTCCTCCAGAAGCGCGAGCGCGCCGAGGCGGCGTGCCTCCTCCGCATCGCCGACGGAAAGCGCGCGCAGGAGCGGAAGCGCCGGAACATCAGGCCCAAGAAGGCCGTCCAGCGCGGCGTGCGGGATGAGGGGGGCCGCCCTGAGCGGCCGCCGCGTCGGGACGTGCCAACGCGGGCGGTCCGGCTCGTCGGCCCGCCGCGGCCCGGGCAGAATCGTGATCTGGTTACATCGCGCCGGAAGGAACCGGCTTGCCGCCCCGCCGATCGCCGGCCCCGCGAGGACACGCCCGCCCGCCTTCGGCCGCGCGTCACCGATCGAGGGCAGGATCTCGGCACCCTCGACCATCCGCAGGAGACGCGATGCCGCTGTCCCCGCGCCCGCGATCGCGACGACCCGCTCGAAGGGGACGAGCCCTGTTTCGAGCGCGTCGCCGATCCGGGCGACATCCTGCGCCCCGATCTGCCAGACCCGCCGCCCGCCCGTGACCGGCACGAACCGGTCGATGATGGTCCCCGGGAGCGCGCCCGATGTCGCGGCTTCCACGGCGATGGGCCGGATACGTCCGCCCGGCGAGATGCGTTCGCGGCGGTCATGGGTCATCAACAACGGCCCCGAGGTCAGTCTTTCGAGCGCGGCCAGGCCCCGTTCGAACGCCTGCCGGCGGTCGGTCAGCAACGCATCAGCCTGCGGTGCGCCGGGATGCGGGGCCGCCGCGATGACGAGGATCGCGTCGGGGCCGCCCGAGCCTGC
>JBMYPI010000232.1:0-3781 GCA_049600155.1 Rubricella sp.
GCCACCACCTCGACCGCCGGAAGGCTCATGCCGAGGAAGTTGATCTGCATCTCGGCGATCTCGGGCGCCTGGTCGAAGATCTCGCCGAAGGTGATGCTGTCGGTGAGGTAGAACAGCGCGAAGATGCCGAGCGCGAAGCCGAAATCGCCCACGCGGTTGACGATGAAGGCCTTCATCGCCGCCGCACCGGCGCTTTGCTTGCGGTAGTAGAAGCCGATCAGGAGGTAGGAGGCGACGCCCACACCCTCCCAGCCGAAGAACATCTGCACGAGGTTGTCGGCCGTCACCAGCATCAGCATCGCGAAGGTGAAGAACGACAGATACGCGAAGAAGCGCGCGCGGTAGCTTTCCTCGCCCTCGCGGAAATTCTCGTCATGGGCCATGTAGCCGAACGAATAGAGATGCACGAGGGACGACACCGTCGTCACCACCACGAGCATCACCACCGTCAGCGTGTCCACGCGGATCGCCCAATCGGCGGTGAAGGAGCCGGAATCGAACCAGCGCAGAAGCGTTATGATCTCCGTCTGCCCGTGATGGGTGAGGAAGGCGACCCAGCTCAGCGCCGCCACGGCGAAGAGCGTGCCCGTGGTGACGTATTGCGCACCCCTGATCCCGATGAAGCGCCAGCCGAAGCCCGCGATCAGCGCGGCGACGAGGGGCGCGAGGAGGATAAACGTATACACAGTCTCAGCCCTTCATCACGTTGACGTCTTCCACGGCGATGGTGCCGCGGTTGCGGAAGAAGCAGACGAGGATCGCAAGCCCGATCGCGGCCTCCGCGGCGGCGACGGTGAGGATGAACAGGGTGAAGACCTGCCCGACCATGTCGCCCAGATGGGTGGAGAACGCCACGAGGTTGATGTTGACGCTCAACAGCATCAGTTCGATCGACATCAGGATGACGATGATGTTCTTGCGGTTGAGGAAGATACCGAAGATCCCGATCACGAACAGGAGCGCGGCGACGGTCAGATAATGTTCAAGCCCGATCATCTCAGTTGATCCCCTGCCCCGGTTTGACGTCCTTCAGGACAACGGCGGTCGCCGGATCACGATACATCTGGGCGAGCACATCCTGCCGCTTCACATCCTCCCGGTGGCGCAGCGTCAGCACGATCGCCCCGATCATCGCGACCAGAAGGATCAGGCCCGCCGCCTGGAAGAGGTAGATGTAATCGCTGTAGATCAGCTGCCCGAGTGCGACGGTGTTCTCCACATCCTCCGGCGCGGGGGCGACGGCGGCACGCAGCGTGGGCGCGGCATCGGCGAAGGCCCAGGCGCCGACGATCAGCATCAGCTCCATCACCAGAACGACCGCGATCAGAAGGCCGACGGGCATGTATTTCGCCAGCCCGTCCTTCAGCTCGGCGAAGTCGACGTCGAGCATCATCACCACGAAGAGGAACAGCACCGCGACCGCGCCGACATAGACGATGGCGAGCAGCATCGCGAGGAACTCCGCCCCCATCAGCAGGAAAAGACCCGCCGCCGTGAAGAAGGTGAGAATGAGCCAGAGCACCGAGTGCACCGGGTTGCGCGCCAGCACCACGAACAGCGCGGATGCGACTGCCGTGCAGGCGAAGATGTAGAATATGACGGCCGTTACGGTCATGTGTCTTTGTCCTGCCGTTTCCCGGCGCCGCGAGGGCCGCGACGCCTGCCTCCTATCATGATGCGCGCCCCGGTCTACCGGGGCGCGTCCGCGCACCCTCAGCGGTAGGGCGCATCGAGCTCCAGGTTGCGGGCGATCTCCGCCTCCCAGCGTTCGCCGTTCGCCAGCAGCTTTTCCTTGTCGTAGTAGAGTTCTTCGCGGCTTTCGGTGGAGAACTCGAAATTCGGGCCTTCGACGATGGCATCGACGGGGCAGGCTTCCTGGCAGAAGCCGCAATAGATGCACTTGGTCATGTCGATGTCGTATTTCGTCGTCCGGCGGGAGCCGTCCTCGCGCTCCTCGGCCTCGATGGTGATGGCCTGCGCGGGGCAGATCGCCTCGCAGAGCTTGCAGGCGATGCAGCGCTCTTCCCCGTTGGGATAGCGGCGCAGCGCGTGCTCCCCCCGGAAACGCGGGCTGAGCGGCCCCTTCTCATGGGGGTAGTTCAGCGTGGCCTTGGGCTTGAAGAAGTATTTCAGGCCGAGCCGGAAACCGTCGATGAAATCCTTCAGGAGGAAATAGCGCGTGGCGCGGGTGTAGTCGATCTGGGTCATATCAGCCTCCGATCGCCCAGCGGGCATAGGCGCCGCCGAACAGTTCGAAATGGGCGAAGAACGCCACCAGCACGACCCAGCCGAGCGAGAGCGGCAGGAACACCTTCCAGCCGATCCGCATGAGCTGGTCGTAGCGGAAACGGGGCACGATGGCCTTCACCATCGCGAACATGAAGAACCAGAAGCCCATCTTCAGGATCATCCAGTGCAGCCCGTCGCCGAGCACCGGCACATCGGACGCGCCGGGAATGGGCGACAGCCACCCGCCGAAGAACAGGATGGTGATCAGCGCGCACATCAGCACCACCGCCATCAGTTCCCCGATCATGAAGAGAAGGAAGGGCGTGGAGGAATACTCCACCTGGTAGCCCGCGACGAGTTCGGCCTCGGCCTCGGGCAGGTCGAAGGGCGGGCGGTTCGTCTCGGCCAGCGCGGAGACGAAGAACAGGACCACCATCGGCAGGTGCGGCAGCCAGTACCAGTTGAGGAAGCCCCAGTCGCCGGATTGCGCCATCACGATCTCCGTGAGGTTCAGCGACCCGGTGGAGATCAGGACACCCACGATGATGAAACCGATCGACACCTCGTAGGAGATCATCTGCGCGGCGGACCTCAGCGAGCCGAGGAACGGATACTTCGAGTTCGACGCCCAGCCCCCCATGATCACGCCATAGACCTCCAGGGAGGAGATCGCGAAGATGTAGAGGATGCCGACATTGAGATCGGCGATCACCCAGCCTTCGTTGAACGGGATCACCGCCCAGGAGATCACGGCAAGGACGAAGGCGATCATCGGCGCGATGAAGAAGACGACCTTGTCCGCGCCCGCCGGCACGACGATTTCCTTGACGATGTATTTGAGGAAATCCGCGAAGGATTGCAGAAGCCCGAAGGCCCCCACCACGTTCGGCCCCTTGCGCAGCTGCACCGCGGCCCAGACCTTCCGGTCGGCATACATCAGGAAGGCGAGGCTCACGAGCACGAGCACCGTGACCAGCAGGCACTGCGCAAGGATGACGACGAAGATGCCGAGATTGGTGTCGAAGAACTCCATGCGCCCTTACTCCGCCGCGACCGCGTAATCGGACGCGGCAAGTTTTGAACACTCCGCCATCACCTGGCTTGCGCGGGCGATGGGGTTCGTCAGGTAGAAATCGCCGATGGCCTGGCCGAAGGGCTGATCGCCGAGGCTGCCCGCCGGCAGCGGCTCGCCGTCGTTCTCGGGCACCGTGTCGATCTCGGCCAGGTGCGGCACGGCCTCGAAGAGCGCGGCGCGCAGATCGGCGAGGCTGTCATGGGGCAGCGTCGCGCCCAGATGCGCGGAGGCCGCGCGGATGATCGCCCAGTTCTCCTTCGCCTCGCCCGGCGGGAAGTTGGCGCGCAGCGCCATTTGCGGGCGGCCTTCGGTATTGACGAAGAGGCCCGCTTCCTCGGTGTAGCAGGCGGCGGGCAGGATCACGTCCGCCCGGTGGGCGCCGCGATCCCCGTGGGATCCCTGGTAGATCACGAACGGCCCGGCGGGGATGTCCCCCTCGTCCGCCCCGAGATTCCAGACGACCTCCGCCCCGTCGAG
>JBMYPI010000233.1:0-3773 GCA_049600155.1 Rubricella sp.
GCCGGATGGTGCGGTTCCGGGCATCGGGCGCGAAGAGGAGCATCGCGCGGCTCGGTTCCATCCCGGCGAGGGCGATGTAGTGCCGGATCTGGGCGCGAAGACGCCCGGAAACGCTGTTGCCCTTCTTGTCCTGATCGGTAACGCCGTTTCCCTGAGCGGCAACACTGTTACCGATCGCCTCGAGATCCTGCGTGAACCGATTGATGGCGGAGCGCCGCAGTACATCAACAAGGCCGTCCATCCCCTTGAAATAAGTGTAGATTACCTTGGTCGAGAGGCCCGTTTCACGCGCGATCGCCCGCGCCGAAAGGGCCTCCTCGCCCGAGAGGATCAGGATGCGCTCCGCCGCTGCGAGGGTGCGGAAGGCCGGGTCTGACGCTGGCATGTCGAACATCGGTTTCTCCGGCAGGTCGGGTCCTCGCAACGGTGTTACCGCGCAAAGGTAACGGGGTTGCTAACGCAAGGCGGGCTTGACGCCGGTGCTGCGCTGCAACATCTCCTGCGCATGCCGATGTTCCATCGTTCGAACGAATCCGCGCGCCTTGAGCGGGACCGGTTCTGGGCCTCCTCCCCGACGCATCACGCGCCCTGGGAGGATCTGCAGGGTATACTCGCCTCGATCGCGCTGACGGCGCTCGCCGTCTCGATCCTGCAGGATCTCGGCCTCGTCATCGGCGGGATAGCCGGGCTCGCGCTGACGGCGCATTACATCACGGGCCTCGATACGGGGCTTCTCTTCTTCCTCCTCAACCTTCCGTTCTACGGGCTCGCCATCCTGCGCATGGGCTGGGCCTTCACGATCAAGACCTTCGCCTCGGTCGCCGCCTTCTCCGCACTCGTGACGCTGCAATCGCAGTTCATCCGCTACGATTACATCGATCCGATCTACGGCGCGGTCATCGGCGGCCTTCTGATCGGATTCGGTCTGCTCGGCATGTTCCGGCATCGCGCCACGCTCGGGGGGGTCGGCATCCTCGCCGTCTATCTGCAGGACAAGCTGGGGATCCGCGCGGGCCTGACGCAGCTGGTGCTCGACGCGCTGATCTTCGCGGTCGCGCTCGTCACCATCGATCCGATCCTCGTGGCCTGGTCCTTCTTGGGCGCGATCGTTCTGAACCTGTTTCTTGCCGTCAATCACCGCACCGACCGCTACATCGCAAGGTGAGGCGGTCGCCTTTGGCGTTGAACTGGCGCGCGTTTCCGGGCAGGTTCCGCGCGATTGCCGCATGAGGGAGACTCGACGCCATGCCGGAGGGTGATGCCACCAGATCCGCCACCGCCTATTCCCGCATCATGCTCAAGATCTCCGGCGAGGCGCTCATGGGGGATCGCGGATACGGGCTCGATCCCAAGACGGTGGATCGCATCGCCGACCAGGTCCAGGAACTGCACGAGACGGGCGTCCAGATCTGCATGGTGATCGGCGGCGGCAACATCTTCCGCGGCCTGCAAGGCTCCGCCCAGGGCATGGAGCGGACGACGGCCGACTACATGGGGATGCTCGCCACGGTCATGAACGCGCTCGCCATGCAATCGGCGCTGGAGGCGCGCAAGATCAACACGCGTGTGATCTCGGCGATCCCGATGGACCAGGTCTGCGAGCCCTATATCAGGCGCCGCGCGGTCCGCCACCTGGAGAAGGGTCGCGTCTGCATCTTCGCCGCCGGAACGGGCAACCCCTATTTCACGACGGACACCGCCGCGACGCTGCGCGCCTCGGAGATGAAGTGCGAGGCGATCTTCAAGGGCACGAATGTCGACGGCGTCTACGACAGCGATCCCAAGACGAACCCGGACGCGACCCGCTATGATCGCGTCACCTATGACGAGGTTCTGGCGAAGAACCTCAAGGTGATGGATGCCTCCGCCATCGCGCTCGCCCGTGACAACAGCCTGCCCATCGTGGTCTTCTCCCTGCAGGAACCGGGCGGGTTGCGCGAGGTCGTCCACGGTGGCGGCCGTTACACGGTCGTCAGCGGGCGCTGAACAGCAAGGACAGGAAAACCGACATGGCAGACGATATCGAGATCGACATCGATGACCTCACCAAGCGGATGGATGGCGCGATCGCCGCGCTGAAGGGGGATTTCGCCTCGCTCCGCACCGGCCGCGCCTCCGGTTCGATGCTCGATTCGGTCGAGGTCGAGGCCTATGGCGCGACGATGCCGCTCAACCAGTGTGCAACGGTCAACGTGCCCGAGCCGCGGATGATCACCGTCAATGTCTGGGACAAGAGCCTCGTGGGGGCCGTCGAGAAGGCGATCCGCAATTCCGGCCTCGGCATCAATCCGGTGATGGACGGCACGACGCTGCGCCTCCCGATCCCCGAGCTGAACGAGGAGCGGCGAAAGGAATTGGCAAAGGTCGCCGGGCAGTATGCCGAAAGCGCGCGCGTCGCCGTGCGCAATGTGCGCCGTGACGGGATGGACCAGGTGAAGAAGGCCAAGGGCGATGGCATGTCGGAGGACGACCAGAAGATGTGGCAGGAGGAGATCGAGGAGATCACCAAGGCCCATATCGCCCGGATCGACGCCGCGCTGGAGACGAAACAGCAGGAGATCATGCAGGTCTGAGCACGGGTCTGTCTCCGGTTGGCAGGCCCCGTCCTTGCCGGATAGGATGAGGCGGGGCAGGGAAGAGGCAGGCCGATGAGTGCAGGCACGACATCCGCGGGCACGGTGCGGTCCGTCGCCATCATCATGGATGGCAACGGCCGCTGGGCCACCCGCCGCGGCATGCCCCGGATCGCGGGCCACAAGCGGGGGGTCGACCGTGTCCGGGAGATCATCGAGGCGTGCCCCGATCTGGGCGTGACCCACCTCACGCTCTATGCCTTCTCGACGGAGAACTGGAAGCGGCCGATCACCGAGGTGGCCGGGCTCATGCGGCTTTTCCGCCTCTACTTCCGCCGCGAATCCGATGAACTCGTGCGCCGGGGCGCGCGGGTCCGTTTCATCGGGCGGCGTGCCGGGCTGCCCGACGATATTGTCGCCCTGATCGATGATCTGGAAGCCCGGTCGGCCCCCAATACGCTTCTGCATATCGATGTCGCCCTGAACTACGGCGGCCGGGCCGAGCTTGCCGATGCGGCGCGCCGTATCGCGCAGGAGGTCGCTTCGGGCACGCTCGATCCGGCGGATGTGGACGAGGACACGCTGGCCGCGCGGCTCTATACCGCTGGAACGCCCGAACCCGATCTCGTGATCCGCACATCGGGTGAGTATCGCACGTCGAACTTCCTGCCCTGGCAGAGCGCCTATTCCGAATTCGTGTTCGTCGACGAGTGCTGGCCCGATTTCACCGCGGAGCGCCTCGCGGGCGTCATCGCCGCGGCCGGCCGTCGCGAGCGGCGATACGGTGCGGTCGCGGCCCGTGTCGTGACGTGACCGCACCATCGATGGCTTTCGACGATCTCAGGACGCGCACCGTTTCGGGCCTCGCGCTCGCGCTGGTCTCCGTCACGCTGTTCGCGCTCGGCGGTTTGTGGAGCGCGGCGCTCCTCGCTGTCGGCGCAGGGGCGATGGTCTGGGAGCTTCGGGCGATGATCCTGGGCGAGAAGGCGGCGCGCAACGGCCCGGCAGCCCTTGCGATCGGTGCGAGCGCGGCGGCGCTCTTCGTGACGGAAGCCACGGAACTGCGCTGGGGCGTCGCCCTTGCGGGAACGGCCTGCGCGGTGCTGTTCCTGCTCGAAGGGGCGCGGGGGCGGATCGCGGCGGTCGGCACCTTCTACATCGCGCTGTCGATGATGTGCATCGAGGGATTGCGCGACGATC
>JBMYPI010000234.1:0-3754 GCA_049600155.1 Rubricella sp.
TCGATGCGCGCCTCGGCCTTGGCCAGTTCCTCGCGCAATGGCGCGACCTGACGACGGCGTTCGGCCGCGCTGCGGCGGGCCTCCTTGCGCTCGTTGGGATGGGAGGCGGTTGCCTGCGGCCCGCCACGCTCGGCAAGCAGGAGCTTGCGGTAGTCGTCCATGTCCCCGTCGAAGGGCGCGACACGTCCGTCCTTCACGAGCCAGAGCCTGTCCGCCACCGCGCCCACGAGATCGGGATCGTGGCTGACGAGGATGACGGCGCCCGGATACTCCATGAGCGCTTCCACGAGCGCCTGGCGGCTCTCGATATCGAGGTGGTTGGTCGGCTCGTCGAGGATCACGAGATGGGGCGCGTCGAGCGTGCACAGGATCATCGCCAGACGCGCCTTCTGCCCGCCCGAAAGGCTCGAAACCTTCGTCTCCGCGATCCGGGCACCGATGCCGCCCTGCGCAAGCCGCGCGCGGAGTTTCGCGACCGGCTCGTCGGGCCGCTCCCGGCGCAGATGCTCGACCGGCGTCTCATCGGCGTTCAGCGTGTCGAGCTGGTGCTGGGTGAAGAAGCCGATCCGCAGTTTGCGTGCGCGCGTCACCTCACCCGCCGCGGCGGCGAGGCTGCCGGCGATCAGCTTCGAGAACGTGGATTTGCCCTGTCCGTTCGCGCCCAGAAGCGCGATCCGGTCGTCATGGTCGATCCGCAGGTTCAACCCTTTCAGGATCGGTTCCGCCCCGTAGCCGACGCTCGCGCCCTCCAGCCGGATGATCGGCGGCGAAAGCGGCTCGGGCGCGGGGAAGGAGAAGCCCGAAACGCCTTCCTCCTGCACGATGTCGATCGTCTCCATCTTCTCCAGCATCTTCAGCCGGCTTTGCGCCTGCCGGGCCTTTGTCGCCTTGGCGCGAAACCGGTCGACGAAAGCCTGCATATGCGCGCGCCGCTCGGCCTGTTTCGCCGCGGCGGAGGCCTGTGCCTCCATCTTCGCGGCGCGCTGGCGGGCGAAGCTCGTGTAGTTGCCCGAATAGAGCGCGAGCTTGCCGCGATCGAGATGAAGGATGGATTTCACCGCGCGGTCCAGAAGCGCCCGGTCATGGCTGATGACGAGCGCGGTATGGGGGTAGCGGGCAAGGAACGTTTCCAGCCAGATCGTGCCTTCGAGGTCGAGATAGTTCGTCGGCTCGTCGAGGAGGAGGAGATCGGGCGCCGAGAACAATACCGAGGCAAGAGCCACCCGCATCCGCCATCCGCCCGAGAAATCCGAGGCCGGGCGCGCCTGCGCGGCGCTGTCGAATCCGAGGCCGGAGAGGATCGCCGCAGCGCGGGCTTCGGCCGAATAGGCGTCGATATCGGCGAGCCGTGTCTGGATCTCGGCGATGCGCATCGGGTCGGTTGCCGTGTCAGCCTCGGCCATCAGGGCCGCGCGCTCGGTATCGGCCGCGAGAACGATCTCGATCAGCGGTTGCGGCCCTGCGGGAACTTCCTGTTCGACTCCACCGATGCGTGTGGCGCGGGGCAGGTCGATGGTGCCGCTTTCGGGCGCGAATTGACCCCGGATCAGGCGGAAGAGCGTCGTCTTGCCCGCACCGTTGCGCCCCACGAGCCCGATCGTGTGCCCCGCAGGCAGCACGGCGGAGGCGCCTTCGAAGAGGCGCTTTCCGGCTAGTGTGAAGGTGAGGTCGGCGATCCTGAGCATGGCGCCTCTCTATCCTGTCGAGCCGCCGTCGAAAAGCGCCGCGAAGGGCTTCCTTCCCCATCGGCCCCATGCTAGGGCACCGGCGCGATTTCACCGCGCCGGAGCGTCCGCCCGCGCGCGACAGACGGAGATAGACCCATGGCGACCGAGCGCACGCTCTCCATCATCAAGCCCGACGCGACCAAGCGGAACCTGACGGGCGCGATCAACAAGAAATTCGAGGATGCGGGCCTCCGCATCGTGGCCCAGAAGCGCATCCACCTGACCAAGGCGCAGGCGGGCCAGTTCTACGCGGTGCACTCCGCGCGCCCGTTCTATGACGAACTGTGCGAGTTCATGTCCTCCGAGCCGGTCGTCGTCCAGGTTCTGGAAGGCGAGGACGCGATCGCGAAGAACCGCGAAGTGATGGGCGCGACGAATCCGGCGGATGCGGCCGAAGGCACGATCCGCAAGGAATTCGCCCTGTCGATCGGCGAGAACTCCGTCCACGGCTCCGACGCGGCAGAGACCGCAGCCGTGGAGATCGCGTTCTTCTTCTCCGGTCTCGAACTGGTCGGCTGAGGCGCGGGCCCAGTCAGACGTCAGAAGGGCGGGGTCATCCCCGCCCTTTCTCGTTTCAGTAGCCTGTCGGGCAGGGCGCCGAGGCGTCGAGATCCTGCACCGGGTCCTCGGGTCCGCATTCCTCGCCGCTGACGGGGTAGGTCTCCGTCGTGCAGGCGGTCAGTCCGGCAATCAGGGCAAGCATCAAGAGAAACGGCCGAATACGCATGGGGTCCTCCGCTTTTCGTTGAACTGACGCCAGCGTAACGGGCGGGCCCGGCAACGCCTTGACGTGCGTCAACGCGTCAGTCGAGGCCCATCTCTCGCAGGAAGCTCTCCAGTTCACTCGCGCCCGGCCGCGCCTTGATCGCGTCGAAGCGTTCGCGAAGCGCTGCCTTCTCCTCCGCGCCCAGGGTGTTCCAGCCCCGATCCTGCAATCCCAGAACGAGCGCATAATAGGCTATGAAATGGGGCCGATGCCCTGACGCGATAAGCCGCGCATAGGCCTCATCCGGCCCCAGCGCGCGCAACGCGTCGCCGCTCGCGATCCCGGCGCGGGCGAAGGCCTCCTCCATCGCGGGGCCGAGATTCCGGATATCGCGGATCGCTTCCATGGTGGCGATCATAGAAGGGCGAGCGGCGCCTTGTCTCCTGACAGGAAATGGTCGAGGGCGCGGGGGTAGAGGCGGTGTTCGACCGGCAGGAGCCGCGCGGCGAGCGTCTGGGGTGTATCGCCCGCCTCCACGGGGATGACCGCCTGGCCCACGATCGGCCCTGCGTCGAGATCGGCGATCACCTGGTGAACGGTCGCGCCATGCACGGCCATGCCCGCCTCGAGCGCCCGGGCGTGGGTGTGAAGCCCCGGAAACAGCGGCAGGAGCGAGGGGTGGATATTGAGCATCCGCCCCTCCCAAGCGCCCACGAAGCCGGGCGTCAGGATGCGCATGAAACCGGCAAGGCAGATCACATCCGGCTGCGCGGCATGCAGCCTCTCCAGCATGGCCGCTTCGAACGCTTCACGGTCCGGATAGGCCTTGTGGTCAACGACAGCCGTCTCAACGCCCAGGGTTCCGGCCCGCGCGAGGCCTCCCGCTTCAGGCCGGTTGGAGAGAACGAGCGCCGGATCTGCAGCGACCGCGCCACCCTGCATCGCCTGGACAAGGGAAACCATGTTCGATCCCGATCCCGAGATCAGGATCGCGACGCGCGGCAGGCTCATGCCAACGTGCCGGAATAGACGACTCCTTCGCCCGGCGCGACCGCCCCGAGGGTGAGGACGGTCTCTCCCATCTCCGACAGAAGGGTCGAAAGCGCCTCCGCCCGATCCTCCGCGACGACAAGCACCATCCCGATCCCGCAGTTGAAGGTGCGCAGCATCTCCGCATCATCCAGCGCCGTGCCGCGTTCGATCCAGCGGAAGACGGGCGGAAGCGACCAGGCGCCGAGATCGATCCGCGCGGCGAGGCCTTCGGGCAGGACTCGCGGGAGGTTCTCGGTCAGGCCACCACCGGTAATATGGGCGGCGGCAT
>JBMYPI010000235.1:0-3751 GCA_049600155.1 Rubricella sp.
CGAAAAGCGCGCCGCGCGCGTCGGCGTCCCAGTAGGGTGCGCCGAGGCCGACGAAGGCCGGCACGAGATAGACGTTCTGTTCAGGATCGGCCTTCACGGCGAGGTCGTTCGACTGCGCCGCGCTCTCGATCATGCCGAGCCCGTCGCGCAGCCATTGCACCGCCGCGCCCGCGATGAAAATCGAGCCCTCCAGCGCATAGGTCGTCTCTCCGCCGATCCGGTAGCCGACCGTCGTCAGGAGCCGGTTTTCGGACGTGACCGGCGCGGAGCCGGTATTGAGAAGTGCGAAGCACCCCGTCCCGTAGGTCGACTTCAGCATGCCCGTCTCGAAACAGGCCTGGCCGACGGTCGCGGCCTGCTGATCGCCTGCCACACCGCGAATGGGTACGCGCGCACCGAAGACGGCCGGATCGGTCATCCCGAACGCGTCGGCGCACTCCTTCACCTCGGGCAGCATCGCGCGGGGGATATCGAACAGGCGCAGCATCTCCGCGTCCCAGTCGAGATCGTGGATGTTGAAGAGCATGGTGCGCGCGGCGTTCGTTACGTCCGTCACATGCTCCCGCCCGCCCGTGAGCTTCCAGATGAGCCAGCTGTCGACCGTGCCGAAGGCGATCTCGCCCGCCTCGGCCCGCGCCCGCAGGCCATCCACGTGGTCGAGCAGCCATCCCAGCTTGGAGGAGGAGAAATAGGGATCGAGGAGCAGGCCCGTGCGCGCCGTCACCTCCGCCTCGTTGCCTTCGTCGCGCAGCCGGTGGGTGATGTCGGAGGTCCGCCTGTCCTGCCAGACGATCGCCCGGTGAACGGGTTTCCCGGTCGTCCTGTCCCAGACGACGACCGTCTCGCGCTGGTTGGTGATTCCGATCGCTGCAATGTCATCGGCGGCGATCCCGGCCCCGGCGAGGGCATCGCGGGTTGCCTGTTCGGTCGTCTTCCAGATCTCGTCCGCGTCGTGCTCCACCCAGCCCGAATGAGGATAATGCTGGGTGAATTCGTGCTGTCCGGTAGCGACGGGGCGCAGGCTCCCGTCGAAGACGATGGCGCGCGAGGAGGTCGTTCCCTGGTCGAGTGCGAGGATATGGGTCATCGATCAGCGCGCCTTCTGGCCGAAGAGCACCTTCTGCGCCTCCTTGTCCTGGGCGGACTGGCGCATTTCCTTGGCCACGGCGCGGCCCTTCTGCACGGCGGGGCGGGCATAGCAGCGGTCGAGCCAGTCCTTCATCGCCGGGAACTGGGCGATATCCTGTTCCTGCCCCTCCCAGAGCGAGGCCCAGGGCCAGATCGCCATGTCCGCGATGGAGAAGAAATCGCCCGCGACGAAGTCCCTGTCTTCAAGTCTCTTGTTCAGAACGCCATACAAGCGATTGGTTTCGTTGCGATAGCGATCCTGGGCGTAGGGCAGGACCTGCGGCGGGTCCATCTGTGGGGCGTATTTGAGGAAGTGGTGCGCCTGGCCGGCCATCGGGCCGAGGCCCCCCATCTGCCACATCAGCCATTGGTCCACCTCGATGCGCTCCCGCTCCGTCCGGCCGCAGAAGGTGCCGGTCTTGCGGGCGAGGTATTGCAGGATCGCACCGGATTCGAAGATCGAGATCGGTTCGCCGTCCGGTCCGTCGGGGTCGATGATCGCGGGCATCCGGTTGTTGGGCGCGATCTTCAGGAATTCGGGGGCGAACTGTTCCCCCTTGCCGATATTGATGAGGTTCACCTCGTAGGGCAGCCCCATCTCCTCAAGCGCGATGGTGATCTTCCAGCCGTTGGGCGTGGGCCAGTAATAGAGCGCGATGGGTTCTGCCATGGTGTTCTCTCCCCGATACAACCGTTGCATCGGAGCGTGTTGCAGATGTGCGCAAGGTTCAACCCCCGCTCAAACCGTTTCGGGTCAACTTGCTTCACGCCGTCAGAGCGTGCGGCAACCAGCCCATGAGGCTCTCGAAATGGGCCGGTGCGAGCGCCTCGTCATCCTGCAGGAGCGCGCCGTAGAAGGGCAGCGCGCCCGGCGCGGTGTAGACGCCCCAATGGCAGACCCGCGTCTCGGGCAGCGCGATCCGATGGCCGAGGGCCGCGAGGGCGCGGCGGGTGTCGGCGCGCGACAGATCGATCGGCAGGAAGCCGGGGCGGGCCTCCAGGCGATGGATGGTCCGCCCCTGGCAGGGGATCGACATCGAAAACAGCCAGTCATAGGCGGCATTGGCACGGCTCGTGACGGAGTAGAGCGTCCCGATCCGCCCGGTATCGAGAGCCTGATCGGTCAGCGCGGCGGTTTCCGCCCCCGCAACGAGCACCATCCGCTCGAAACGCGCACCGGCGCGGACGGCCGCAAGACCGACGCGCGCGCCGAGCGAGTGGCCGAAGACGTGGACGGGGCGTTCCGGCGCGAGGTGGCGGATCGTCTCCACAAGGGCCGCGAGCATCCGCCCCGCGCGTTCGGCCCGTGCATAGACCTCCCGGAAGGCGCGGGCCGGCACCGGTTTCTGCGGGGTGCGGGGCAGGGCGTCCCAGGCGAAGGGGATGAGCGTTTCCGCCCCGCCGCGCCGCAATCCGTTCGTCCAGCTCACCACCTTGCGGCAGCCCCGCTCGGGCTCATCGGCGAAGATCTGGCGGAAGGGATCGGCATGGGACTGGTGGAAGGGGCTCCACTTGAAACCGTGAACGAGGATCGTGACCGGCCCCCGCCCGGCGGAAAGCGCGCGATGGAGCGGTGCGGAGATGCGCGGCGTCCCGCAGGGCAGCGAAAGGGTCGCGCCATCCGTCCTGATGCCGGGAAAGGCCATGCCTGTCTTCCTGCTCGTCTTGTTTTGACCGGCACCATGGCCCGATTCCGCTACGACCCCGTGTCGCTGGCGTGACGCTTCGGTGACGGAGAGGCGCTTGACCGGCGCCATTTCCTGCGCGTAAGAGCCTTCTCACGTGGCGATTTGGACCGGCTTGCGGGCCACGTTAAAGAAACCGCTAAAGAGGACGAAGGCCCCGCCTTGCGCCCCACGGTATCGAGCGAAAGGAGGGCCGGATCATCCGGCACGCGCCCATGAGCGACACCTGGAACCCCCGAACGAAACTCGTCCACTCAGGCACCCGCCGCTCCCAGTACGGCGAGATGGCCGAGGGCATCTTCCTCACCCAGGGTTTCGCCTATCCCGATGCCGCGTCCGCCGAGGCACGGTTCGAGGCACTGGGGGAAGACGAGTTCATCTACGCCCGCTACGGCAACCCGACCGTGGCGATGTTCGAGGAGCGTATCGCCGCGCTCGAAGGCTGCGAGGACGCCTTCGCGACCGCCTCGGGCATGGCCGCCGTCAACGGCGCGCTCTTCTCCATGCTGAAGGCGGGCGATCATGTGGTGAGCGCGCGGGCGCTCTTCGGGTCGTGCCTCTATATCGTGGAGACGCTCCTGCCGCGCTTCGGTGTGGAGGTGAGTTTCGTCGACGGCACCGATCTCGATCAATGGCGGGCGGCGGTGCGGCCGGGCACGAAGGCGGTCTTCTTCGAATCCATGTCGAACCCGACGCTGGAGATCGTCGATATCGCCGCGGTCGCGGAAATCGCCCGCGCGGCGGGCGCGCTGACCGTGGTCGACAATGTCTTCGCCACGCCGGTTCTCAGCCGTGTCTTCGATCTGGGCGCGGACGTGGTCATCTACTCCGCGACGAAACATATCGACGGGCAGGGGCGGGTTCTGGGCGGGGTGGTGCTGGGCACGCGGGAGTTCATCCGCGGCACGCTGGAGCCCTATCTCAAGCACACGGGCGGT
>JBMYPI010000236.1:0-3693 GCA_049600155.1 Rubricella sp.
GACCGTGGCGTTCAGCGCGAGGATCACTTCGGTCACGTTCTCCGACGGGATGCGGTCCACCAGTTTCGGGATGTGCAGATCCTCCGGACCCACGTCGTCAAGCGCCGACAGCGTGCCGCCAAGCACGTGGTAGCGCCCGGCGAAGGCGTGTCCCCGCTCCATCGCCCAGAGATCGGCCACATCCTCCACGACGCAGAGAAGCGCCGGGTCGCGCTTCTCGCTCGTGCAGATGTCACACAGATCCGAAGTGGCGATGTTGCCGCATTCGACGCATTCGCGGACCGTCGCCGAAACCTCCGCCATCGCGGCCGCGAGCGGCTCCAGAAGGATGCGGCGCTTCTTGATCATCGTCAGCGCCGCGCGACGCGCCGAGCGGGGGCCGAGCCCAGGCAGTTTCGCCAGAAGCTCGATCAGCCGATCGACCTCGCCCGCCCCGCCGCTCATGCCACCCGGCGGAGAATCACGGAACCGGCGGAATAGCCCGCGCCGAAAGAGCAGATCAGGCCGAGATCGCCATCCGCCATGTCCTGCGAATACTTCGCGAAAGCGATGATCGATCCGGCCGAAGACGTGTTGGCGTAATCCTGGAGGATATTGGGCTGTTCGCCCGGTTCCGGCGTGCGACCGAGGACCTTCCTGCCGATCAGGTCGTTCATCGTCTTGTTCGCCTGGTGCAGCCAGAGGCGGCGAAGCTGGTCGGGGTCGAGCCCCTCGTCGGCGAGATGGCCGGTGATGAGTTCGGTGACGAGCGGCACCACCTGCTTGAACACCTTGCGCCCTTCCTGGCGGAAGAGCATGTCCCTCCGATCTTCCATGTGGCCATCACGGGTGCGGCGCAGGAAGCCGTCATTGTTGCGGATATTGTTGGAGAATTCCGTCACGCAGCGGGTGCCGAGGATATCGAAACGCGGCCCCTTCGCGTCCTCCGCCCGTTCCAGGACGACCGCCGTGCACACGTCACCGAAGATGAAATGGCAATCCCGATCCCGCCATTCGAGATGGGCCGAGCAGATCTCGGGGTTGACCATCAGCACCTTGCGCACGCTGCCCGTGCGGATCATGTCGGCGGCGACCTGGATGCCGAACGTGGCCGAGGAACAGGCGACATTCATGTCGAAGCCGAACCCGCCCGTGCCCAGAAGCTGTTGCACCTCCACCGCGATCGCCGGATAGGCGCGCTCGTGATTGGAGGCAGCGCAGAGAACGGCGTCGATCTCTCCTGGCGCCACGCCCGCCATGGCGAGCGCGTCGGTCGCGGCCTTCACGGCCATTTCGGCCATGACGGAAGGCTCATCGTCGCTGCGGGGCCGCAGGGAGGGCGCCATCCGGGCGGGGTCGAGGATACCCGACTTGTTGAGCACATGACGCTGCTCGATCCCCGAGGCGGAGAGGATGAATCCGGCGCTGGAGGGCGATTTCGCTTCGATCGTCCCAGCCGCGATGCCTTCGGCGTTCTCGGCATTGAAGCGTTCGACATAGGCATTGAACGACTCGACGAGTTCGTCGTTGGTGATCGTCTCGGACGGCGTGAACACGCCCGTTCCGGTTATCGCTGGCTGATGCATCGCGCGCCCGTTCCGCTTCGCTCCCCGTTCGGCTCCATGCAGACCAGAACGGGGCTGTAAGGGCAAGACCGCAGGCGCGGCCTACTCGCCCGCGACCGCCCGTTCCAGCGCGTTCTTGCGGAAAGCGGTCGGGCTCATGCCGGTGCGCTCGCGGAAGGCGCGGTTGAAGGGCGCAAGCGAGGCATAGCCGAGCGCGAAGGCGTGCTGGATGATCTGCTCCCGGGCAAGTTCCGGATCGGCAAGGCGGCGCTGCGCCTCCCCGATCCGGTGGTCGTTGAGGAAGGCGTTGAAGTTGCGATAGCCCAGATGCGCGTTGATGAGGCGGCGCAGCCGATGCTCGGGCACGTTCACACGATCCGCCAGCATTCCGATGGTCAGACCGTTCTCGAAACAGATTCCGGCCTCGATCGCCGCCGTGAGGCGCGCGAGATCGATCCGGTCGGCAGGCGATAGCCCGCCGCGCTCCCGCGCCGGGCGCCGATCGGCATGTTCATGGGGCGCGAGAGCGGGATCCAGCCGCAGCGTCGCCAGAACGAGGCCGAGCGCGGCGGCGAAGATCATCGCGGCCTCGATCAGCGCATAGACATCGCCGAGCGCCGAGGCGAACCCTGTCGTGAAGGCCAGCACGGCCACCACCCCGATGAAGGGCAGCGCGAAGGCGACCATGAAGCGAAAGCCGATCCGGCTGCACACCAGATCGCAGGCCTGACCGCGCATCGCGATGAACGGCACATGCACGAAGAACGCGGCTGTAATCATGTCGCCCCAGACTTCGGGAAAGTGCCCCTCGGTCGAACAGGACACGGCGGCGAGGCCGAAGATCAGGGGCGCGGGCAGGATATGCACGATCCGCAGCCGGAAATCGTCATCGAACATCGCGAGGGCGAAGAGCCACAGGAAATAGGCCGAAAGCTTCGACAGGACCGCGAGCGTGAAATGTTCCGGCGTGTAGACGTGTTCCATCTGCGGATGGGAGAGCGCCAGATAGGCCATGACGCCGAGCGCGAAAAACGGCGCGCTTATCCCAAGAACACCGGAACGACGGGTCGCGATCCAGCGCAGCGCGAACACCAGCAGAAGCGCAGCCGCTCCACCCCGGATGATCAGATCGATTTCGGACATGGCCGCTCCAATCCCTGTGTTGGCACGACGAGTGTATGCCAATCGATCGAACGGGCACGTGAAAAACCCGATCGATTCCTCGAAAATCGCGTCTTTTCCGAAGTTCTGCGCGCTTTCGCGGATACGCGGCGAAAGCGCGCCGGTCGTCGGCCAGATGGGCAGGGACAGCAACGAAAGGAGGATCCGATGATCCGTATCGCCCTTGCCCTTGCCCTCGCCCTGGGCCTCGCCGCGTGCGCGCCCGCCGCGCCGGAGGCAGGCTTCTCGATGGAAGGTTACACGCCCTTCATGCCGCCGGCGGTCGGGCTCTGAGGCGAAACGGCCGCCGGTGTGATCCCGGTGGCCGCTTTCGATCAGATCTGCTTCTCGGGCATCCGGACGACAAGACCGTCGAGCGCATCGCTCACTTTAAGCTGGCAGGTGAGCCGTGATTTGACCGGGTCCGGCTGCCAGGCGAAATCGAGCATGTCCTCCTCCATCGGCTCCTTTTCGGGGAGCTTGGAGACCCATGCCTCGTCCACATAGACATGGCAGGTCGAACAGGCGCATGCGCCGCCGCAATCGGCCTCGATGCCGGGGATATTGTTGTCACGCGCGCCTTCCATGACCGTCAGGCCTGTGGGCACGTCGACGACATGCTCGGTTCCGTTGTGTTCGATATAGGTGATCTTGGCCATGTGCCCGTCTCTTCACTGATGCGTCCGCCAGCGCCCTATCTAGTCGCCGTCGGCGGGAAGGGCCAGTCCGAATGGTCGTCCCGGGCTGCGGTGCGATTAACCATCGCAGCGCGAATGATTTGAGTTTTCCTAAAGTTCTTGGGAAATCACCGGCGCGCTGCGGGTTCCCCCTGCCCATCCCCCCGGGCCGGCCCCTCCGGGGACCGGCGGCGCCCCGGGACGGTTTGGGCGGCGGCGGCGGCGGCGGGGCTTTGGCCTTCCCCTCGGCCTCCTTGGCGCCATTCTTAGGCTTGAAGTACTTTTCGAAGCCCTCCGGTGGTGGCTTACAG
>JBMYPI010000237.1:0-3670 GCA_049600155.1 Rubricella sp.
GCGGCGGCGGTGGGGCTCAGCCCCACGCCCGTATCGCGCCGCCTCGCGCGGCTGGAAGGGGCCGGTATCATCGAGGGGTATTCCGCCCGTATCGACGAGGGGCGGGCGGGTTTTCCGATCTCCGCCTTCCTCTCCATCCAGCTCGAAAGACAGGTCGACGATGCGCTGGAGGCCTTCGAGGCCGCGGTACAGAGCTTTCCGGAGGTGGTCGATTGCTGGCTGATGACAGGCAATCGGGATTACCTGTTGCGGGTCGCCACGGGAAGCCTTCAGGATTTCGAGGCCTTCCTGACGGGGCGGCTCACGAAGGTGCCGGGCGTGGCGAAGATCGAATCCTCGATTCCGCTGCGGCGGGTGAAGGGCGCGCTGGCGCGCACGCCCTGAACCGTTCAGAAGGGCAGCTTCATGCCCGGCGGCAGGTCGAGCCCTTCGGTCACCTTCGCCATTTCCGCCTGCGCGGCTTCGGACGCCTTCGCGCGCGCATCGGTCACGGCGGCGAGGATGAGGTCCTCGACGACTTCCTTCTGCTCGGCGGTGAAGAGCGAGGGGTCGATCTCGATCCCCGTCAGGTCGCCCTTGGCGCTCGCCGTGACCTTGACGAGGCCGGCTCCCGCCTGCCCCTCGACGAACACCTCGCCAAGACGCTCCTGGGCGTCCTGCATCTTCTGCTGGAGCTCCTGCGCCTGCTTCATCATCTTGGCCATGTCGCCAAGGCCACCAAGCCCTTTGAGCATCTCGTCCTCCTGTCGGGTTTCATCGAAGGGAATAGGCAAAAGCCCGCTCCGCAGCAAGGCGCGGAACGGGCGCCCCCCTCCGGATGACCGGATCAGTCGAGTTCGTACATGCCGACGGCGGTGTTCATCTCCCGCAGGAGGACATCGCTCGTCTGCGCCAGCAAGGACAGTTCCTCGAAGTCGACGGAGCCTTCCGCGACGGCCTCGCTGAACTCCGCGAAGATCGGCGTCCACAATTCGCGAACATGGGCAAGCTGCGCCGCGATCTCCTCGTTCGGGGCGGCCATGACGCCGACATCGGCGAAGCCTTCCTGAAGCGCGGTGAGCGAGAGGTCGAACACGTTCATCGTGCTTTCCAGCATCGGACCGTAGGTCGCCGCGTCGCCGGTGACATGCAGAAGGCAAAGTTCCTTCATCGCGCGTTGGCTGAGCATCCGCTGCCGGCCCGCGACATCGATCGTGATGGTGAGCGCGAGCGGAACGTCGGGCAGGCTGTCGCCATAGGAGCGGGCCGTCTGGTTCACGGCCATGTTCATCAGCCGAAGCACCTCGACGCTGGCTTCGGAGACGAGGGCGACCTCGCCGCGCTCGATCGAGCCTTCCTCGATCACGCCCTCGACGATACGGCTGTAGCCGGCCCAGGGCGTGTCGATCCGTTCCAGCGCGCGCATGACTGCGCGGCGCTGCTCCGGCCCGAGGCCCATATCGGCATTGCCGTAGCGCAGGGCGTCGTCGGACCGGACGAACAGGTCATAGGCCTGCGTGAGTTGATCGTAGTGGGTTCCCTCGTCCACGCCCGCCGCGATCATGCAGCTGGCCTTGGCCATTCGCTGCGAAAGCATGCGTTGACGGCCCGCGATGTTCACCTTGCGAGTGACTTCGAGTGCCGTGATGTCACCGGTGGTGCCCCAGGCAGGCGGGATGGCGAATGCGGCGGCAAAGGCGGCCGCAAGAAGAACTGGCTTCATGGTGGTCTCCGATTTCCCGTACTACGCAGGAAAGAACCTGTAATCCCTGCTGCATCGCAGCATCGCGTACACCATAAAGTCAAGCCCATGATGTGGCAAACAACCGCAATCACAAGAATGACAATAAAATTACGTATTAATTCTCTTCAAATGGGTCAATTGGCTCCCAATCGTCATCAATATCATCCGGATCGAGGGGAACGATTGTCTGATTGGCGTCGAGATCTGCCTGCGGATCGCGCACATCGGCGATCCGCGCGCCGGGAAAGGCGAGAAGGGCCGCCTGCACCAGCGGGTGCGACTCGGCCTGTGCGACCCGATCGAGGCTCTGGGCGCGGTTGCGCTCTGCGATGGTCGCGCCGCCGCCCTCGGAAACGAGGGTCACGCTCCACCTTTCGCCCGTCATCGCCTGCAGGCGCTGCGCGAGGGTCTGGGCAAGCGTCGGGGGCGCGTCCGCGCCGGGCTGGAATTCGATGAAGCCGGGGCTGTAGCGTGCCAGCCGCACATGGTTCTCGATGTCGAGCAGAAGCGGCACGTCCCGGTTTTCCCGGATCAGGGCGACGACATCGTCGAAGGTCGCAAGCCCCGCCAGTGCGCCGGGCACCGGGCGGGCTTGCGGGGCGCGCTGGAGCGCCACGTTTCCCGCGCTTTGCGCCCGCGGGGCCGCACCGCCTGATCCACCCTGTCCAGATGGCGCGGGCGCCTGCTGCGGGGGCGCCATCCCGTCGAGCTTCGCGACCAGATCGCCCGGCGGCGGCAGATCGGCGACATGGGTCAGCCGGATGAGCGCCATCTCGGCGGCCATCATCGCGTTGGGCGACGCCGCGACCTCCTCCAGCGCCTTGAGGAGCATCGACCACGCCCGCGTCAGCACCGGCATCCGGAGCCGCTCCGCGAGATCCCGGCCCCGCGTCCGCGCATCGGGGCCGAGGGTCGGATCCTCCGCCGCCTCCGGCGTGACCTTGATCATGCTGATCCAGTGGGTGATCTCGGCGAGATCGCGCAGGATGGCCGCCGGGTCCGCGCCGCCGGCATACTGCTCCGACAGTTCGCCGAGCGCACCGGCGGCATCGCCCCGCATCACCATCTCGAAGAGATCGAGGCCGCGGCCCCGATCGGCGACGCCCAGCATCGCGCGCACCTGGCCCACCGTCGTCGTGCCCGCGCCGTGGGCGATGGCCTGGTCGAGCAGGGAAAGCGCATCCCGGGCGGAACCTTCCGCCGCCCGCACAATCAGCGCGAGCGCATCGGGCTCGATTTCGGCGCCCTCGGCCTGCGCGATCTTCAACAGGTGGGCGGACATCACCTCGGGCTCGATGCGCCGCAGGTCGAATCGCTGGCATCGGGACAGGACCGTGACCGGAACCTTGCGGATCTCGGTCGTGGCGAAAATGAACTTCACATGGGAGGGCGGCTCCTCCAGCGTCTTCAGAAGCGCGTTGAAGGCGCTGTTGGACAGCATGTGCACTTCGTCGAAGATGTAGATCTTGTAGCGCGTCTCCGTCGGGCGGTAGGGCACGCCCGCGAGGATCTCGCGCATCTTCTCGACCTGCGTGTTGGAGGCGGCGTCGAGTTCCTGCACATCGACGTGCCGCCCCTCGGCGATCGCCTTGCAGGGACCGCATTGCCCGCAAGGCTCGACCGTGGGGCCGCCCGTGCCATCCGGCCCGACGCAGTTCAGCCCCTTGGCGATGATCCGCGCAGTCGTCGTCTTGCCGACACCCCGCACACCGGTCATCACGAAGGCATGGGCGATCCGGTCCGCCTCGAAGGCGTTCTTCAGCGTGCGCACCATCGCTTCCTGACCGATCAGGTCGGCGAAGGTCTGGGGGCGGTATTTCCGCGCGAGAACCTGGTAGGGGGTATCGGCCATGAACGACTCCGGGTTTCGGGGCTGGAGCCTATTGGGCGCGGATCGGAGCGGCAAGGGAACAGGTGAGAGGCTGGACACGACCCGAACGGGGCTCG
>JBMYPI010000238.1:0-3654 GCA_049600155.1 Rubricella sp.
CGAACTGCATTCCCTCGACGCAGAGATAGCCGAACCGGGACCGGGTGACGGGGAAGCCGAACCCCGAGGGGTCGCGCAGGAACTTCACGAAGCCCTTGGTCGCCAGCACGCTGAGGCGCTCGCGGATCGTGTGCTTGCTGCCCAGACCTCCCCGGTTCTCGAAGGTCTCGGCGAACTGCATGGCTGTGTAGAGACGTTCGCTGGCCGCTTCATCCAGCAGCATTCCGAGGATGACGTCGTGCTTGCGCAACCGCTCGGCATCGAGCTTCGCGCCGACCTCCTTGCGCACCAGGCGCTCGTTCATCGGGTTCAGCTCGACCCACTCGCCCTTCACCTTGTCGATGAGCTTGCCCGGCAGCGCGGGGCCGTTCCGAAGCTCGATCTCCAGCCTGCGGACGCTGCTGTCCTCGTCGGGCCGGTGCATGAGCAGCCCGGAGGTGTAGAAGCCGCGCAGCGCGCTTGCGCCGGAGAGGGCGAGGAAGGGATCGTCCTTGACCTGGTGCTTGGTGACCTTGCGGGTGTGATGGGCGAGGATGACGCCCGCGTCCGAATTGACGGCCTCGCGGAGAAGCTCGACCCGGTCCTTCAGAAAGAACATCATGGCGGTGTTGTCGTTCTCGCCGCCCCCCTCGGTGCCGCCATCGAAGAGGTTGCGGATCGGGTCGATGACTATGATGTCGGGCGACGCGTCGGGGAATGCGGCCCGGATCGCCTCGGCCACGCGGGCGACGCCCTCCGCGTCGAGCAGCAGCTTCAGTTTCGGCGTGGCGATGAAGGTGTCGCGCGCGGCGGCGATCACGGCGGCGGGCAGCGCGATCTGCTGCATGCGCTCGCGCAGGTAGTGATACTGGATCTCGGCCTGCAGGTAGAACACGCGCAGCGGCCGGGGCGGCGTGAAGCCGAGGAACGGCACGCCAGCGGCCATGTGCACGAGCCAGGAGATCAGGAAGTCGCTCTTGCCGACCTTGGGCGCGCCGCCCAGCACCAGGAGACCGCCCGGCGTCAGCACGCGCGGCCCGATGATGTCCTCGGGCATGGGGCTCGTGTCGTCGAGCAGAGCGCCGAGGCTGAAGGTCGGCAGCGGGCTGGCCGGGACGTCGACGTGTGCTGCGCGCAGGAGCGGCGGGCCGTTGCGCTTCACATGCAGCGCCCAGAGCCGTTCGGACTCGGCCATCAGCCGATCGAGCGGCCAGGACGGGCGCAGCATGGCGGCGTTGTAGCCGCAGATCGCCTCCCAGCCTGCGAATGGGTCGAGACGGCCCTCGTGGACGAGGCGCACGTAGTGGCCGATGGCGGCGCTGGCTCCTTGGAAGCGCGACCAGTCGTCAACCGCGCCCTCCCGCACCGGGGTGGTGAGCACCGCGTCGATGCCGGGCCTCTCGGTCGGCGCGGTGGCGTCGCTGGCAAAGCCGACGCCGGGCAGCGGCGGCATGTCGGCGACCTCTTCGGCGAAATCCGCAAGATCCACCTCGACGTCGCGATGTTCGCGGATCTGCACGAGGCGTTGATGGCCGTGCTTGTGATAGACCGTGCCCGGCACCCGGATCGGCTGGTGCGCCGAGCGGAAATGCGTGTCACCGCCGACCTTCACCGCGATCTCGCCCCGCAGGCGACAGAGGGTGACCAAGTCCTCTCCCTCAGCGGGCTCCGTCAGTTTCCACCAGACATGGAGCTTCGCCGCGCCCTCGGGCGTGCGCCCGCCGCTTTCGATGATGAGCGTGGGCGCGCCGAGGTGGCGGGTGACATGGTCGAGCTTGGCCGGGATATCGCCTGCGTCGAGATCGACCACGATGGCCTGCATCTGCAGCACATCGGCGGCGCGGGCCTGACCCTGCTCCTCGACCGTGCCGGGGATGACATAGACGGCGGCGCCCTCACGGTTCGCCCACGCGGCGAAGGTCGCGAGCTTCTCGGTTGCGGTGTCGTCGGCGGGGATCCAGATATTATGCGGCTTGCCATCCCGGCCCTGACCCTTGTCGACGAAGCCGCGCAGCGGGATCAGCCCCTCGCACCAGCTGAACACGGTGTCGAGGAACACGGCGATCTGCTCGGGGTCGGGGTCGCACCCGAAGGGGTTCTCGGACGGTGGCCCTTCGTTGAAGTCCATCCACGGGTTGAAGTGCAGGACGCCGTCGTCGCTCATGCGGGAAGCCTCCAGCAGCGCTCGGACCAGGGGCAGAAGCGGCATTCGAAGAAGTCTGGCGTGGTGGCGACGCGCGGCAGAAGCTCGCCCGCATCGGTCGCCTGCAGGATCCGCACGCCCCGGTCGGACATGCGCTGCGCGAGGTCGGCGTCGAAGGGCACCAGCTCATGGTGAAGCTCCGCCGTGTCCTTGTTGATCGCGGTGAAGAGCGCGGGCGCGGACGAGATGCCGGGGACCGTCGCTTCCATATAGGCCTGGTAGAGCGCGATCTGGGCGGCGTAGACCGGCTTCGACATGGTCACGCCGTCCTTGACGCAGGCGCGCCAGTTCTTCGCGTTCATCGTCTTGCATTCCCAGAGCGCGGGAACGGCCAGACCGAAGCCTTCGGGCCCGGCCGCGACGATGCCGTCGACATGACCGCGGATGCGCCCGCCCGCGACCGAGAACCCGAACTGGCCGCCATCGGGCCGGTTGCCCTTGCGCGTGTAGAGGTCGAAGCCCGCGCCGCGCAGCCAGGCGACGGCCAGATCCTCGAGCGCATGGCCGATGGCGAAGATGCGCAGCGACTGGCCGCTGAAGTCCTGGCCCTCGTCCTTCGGCGTCGCCGTGAACTCGAATTGCAAGGCGCGCTCGCAGGCATGGCCGAGGCGCGAGCCGCCCAGATAGTCGCGGGGCGATCGCATGGCCTGATCGGCGGTGAGCGCCTGATCGACGGCGGCGTTGACCTGCTCCGCGAAACTGGGCCGATGATTGTAATCGAGGGTCAAAACGGCACCTCCGGCGTCTGCGCCCGGGCGATGTCGGACATGGCCTCGCGGAAGCCCTCGACGGCTTCCTCGATCAGTGCGCGCACCTGCGCCTCGGTCAGATCGGCAAGCGGGGTGGCCCAGCCGATCTCGTCCATCAGCAGCGCCACGCGCTTCATGGTGGCGGTGATCGCGGCGCGCTCTTCCTCGGTCAGGTCAACCATGGCGAAACGCTCCCGCGCCAAACGCGTCCAGAAGGATTGGCAGGGCATCGAGCAGAACCAGACCGAGGGCCGGGGCCGCTTCGACCGGTGCGGATCGAACCAGCCAAAGCCACGGGTGGGTTGCCGGCAGACAGCACAGAGCGTTCCACGCGGATGCCAGAGCCGCCGCCGGTCCTCGGCCGTAATGGGGGTGGATGTGGACATGGGTCATGCCGCCCTCCGTTCGGGGCTGGCCGCGCTGTCGATCAGCTGGCGGATGGCGCGCTTGTTGAAGCCGAAGGTCATCAGCGCCGATGCGCGGTAGCGCGTCAGGCCGAAGTCATGGCGGCACTCGGGCGGCAGGTACTGCAGCTGCTTCTCGGTCGGCGGCTGGCGCAGCCAGGAGCGGGTCTTGAAGGCGCTCTCGTCGGTCTCATGGGTTGTCAATCGGCGCCGGATTCTGACCCCCTATCGGCGTCCAAATTTGCCCCCCTCAGGATCCGGCCGTGTCCGCCATCTGCACGCGACGGTTGCAGCGAGGGAGGGGCCAGGAGACGCGTAG
>JBMYPI010000239.1:0-3644 GCA_049600155.1 Rubricella sp.
GCGCTCAGGATCACCTCCCGCCGCGCGCGAACCTCCCCCTTGCGGTGCCGAACGCCGATCGCCCTGCGCCCCTCGAACAGCACCCGTTCGGCCTGCGCGCCGGTCATGACGTGCAGGTTCGGCCGATCCATGACGGGGTGGAGATAGGCGGCGGCGGCGGAGCATCGCTCCCCGTTTCGCGGCCCTTCGCCGAACTGGGTGACATGGTAGAGGCCGGCGCCTTCCTGTTCCTCACCGTTGAAATCGTCGTTGCGGCGCACCTGGCATTCCGCGGCGGCCTCGATGAAGGCGCGGCTGACGGGGCGCGGGCTGCGTTGGTCGTTCACCTGCAGGGGTCCGTCGCCATTGTGCAGCGGGCCGGCGACGGCCTTGTTCCCTTCGGCCTTCAGGAAGAAGGGCAGAACGTCGTCCCAGCTCCAGCCGGTGGCGCCCGCCGCCGCCCAATCGTCGTAGTCGGTGCGGTGCCCGCGGGTGTAGAGCATCGCGTTGATCGCCGAGGACCCACCGAGAGCGCGCCCTCGCGGCTGGTAGCCCCTTCGGTTGTTCAGATGCTCCTGCGGAACGGTGCGGAAGGCCCAGTTGTTGATCCGCCCCCAGCCGGGCAGCATCGCGATCACGCCCATCGGTGCGCGCACGAGAAGCCCGCGCCCGTCGCCGCCCGCCTCCAGCAGGCACACGGTCGTGCCGGGATCCTCGCTGAGCCGCGCGGCCATGACCGATCCGGCCGAACCGCCCCCGACGATCACGTAGTCGAATTCCATTACGCCCCCTCCCCGTTTTCCGTTCAGGATCGGGGCGCATGGGGCCCGCGTTCAACGGGAACGTGGCGTCAGCCCGGCAGCTCGCCCCGGATGACATAGCGCAGGATGTCGACGACCTGGGCGGGCCGCTCCACCACGGCGAGCGCCGCAGCATCAACCTCTTTCAACGCGTGCTGGTGGTCGTCGCCATGCATGACGATGAGGGACTTGCCCATCGCCGCAGCCTGCCCCGCGTCGAAAGCCGCGTTCCACTGGCGATACTTGTCGCCGAAGCGCACGACGACGATATCGGCCTCGGCGAGCGCCTTTCGGGTGCGGATCGCGTTGAGCTTCGCACCCTTGTGATCGTGCCAGAATTTCCGGTCCTCCGCCCCCATGATCGCCACGCCGCAATCATCGGAGGCGGCGTGATCCGTCACGGGGCCGGTGAAGGTGACGGGCAGGTCCGCGTCCCGCGCGCCATGTTCGATTTCCGTCCGCCAGTCGGAGTGGATCTCACCGGCGAGATAGACGGTCCATGCCATGTCAGGCCTCCCTTTGCTTAGAACATCGTCACCTGGCGCCCGGGATCAGGGCACGCAGTGCCGCCGGGCGGGTCACGGTCCGTGGCGTTCACCCGCGAAGGACGCCGCCCGTCGCCTTGGCGACAGCCGCGACGATCTTCTCGGCAACGGCCTCGATCTCCTTGTCGGTCAGCGTGCCCTCGGTGGGCTGAAGCCGTACGGCGATGGCGACGGACTTCTTGCCCGCCCCCATCTGCGCCTCGGCCTTCTCGCCCGCGAACACGTCGAAGACGCTCACGGCGTCGATGAGCGCCTTGTCCGCGCCCTGTGCGGCACGGACGAGGTCGGCCACCTGCAGCCCCGCGTCCACCACGAAGGCGAAATCCCGCTCCACCGCCTGGTAATCCGAGGTCACGAGCGCAGGGCGCGTGGTGCCCTTCGCCTTGGGGAAGGGGATGTTCTGGACGAACACGGTATAGCCCACCGCGGGCCCCTTCACCTCCATCGCCTTGAGCACCCTGGGGTGGAGTTCCCCGAACACCGCAAGCGGGTTCTTCGGCCCGAGGCTGAGCACGGCGGAGCGCCCGGGATGGAACCAGCCGGGTGCATTGCGCAGCACCATGAGCCGCTCGACCGGCGCGCCGATCGCCGAAAGCACGGCCTCAGCATCGGCCTTGGCGTCGAAGACATCGACCGCGCGGCGGCTTCCATGAGCATTTCGCGGCGCGGTCGCCCCGGTCAGAAGGCCGGTCGCATGGATCGCGTCCTCACCCGGTTCACCGCCGGCAAACGCATTACCGACCTCGAACAGCGCCAGATCGGCGAAGCCGCGCGCCTGGTTGCGGGCCGCCGCCGCAAGAAGGCCCGGCAGGAGGTCAGGCCGCATATGGGACATGTCGGCCGAGATCGGGTTCTCCAGCCTGACGGCCTCGTCCCCGCCGCCGAACAGCGCGGCATGGTCCTGCCGGACGAAGGAATAGGTGACGCATTCGTTGTAGCCGAGCGCGGCCATCGTCCGCCGTGCGGTGTTCACCCGGGTCTGCATCGGCGTCAGCACGGGCTTCGGCACGCCCGGCACGCGCGGCAACGGCTTGCCTTCGAGCTTGGTGAGGGAGGCGACGCGCGCCACCTCTTCCACGATATCGGCATCGCCGAGCACATCGGGGCGCCAGGACGGCACATGCACCCGGTCGCCCTCGACAGTGAAGCCGAGCGCGTTGAGGATGCGGCGCTGTTCGTCCTCCGCGATCTCCATGCCGACGAGGGAGACGCAGCGCGCCGGATCGAACCGGTAGCTGCGCGCGGTATCGGGCACCGCGCCTGCGACCACCACCTCGGACGGCTCACCGCCGCACAGATCGAGGATGAGGCGCGTGGCGATCTCCATCCCCTCGGGCGTGAAGGCGGGATCGATCCCGCGCTCGAACCGGTAGCGTGCATCGGAATTGATCTTGAGCGCCCGGCCCGTATGCGCCGTGCGGACGGGATCGAAATAGGCGGCCTCGACGAAGACGTTGATCGTCTCTTCCGTGCAACCCGAGACCTCGCCACCCATGACGCCGGCGATCCCCTCGGGGCCATTGTCATCGGCGATCACGGTCATCTCGGGCGTGAGGGCGTATTCCTTGCCATCAAGCGCAAGGATGCTCTCCCCCTCCCGCGCGAACCGCGCGATGATGTTCCCGTGCACCTTGTCGGCATCGAAGACATGGAGCGGCCGGGCGCGATCGTAGGTGAGGAAGTTCGTGATATCGACGAGCGCGGAGATCGGGCGCAGGCCGATCGCGCGCAGGCGCTTTTGGAGCCATGCCGGGCTCGGCCCGTTCTTCACGCCGCGAATATGGCGACCGACGAAGAGCGGGCAGGCCTCCCCCGCCACCTCGGGCGCGAGGCTCACCTTGATCGGGCTTTCATAGGCGCCGGGGACCGGTTCCGTCGCCGGGGTCTTGAGCGTTCCGAGGCCGCGCGCGGCAAGATCGCGGGCGATCCCGGCGACGCCGAGGGCATCGGGGCGGTTCGGCGTGATCGCGATCTCGATCGTGGGGTCGTTCAGCCCGGCATAGTCGACATAACGCTGGCCGACCTCGGCATCCGCGCCGAGTTCGATGATGCCGTCATGTTCGTCGGAGATCTCGAGTTCACGCTCCGACGCCATCATGCCGTGGCTTTCCACGCCCCGGATCTTGCCGACCTGGATCGTCGTGTCGATCCCCGGCACATAGTCGCCCGGTTGCGCGACCACGACCTTGATCCCCGCGCGCGCATTCGGCGCGCCGCAGATGATCTGCTGCACGCCCTTCTCCGTCTCCACCATGCAGACGCGAAGGCGGTCGGCATCGGGATGCTTCTCGGCGGTCAGCACCTTGGCGACGGTGAAGCC
>JBMYPI010000240.1:0-3641 GCA_049600155.1 Rubricella sp.
CCCGCCCGCCGTGGTGGGCGGCATACGCCGGCATGAACCTGCGCGCCGTCGGCTGGATGCTGGGCTGCGTCATGCTCCTGCTGGCGGGCTTCATGCTGCTTGTCGCCGCCTTCCTCGAAGGGTTCGGGCGGCAGATGGTGCAGTCGCTCGAGATCCGCGTCGCCATCGGCTGGGGCATCGGGCTTCTGTGGCTGCTCTGGGCGGTCCTGTCGGGGCGGTCCTTTCGATGAGCGTCGGACGCAAAGGCCCGAAGGAGCGGATGGATACCCTCGTTCCGCCCGAGGGTGTGCCGATCGGGTTCCGCGTGGCGGGGCTTCCGGTCCGGATGGCGGCGCAGCTGGTCGATCTGATCCTGCCCGGCCTCGCGATCGCCGTGCTGTTCATCTTCCTTGCGTTGCTGCAACTGCCGTGGCGGATGGACACCTACGCGGCGATCTTCCTGCTTCTGTTCTTCTTCGTGCGCATTCCCTACTACATCCTGGCCGAGATCGCGTGGAACGGTCAGACGATCGGCAAGCGGCTGATGAAGATCCGCGTCATCTCCGCCGATGGCAGGACGCTCACGACCCACGCCATCGTCGTGCGGAACCTCCTGAAGGAGGCGGAGGTCTTCCTCCCCGGCACGCTCCTTCTCGGGCTGGAGAGCCTTTCGGGCTGGTGGTTCGTGGTCGGGCTCGGCTGGATCGCGGCGACGATCGCGGTGCCCCTTTTCAACACCCGGCGCCAGAGGCTCGGCGACCTGATCGGCGGAACCTTCGTGATCCACCAGCCCGAACCGCTCCTGATGCCGGATCTCGCGCGGCAGGCGCCCGTCGATCGCGCGCGCGAACGCTTCGGGTTCCTGCCCCACCAGCTCGATCACTACGGCGCCTACGAGTTGCAGACACTGGAGACGCTCCTGCGCGCCCAGGGCCGGCACGCCGATCAGGGCAGCTATGACCGCAACCGGGCCCGGCTCGCCGGGGTCGTCGATCGCATCCGCGCCAAGATCGAGTATGCCGAGGCGGTGGAGCCCGAGGATCACGAGGCCTTCCTGCGCGCCTTCTACAACGCCCAGCGCGCCCATCTGGAACAGCGGCAGATCTTCGGCGAGAAGCGCGCCGACAAGTTCCATCGCGGAAAAGAGCCGGGCGAGGATGATCGGGGCTTGAAATGAGAGGCGTTTTTCCGTTCGGTGTCGCGGTCCGCGGCGTGGCCCGCCTCAACGAACGGTAGCAGCTTCAATGACTTATTCTCCTCAGGAAGGTGCGAAGGCGCCCCTTGGCGTCGGCGACATCGTCAGCCGCAGTTTCTCGATCTTCTTTCGGAAGCTTCCCGCGATCCTGCTCATCGGGTTCGTGACATCCCTGCTGTCGCTGCTCGTCAGCGGGTTGCTCATCGGCTGGGAGATGACGCTTGGCGCGGGCGATCCGAACTTCGCGGATTTCAATGCGTTCGCGTTCGCGCTGAACCTCCTGCTGTCGATGGTGTTCTATGCCGTCACGATCTCGCTCATGGTTCAGCTCGCCTATGACGCCAGCCTCGGCCGGCCCACGCGTATCACGGCCTATGTGAACGATGCGGTGCGCAACATCTTTCCGATCGCGGTGATGGCGACGGTCGTCAGCCTCCTGGTGGGTCTCGGGAGCCTGCTGATCGTGCCGGGGATCTGGCTCTATGCGGTCTATGCGGTGACCATTCCGGCGATCGTGATCGAGCGGGCCGGTTTCAGCGCGATGAGCCGGAGCCAGGACCTCACGAAGGACTACCGCTGGCCCATCGCGGGCGCGATGATCCTGATGCTCCTGCTCGGCCTCGTCGCCACGTTCGTCGTCGGCATCGTCATAGGGCTCATCGGCGCGCTTTCGGGGGCGATCATCGTGTTCGCGCTGATCCTCGCCGCGATCGGTTCGGCCTTCACCTATGCGCTCGTCTCGATCCCCGTCGCGCTGATCTACGCGCGTCTGCGGGAGATCAAGGAAGGCGTCGGTATGGATGACCTCGTGAAGGTTTTCGACTGACCTTCCATCGGGTCGCGAAAGGGCGTCCGGCGTCGCATGTGCCGGGCGCGCAACCCTGCCCGGCGCCGCGCCGGCGCCTGTCGGGGCCAGCCCGAACCGGGCGCTGACGATTTCCCTTCAACCGTTTCGACAACGCTGCGGCATTGACGCGACCGATCGAGATCGGGGCTTGTTACTCGGCGCAGTTCGCGTTTCTCTTGACGCTAGACAAGAATTGATTTGCCGAAGGGCGAATAAAACGCGATGACTGATGCAAGCGTGCAGGACTCCCGGCTCCCCCTCGGTGCCGGTACGATCATAGGCGCCACTTTTCCGATCTTCTTCAGGAGGTTTCCGCTGATCCTGCTGCTGGGGTTCGTGGTGTCGATCACCGGACAGATTCTGACCGCGCTGATCTTCGGCCTCGACGTCGTTTTCGGGGAGGCGGGTGTCACCGGGCCGGCGGATTTCGCCCGGGCGGCCGTCATCACGCTGGTGATGAACGCGATCATCATATCGATGATGGTGCAGATCGCCCATGATGCGGCGATGGGGCGGCCCGCGCGACCGCTGGGTTACCTCAGGGACCCGATTGCCAACATCCTGCCCATCATCGTGTTGAGCCTCGTCGTCGGCTTCATGGGCGCGATCGGGTACTTCATCCTTTTCTCGATGCCGTTCGAATCGCAGGTGGAGATCGCGGTGGGCTTGCTGGCCTGCACCGTTCTGAGCGGCTACATCTATTCGGTCTATATCTGCACTGTTCCGGCCATTGTCGTGGAGGGAGCCGGATTCCGGGCGCTCGGCCACAGCCAGCGCCTGACCAAGGGCTATCGCTGGCCGATCTTCGGAACCATGCTCCTGATGATCATCCTCTCCTTCGTGATCGTCTTCGCGATCGTCATCGCGATCGGGTTGTTCCTCTCACTCATGCTCGTCGATCCGCTCGTCAGGAACACGGCCGCACTCGTGCTCAACGCGTTCGGGCAGGCCATGCTCTATGGCTTCATTTCCATCCCCATCGCGCTGATCTACGCCCGCCTGCGGGAGATCAAGGACGGCGTGGGCATGGAGGATATCGCGGAGGTCTTCGAGTAGGGCCGCACGCGGAATCGCCGACGGCAGCAGGGCCGCCGGCCGGGTGACGTGCCCGGGTGAAGGCGCGTCTAGGCGACGCTGGCCTCGTAGCCCGCCTTCTTCAATGCCGCGAGAACGTCGTCATCGACGGCCGATCCCCGCACCTCGACCGTATGGGTGTCGAGGTCGATATCGACCTTCGCGGACGGGTCCATCGCGGAGAGGCTTTTCTCGATGGCGGCCTTGCAATGGCCGCAGGTCATGTCCGGCACATGGAATTTGGTCATGGTCGCTCCTTTTCTGTTCCGGCGCTTGTTACACGGCAACGCATGACAGCGCCCGGCGGTTCGGCGCCGCAGCCGTTTCGCCGGCGCACCCCCTTGACCTTCCAGTGACTGGAAGCCTTATCTCACGATCCAACGGTGAAGCCGATGGAGGGCGACGTGCCGAAGACCATCACTTTCGAGATCGACAGGATGAGTTGCGCCTCCTGCGTGGGGCGCGTCGAACGGCTTCTTTCCTCGATCGAGGGTGTCGAACGGGCCGACGTGAACCTCGCGCGCGAAGCGGCGACCGTGGAGGGTG
>JBMYPI010000241.1:0-3622 GCA_049600155.1 Rubricella sp.
GTCTCCCCCCTGGCACCGTCGCAGGGCAGCACGACGCTGCCGCCCGTTGACGGTGTCCGCTTCGCGACCGCAGCCGCCGGCGTGCGCTACCAGGGGCGAACGGACCTGATGCTGGCCGAGATCGCTGCCGGATCGGCCATCGCCGGTGTCTTCACGCGCTCCTCGACCCGTTCGGCGCCGGTGCGCTGGTGCGAAGGCGCGCTGAAGGCCGGGCATCAGCCGGGCCGGTCCTATGCCCTGCTCGTCAATTCCGGCAACTCGAACGCCTTCACCGGCAAGAGGGGCGAGGACGCCGTTGCGCTGACCGTCGGCGCGGCGGCGGCGGTGATCGGCTGCCCGAAGGCGCATGTCTTTCCCGCCTCGACCGGTGTGATCGGCGAACCCCTGCCCGCGCAGAAGATCGCCGACGCCCTGCCCGGGCTCGCCGCAAGGCTTTCGCCCGCGGGCGCGGCGGAAGCCGCTGCTGCGATCATGACGACCGACACCTATCCCAAGGGCTGCGCGACCGAGGTGTCGCTCGATGGCGTGCCGATCCGGATCATGGGCTTCGCGAAGGGATCTGGCATGATCGCACCCGACATGGCGACGATGCTCGTCTATCTCTTCACCGATGCGCGGATCGCACAGCCCGTGCTTCAGGAGATGATCTCCACCCTCAACCACGGCACGTTCAACGCGATCACGGTGGATGGCGACACCTCGACCTCCGATACGCTGATCTGCGCCGCAACGGGCAAGGCGCCGATGGCCAGCATCGAGAGCATGAACGATCCGCGCGCAGCGGCCTTCATGGACGCGCTCGAAGCCGTCATGCTCGATCTCGCCCACCAGGTCGTCCGCGACGGCGAAGGCGCGACGAAGTTCGTCACGATCAACATCACCGGCGCCGCGACGGACGCCTCTGCCCGCAAGATCGGGATGGCGATCGCCAATTCGCCGCTCGTGAAGACCGCGCTTGCAGGCAACGATCCCAACTGGGGGAGGATCGTCATGGCCGTCGGCAAGTCCGGCGAACCGGCGGACCGGGACAAGCTGTCCATCCGCTTCGGCGACGTCACGGTCGCGGAAAACGGCTGGCGCCACCCCGACTATCGCGAGGAACAGGGCGCCGCGCTCTTCAAGGAGCCGGAGATCGGGATCGACGTCGATCTCGGCATCGGCGAGGGGCGGGACACGGTCTGGACCTGCGACCTGACCCACGGCTACATCACGATCAACGCGGATTACCGCTCGTGAAGGTGGTGCTCGTCGCGGCGGTCGCGCTCATCGACAGGGATGGCCGCATCCTGCTGGCCCAGCGCCCCGAGGGAAAGAGCATGGCCGGGCTCTGGGAGTTTCCCGGCGGCAAGGTGGAGCCGGGCGAGACGCCCGAAGCCTGCCTCATCCGGGAACTGCACGAAGAACTGGGAATCGACACCTGGCAAAGCTGCCTCGCCCCCCTCACCTTCGCCAGCCACACCTATGAGGACTTCCACCTCCTGATGCCGCTCTATGCGTGCCGCAAATGGGAGGGAACGCCGCACGGGCGCGAAGGCCAGACGCTCGCCTGGGCACGCGGGAACGAACTGCGCGACTACCCGATGCCGCCTGCGGATGTGCCACTGATCCCGATCCTGCGGGATTGGGTGTGAGGAGCGGGCGGCGATAATCGGTTTGTCGGATCGACGGCTCCCGCCTCAAACCCAGCCGGACATCTCCCGGTCGATGATCGCGCGCATCATATCGATATGCGCGTCGTCATCGTTGAGGCAGGGGATGTAGGTGAATTCCTCGCCGCCGGCTTCCTCGAAGCTTTCCTTGATCTCTTCGTTGATCTCTTCGAGCGTCTCGACGCAATCGGAGCTGAAGGCGGGCGCCATGATGGCGATGCGCTTCTTGCCCTCTTCCGCAAGCGTCGCGACGTGATCGACGGTGTAGGGCTTCAGCCACTCCTCGGGGCCGAATTTCGACTGGAAGGTCGTCACGATCTGCGTGTCGTCCCAGCCGAGGCGCTCCTTCAGGAGGCGTGTCGTCTTCACGCACTGGCAATGGTAGGGGTCGCCCTCCTTCAGATACCGCTCAGGCACGCCGTGGTAGGAACACACGAGGATATCGGGCTTTTCCTCCATCCCGGCATAAGTCCGTTCGACCGACTGGGCGAGCGCCTCGATATAGAGCGGATCGTCGTAATAGGCGGGCACGGTGCGGATCGCGGGCTGCCAGTTCATCTTCATCAGAACGCGGAAAGCCTGGTCGTTCGCCGTCGCGGTCGTCGGGCCGGAATACTGCGGATAGAGCGGGAAGAAGACGATCTTTTCCGCGCCCTGATCCTTGAGGCGGCGGATCACGCTCTCGGTCGAGGGGTTACCGTAGCGCATCGCGAAATCGACGATCACCTTCTCGCCATAGGCCTCTTCCATCACGGCGGCGACCTTTTCGGCCTGCGACCGGGTGATGGTCAGAAGCGGGGATTCGTCGGCTTCGGTGTTCCAGATGCCGCGATAGGCCTCGCCCGAGCTGAAAGGGCGCTTCGTCAGGATGATGAGTTGCAGGAGCGGCTGCCAGATCCACGGGGAATAGTCGATCACCCGGCGGTCGGAGAGGAACTCGTTGAGATAGCGGCGCATGGACCAGTAATCGGTCGCGTCGGGTGTGCCGAGATTCGTCAGGATCACGCCGATCTTCGCGCGCGGGATACGCGGATGATCCGGCTGGGCGTGGGCGAGCCGCCCTTCGCCGGGTTCGTCGTAGGAAACGGTCGGGCTGGCGCTCGTCAGATCACGCATCTCGTTCATCTATCCAGAATACGGGTTTGGTTGTGCGAAGTAACCCTTTGCACGGGGGGGTCAATCCCTTCTCTGCCCGCGATGTGGCGTCGCAGCATCTCCGGCGGCCCTCTCCTCCGTCCCGAGCGCGTCGGCAAGCCGCATCGCGGCGGAGCCGGGCCGCAGCGGTTTCTGCTGGGTCTCGGCCGGCGCCCATCCCGTGAGCGTCACGATCTCGAAGGTCGCCGCGATGCGGCCACCCTCCGCGGGAAAACGCTCCGCATAAAGGGCAGCCGCCTGCCCCAGAACGGAGCGGCGCATCCCGCCGCGATGCCGGGCGGCCAGCACATTCGCCTCCCCCATCGCGCGCAGGTCATGCATCAGGTGGACGATATCGCGATAGGTCAGCGTGAAGGTCGCGCTGTCGGCCACGGGAAGGGCGAAACCGGCGCGCTGAAGGAGCGCGCCGAGATCGCGGATCTCCCCCATCGGGTGGACCCGGGGGGCGAGTCCGCCCGTCACCGCCACCTCGGCCTCGGTAAGTGCCTGCCGGAGTTCGGAGAGGGTCTCCCCGCCGAAAAGCGGAGCGATCAGCAGTCCATCGGGGCGCAGCGCCCGGCGCATCTGCACCAGTTGACCGACCGGATCGTTGGCCCCGTGCAGGCAGAGCGCCGAGATCACGAGGTCATGGGCTTCGACCCCGAGATCGAGGACTTCGTCATCCAGCACGGGGCGCGCACCCGACAGGCCGAGCCACTCCATCCAGCGATCCGCGAGCGGGCCGACGATCGCCGGCGCGGTAAAGGTTCTGTTAACCTCGGTGAGCCTTTCCTTCACCTCCGAAGCAGCGGCTTCGTGGAGCACCGTCTCCACCCCGC
>JBMYPI010000242.1:0-3580 GCA_049600155.1 Rubricella sp.
GTCGCCCGGACGGGTGGCCTTGTCGAACCGCTCGCGGGCGGCGGGCTGCCCGAGAGCCCCGAAACCAAGCGCCGCCTGCGCAACATCATCGAGGTGACGGGCCTTGCCCGCGAACTCGAGATCCGCAGCGCCGAACCCGCCTCCCGCGAGGCGCTCCTGCGCGTCCATCCGGCGGACTATCTCGACCGATTCGAGCAGCTCTCGGCAACCGGCGGCGGCGAAATGGGGGAGCGCACGCCATTCGGCCCCGGAGGATTCGGGATCGCCACGCTTTCGGCGGGGCTGATCGAGACGGCCCTCAAGGCGGTTCTCGAAGGGCGCCATACGAACGCCTACGCGCTTTGCCGCCCGCCGGGGCATCATTGCCTGCCCGCTACGCCGATGGGTTTCTGTCTGCTCGCGAACATCGCAATCGCGATCCGATCCGCGCGCGCGGCGGGTCTCGCGACGCGCTTCGCCGTTGTCGATTGGGATGTCCATCACGGCAACGGGACCGAGGCGATCTTCGCCGAGGATCCCCATGTGCTGACGATCTCGGTGCACCAGCGCGGCAACTATCCCCTTGGCTCGGGGGAGGTCGCGCCCGATGCAACGGCCAACATCAACATACCGCTCCCGCCCGGCGCGGGTCATCGGACCTATATCGAAGCTTTCGACCGCATCGTGACGCCGGCGCTGCACGCTTTCGGGCCGGATGTCATCGTCGTCGCGAGCGGCTTCGACGCTTCGGGCGTCGACCCCCTCTCGCGGACGCTGTGCCGCTCCCATACCTTCGCGGAAATGACCGGAAAGCTCATGGATGCCGCAGCCGAACTTTGCGGCGGACGGATCGCGATGGCCCATGAGGGCGGCTATTCCGAGGTGCACGTGCCGTTTTGCGGGCATGCCGTTCTGCAACGGATGAGCGGCAGCGCCATCCATGCCGAGGACCCGCTGGATCCCAGAATCCTCGCCCATCAGCCCGATCCGGACTTCGAGAGCTATCTCTCGGCCCGGGTCGGGGCGATCGCGGAGGCCTATCGCCTATGACCGTTCTCGCGCGACCGGAACCGAATCCGATGGTCGTCTACCGTCTACGCAGAGAGGATTTCGCATGACCACGATCGTCTTCATTCCGGGGCTCCTGTGCGATGAAAGCCTCTATGCCCCCCAGATCGCGGGCCTTGGCGATCGCGCGGTCCAGATCGCCGACACGCGGAGCGACGACACGATCTCCGGCATGGCGGAGCGGCTGCTTGGCGACGGACCGGACAGGATGGTCCTCGTGGGGCTTTCCATGGGCGGGATGGTCGCGATGGAGGCGATGGTCCGGGCACCCGGGCGGATCGCGGGCGCGCTCCTTCTCGATACCGATCCGACCGCCGCGCGCCCCAGGGAGATCGCCTGGCGCGAAGCGCTGATGGAACAGGTCGGCCGCGACGGGCTCGCCCCCTTCATCGCCGATTTCGCGCCCCGCTTCTTCAGCCACTCCGACGCCGCGCGGGAGAGGCTCCTGCCCGGCGTCGAAGAGATGATGGGCGCAATGTCGGCGGACGTCTTCCTCCGGCAGTCGGCGGCGCTCAACACCCGCAGCGATCTTCGCGAGACCCTTTCCCATTGCCCCGTCCGGACGGTTCTGATGTGCGGCACGGAAGACCGGATCTGCCCGCCCCTTCTGCACGAAGCGCTCGCCGGAGCGATGCCAGATATCCGCTACGAACCGATCCCCGCCACAGGCCATCTTGCAACGATCGAGACGCCCGATCCCGTGAACCGGGCGCTCGCGGCGCTTCTGGCCGGGGTGGCGGCATCCGCTTGACAACGACAACGTGCAGACCGAAACCGGTGCCCATGTTGCGCTGCGTCACGCGCGAATTCGGGAGGATATCATGGCCAGCAAGGTCTACGGGACAGCGGCGGAAGCGCTCGACGGGCTTCTGGAGGACGGGATGTTCATCGCGGCGGGGGGCTTCGGCCTGTGCGGGATCCCCGAATTGCTGATCGCGGCCATCCGCGATGCGGGCGTGAAGAACCTCACCGTCGCGTCCAACAATGCCGGTGTCGACGATTTCGGCCTGGGCCTGCTGCTTCAGACGCGTCAGGTGAAGAAGATGATCTCCTCCTATGTGGGCGAGAACGACACCTTCATGCAGCAATATCTCTCCGGTGAACTCGAGCTGGAATTCAACCCGCAGGGCACGCTCGCGGAGCGGATGCGCGCGGGCGGCGCGGGCATTCCGGGCTTCTACACCAAGACGGGCGTCGGCACCGTGATCGCCGAAGGGAAGGACCACAAGGACTTCAACGGCGAGACCTACATCATGGAGACCGGCATCTTCGCCGATCTGTCCATCGTGAAGGCCTGGAAGGGCGACGCGCAGGGCAACCTCGTCTACCGCAAGACCGCGCGGAACTTTAACCCCAACGCGGCGACCTGCGGAAAGATCTGCATCGCCGAGGTGGAGGAGATCGTGCCCGTCGGTTCGCTCGACCCCGACAACATCCACACCCCCGGCATCTTCGTGGATCGCATCATCCAGGGCGAACACGAGAAACGCATCGAACAGCGCACCGTGCGCGCAGCGTAGGAGAGGAGCAGCACCATGGCATGGGATCGCAACCAGATGGCTGCCCGCGCAGCGCAGGAACTCGAAGACGGGATGTATGTGAACCTCGGCATCGGCATCCCGACGCTGGTGTCGAACTATATCCCCGACGGGATCGACGTGACGCTCCAGTCGGAGAACGGGATGCTCGGCATGGGTCCGTTCCCGACCGAGAACGAGGTCGACCCCGACCTGATCAACGCTGGCAAGCAGACGATCACCGAGCTCGATCGCACCTCCTATTTCTCATCCGCCGATTCCTTCGCGATGATCCGGGGCGGCCATATCGACATGGCGATCCTCGGCGCGATGGAGGTTTCCGAGGAGGGCGATCTCGCCAACTGGATGATTCCCGGCAAGCTCGTGAAGGGCATGGGCGGTGCGATGGATCTCGTGGCCGGCGTGAAGCGCGTCGTCGTCGTGATGGACCACGCCAACAAGCGCGGCGAGTCGAAAGTGCTGCGGGAATGCACGTTGCCCCTGACGGGCAAGGCGGTCGTCCATCGAATCATCACCAACCTGGGTGTTTTCGATGTGGTGGAAGGCGGGCTGAAGATCGTCGAGATGGCCGAGGGCGTCACGGAAGACGAAATTCGTGGCTCTACCGAAGCAAAGATCGTGAACTGAGCGTCAAAACGCCTGCGGAGCGGTCGAAATGCACCTGTTCGGGCGGGCCGCCACATTTTCGGCGTCTTTACCGGGCAACCATACCGGCGGGGAACACTGGTAAGGAGGGGGCATTGAGGGGTTTGCTCCGGAAGTTCATTGCAGATGACGACGGCGCCGTTACGGTCGATTTCGTAGTCTTGTGTGCGGTTGTGGTCGGTATGGCGGCAGCGACGGCGAGCCTTTTCGGGGCTTTTCCGCTGATGGCGCAATTCGTTGCCGACCTGATGTCCGACGCCACCGACTGATTTTCCGTCAGTATAGAGATGAGCAAAGCCGCCTCCGGGCGGCTTTGTCATTTGGGGAGTCGCGCCTTCGAAGCGATTCTT
>JBMYPI010000243.1:0-3564 GCA_049600155.1 Rubricella sp.
CCTGGTCGTAATCGAGCTGGCTGTCCTGGCGCCGCACGCCGTAATGGATCGCGTTGAACCACTTGCCCGAAAGGTTCGGCCGCGCGCCATGGGTCAGGTGCCCGCCCGAAGCCAGATCCATCGCCAGGAACGTGTCACCGGGCTGGAGGAGCGCGAGGAACACCGCCTGGTTCGCCTGCGAGCCGGAGTTGGGCTGCACGTTGGCGAAGCCCGCGTCGAAGAGCCTGCAGGCGCGTTCGATCGCCAGTTCCTCGGCAACGTCGACCCACTGGCACCCGCCGTAGTAGCGTCTGCCCGGATAGCCTTCGGCATACTTGTTGGTCATGACATGGCCCTGTGCCTCCATCACGGCGGCGGAGACGATGTTTTCCGACGCGATGAGTTCGATCTCGTCGCGCTGGCGGGTCAGTTCGTTGCGGATCGAGGCGAAAAGCTCTGGATCGCGGTCTTCGAGGCGTTCGGTGAAGAAGCCGGTGTCGCGGACGGTGTTCAGCATCGGGGCTGTCTCCTCATGCAGGCAGGCGCGGGGCCGCGTTCGGGCGCGGTTTAACCCGCGCGCCGGTCCCTGCCTAGCCTCAAGGCCGTCCGCACGACGCTTTTGTGACCGTGCCGCGCGCGAATTTCACGGGGTGATCCGGTTTTCCTTGCCCGGCGGGAGGGCGGTATCGTCTAGTGGGGCCGTGCGGGCCCGCAGAATGACCCGCCGCAGGACGGGAGATGGGGCAGATGGGTTTCGAGCGGATCGCATTTCTCGCCGCGCGCGGGGCGGAAGCGGAGGCCGCGCTCGACGAACTGACGACACGCTACGGCCAATGCGCGCTCGGGGAGGCCGACGTCATCGTCGCCCTCGGCGGGGACGGTTTCATGCTCCAGACCCTGCACGATACCCAATCCCTTCCCGCGCCGGTCTACGGCATGAACCGCGGGACCGTCGGCTTCCTGATGAACGAGTATGCCGTGGATGGCCTGCGCGAGCGGCTGGCGGAGGCAGAGCGGACCGAGATCCATCCGCTTCACATGTACGCCACGAAGACGGACGGTTCGGTCAGCGAGGCGTTGGCGATCAACGAGGTCTCCCTTCTGCGGCAAGGCCCGCAAGCCGCGAAGCTGCGCATCCTCGTGGACGGGCGCGTCCGGCTGCCGGAGCTGGTCTGCGACGGTGCGATCGTGTGCACCGCCGCCGGGTCCACCGCCTACAACTACTCGGCCCACGGCCCGATCCTGCCCATCGGAACGGAGGTCCTCGCCCTTACCGCCGTCGCCGCCTTCCGCCCGCGGCGCTGGCGCGGGGCGCTCCTGCCCGACAGCGCGACCGTCGGGTTCGAGGTCATGGAGATCGACAAGCGCCCCGTGGCCGCGACGGCGGATGGCGTCGAAGTGCGCGATGTCGCGCGCGTCGATGTCCGCTCCGAACCGACGGTCACCCATCACCTTCTCTTCGACCCCGGCCACGGCCTTGAGGAGCGGCTCATCCGCGAACAGTTCGCCTGAGCGGCGCGCGCCCACGCGCGACAGCGCGTCCCGACCCCAGCGCTTGAAATCAGGCCCTGCCCCGCGCACAAGAGCGCCAACAGAGCACAAGGGAGACCCCCACATGACCAGCCGCCAGGAAATCTTCGCCGACCGCATGTTGTCGCTCGGCCTCGCCCGCGTCTCCGAGGCCGCCGCCATCGCGGCCGCGAAACTCATCGGGCGGGGGGACGAGAAGGCCGCCGACCAGGCGGCGGTGGACGCGATGCGCAAGCAACTCGACCTGCTCGACATCGAAGGCACCGTCGTCATCGGCGAGGGGGAGCGGGACGAGGCGCCGATGCTCTATATCGGCGAGAAGGTCGGAACCGGCAACGGACCGGGCGTGGACATCGCGCTCGACCCGCTCGAAGGCACCACGCTGACCGCCAAGGATATGCCCAACGCGCTGGCCGTCATCGCGATGGGGCCCGCTGGCTCGATGCTGCACGCGCCCGATGTCTACATGGACAAGCTCGCCATCGGCCCCGGTTATGCCCATGACATCGTGACCCTCGACATGACGCCGACGCAGCGGATCACCGCGCTGGCTCAGGCCAAGGGGGTCAAACCCTCCGATATCACCGTCTGCATCCTCGAACGCCCGCGCCACGCGGACATCATAGCCGAAGTGCGCGAGACGGGCGCGGGCATCCGGCTCATCACCGATGGCGATGTCGCGGGCGTGATCCACTGCGCCGAGCCCTCCACCGGGATCGACATGTATATGGGCCAGGGTGGCGCGCCGGAGGGCGTTCTGGCCGCCGCGGCGCTCAAATGCATGGGAGGGCAGATGCAGGGCCGCCTGATCTTCCGCAACGAGGACGAGAAGGGCCGCGCGGCGAAGGCCGGTATCACCGATCTCGATCGAGTCTATGCCCGTGACGACATGGTGCGCGACCATGTGATCTTCGCGGCCACCGGCGTGACGGACGGGTCCATCGTCCGTGGCGCGAAACGGGACGGGGAGTACCTCGAAACCGAAACGATCCTCATGCGATCGAAGACCGGCTCCGTCCGCCGCCTGTTCTACCGTCAGAAGAACCAGTGAACGCGCTCCTGCTGATCGATATCCAGCAGGGCTTCGACGCGCCGGTATGGGGCGCGCGCAACAATCCGGGCGCGGAGGCGAACGCGGCCGGGCTTCTGGAGAGATGGCGTTCGACCGGCGCTCCCGTGATCCATATCCGCCATGTGAGCGTCGAACCGGGCTCGCCGCTCACGGGCGACGGGGCCCGGTTCAAGCCGGAGGTGACGCCCGAACCGGGTGAGGCGATCTTCGAGAAGTCGGTGAATTCCGCCTTTATCGGAACAGGGCTGCAGGCGCATCTGCGGAAGGAAGGGATCACGGCTCTAACCGTTGCGGGTCTGACCACGCCCCATTGTGTTTCCACCAGTGTCAGGATGGCCGCCAATTTCGGCTTTGCAGTGACGCTGGTCTCCGATGCCTGTGCCGCCTTTGAAACCAACGCGGATACGGGGTTCGACGACGGCCCCGCGCTCGATCCAGAGACCATCCACCGCACGGCGCTTGCCCATCTCAATGGCGAGTTCGCAACGGTCGTTCCAACCGCCCGGGCGCTTGCCTCCGCCCCGTGAATCCTTAGGGTGCGGCCCATGCACCACGATCCAGAAACTGCCGGGCGTCTGCGCCGCGCATCCACCAGCGCGATCATTCTCCTCGTGATGCTCGGAGCGGTGGCATGGTTCGTTCTCCCGGGTTTCGGAGAGATGGAAGCGCTGCCGCGGATCATCGTCATGGTCTGGCTCGCCGCGGGCGTGTTCCTGCTTTCGCGCCTCGTGCGGCGGATCGCGAGCATCGCCGCTGACGCGGCTGACGATATCACCGAAGGCCGTGCGAAACGGATCCTCAGAGAGGACGACGAGCGGTGAGCGAACCGTTCCTCGGGGTCTCCTCATCCCTACAGGGCCGGATCTGGATGCCCCCGCCCCCCGAGACCGATCGCGCCGCGCGCGCGCTGATCCAGCTCACCGGACTGCCGGACCCTGTCGCGCGGGTGCTGGCCGCGCGGGGCGTCACCGCCGAAGAGGCGG
>JBMYPI010000244.1:0-3556 GCA_049600155.1 Rubricella sp.
GCGAACCGTTCCGGGAAGACTACGACCGCCTCGACTATCCCGAACCCCATGCCTGAACGCAGAACGCCCGGCCGAACCGGCCGGGCGTCCCGAATTGCAAGCCGTGGGGCGATCACGCGTCCTGCGTGATCTCCTCGCCGGTTTCCTGATCGACGACCTTCATCGACAGGCGCACCTTACCGCGATCGTCGAAGCCGAGGAGCTTGACCTTCACCTCGTCGCCTTCCTTCACGACGTCCTTGGGGTGGCTCACCCGCTCCCGCGCCATCTGGGAGACGTGGACGAGGCCGTCGCGCTTTCCGAAGAAGTTCACGAAGGCGCCGAAATCCATCACCTTCACGACCTTTCCGGTGTAGATCTCGCCCACTTCCGGTTCGGCCACGATCGCATGGATCATGCCGCGGGCCTTCTCGATCGCCTCGCCATTGGGGGACGCGATCTTGATGATGCCGTCATCGTTGATGTCGACCTTCGCGCCGGAGACCTCGACGATCTCGCGGATGACCTTGCCGCCCGAACCGATCACTTCGCGGATCTTGTCGGTCGGCACCTGCATGGTCTCGATACGCGGCGCGTGGACGGAGAATTCCTGCGCACCGGTGAGCGCCTTGCCCATCTCGCCCAGGATATGCATCCGGCCTTCCTTCGCCTGCGCGAGCGCCTGTTTCATGATTTCCGGCGTGATCCCGGCGACCTTGATGTCCATCTGGAGCGAGGTGATGCCGTTCTCGGTGCCCGCGACCTTGAAGTCCATGTCGCCGAGGTGATCCTCGTCGCCGAGGATGTCGGTCAGGACAGCGAAGCGGCCGTCCTCTTCGAGGATCAGGCCCATCGCGACGCCCGCGACCGGGGCCTTGAGCGGAACGCCCGCGTCCATCATCGAAAGCGAACCGCCGCAGACGGACGCCATCGAGGAGGAGCCGTTGGACTCGGTGATCTCCGACACGACGCGGATCGTGTAGGGGAAATCCGTGGGGGAGGGGAGCACGGCCTGAAGCGCGCGCCATGCGAGCTTGCCGTGGCCGATCTCGCGCCGGCCCGCGCCGCCCATCCGGCCCGCTTCGCCGACCGAGTAGGGCGGGAAGTTGTAGTGCAGAAGGAAGTTCGATCGGCTCTCCCGGTGCAGCGCGTCGATGATCTGTTCATCATCGCCGGTGCCGAGGGTCGTCACCACGAGGCCCTGTGTCTCACCACGGGTGAAGAGCGCCGAACCGTGGGTCCGGGGCAGGAAGCCCGTTTCGCAGACGATGGGGCGCACGGTGTCGAGCGAGCGCCCGTCGATCCGCTTGCCCGTCTCGATCACGTCACCGCGCAGGACGGAGGATTCCAGCTTCTTGAAGCAGGAGCCGAGATTGGCGTCTTCCCGCTCTTCCTCGCTGAGGCTGTCGATCACGGACTGGCGCGCGGCCGAAATGGCGGCCTGGCGATCCTGCTTGTCGGTGATCGCGAAGGCGGCACGCATCGCGTCCTCGCCCGCGGCCTTCACCTTTGCGTAGAGGTCGGAATAGTCGGGCGCTTCGAAATCGAAGGGCTCCTTGGCCGCCTGCTCGGCCAGCGCGATGATGAGGTCGATCACCGGCTGCTGTGCTTCGTGGCCGAAGGTCACCGCGCCGAGCATCTCTTCCTCGGTCAGTTCGTAGGCCTCCGATTCCACCATCATCACGGCGTTCTTGGTGCCCGCGACCACGAGGTCGAGCCGCTGCTCCGGCTTCGTGCGCAGATCGTCCATGTCGTCGACCTTGGGGTTGAGCACGTATTCGCCGTTCACGAAGCCGACGCGCGCGCAGCCGATCGGGCCGCGGAACGGCGCGCCGGAAATCGTCAGCGCCGCGGAGGAGGCGATCATCGCCACCACATCGGGATCGTTTTCGAGGTCATGGGAGAGAACGGTGCAGATCACCTGCGTCTCGTTCTTGAAGCCCGGCACGAAGAGCGGGCGGATCGGACGGTCGATCAGGCGGGAGGTCAGCGTCTCCTTCTCGGTGGGACGCGCCTCGCGCTTGAAGAACCCGCCGGGGATCTTGCCGGCGGCGTAGTATTTTTCCTGGTAGTGGACGGAGAGCGGGAAGAAATCGAGGCCTTCCTTCGGCTTCTTCTCATAGACCACGGTGGCCAGCACCGAGGTTTCGCCCAGCGTGGCGACGACCGCGCCGTCCGCCTGGCGGGCAATCTTTCCGGTTTCGAGCGTGAGCGTCTCACCGCCCCACTCGATAGACTTGCGTACGATATCGAACATGTCATTCCTCTCTGCGACACCGCCCCTTGGCGCGTATCGCGTTCAGCGGCCCCATTGCCGCCAACCCCTTCCTCATCCCTGCGCCGGGGCTAGGGCGCTCTCTTCTGAGATGGGCGCGCGATACACCAGTTTGGGCTTCAGTTAAAGCGAAAGCGGTTTCGTTGCCGCACCTTGGGCGCGACGGGGGCGGATCGGGTGGCAATTCGGCCTATATCGCGCCAGCATGGTATTCATCTCAACGGGCGGGATCGCGTTTCATGGATGTGCTGGTCGATTTTCTGCTACGCGTTCTGGGCCAGTTCCAATCGCCGACGCTCGCCTTCCTGATCGGGGGCTTCGCGCTCGCCGCCTTCGGATCGCGGCTCCAGATCCCCGATGCGATCTATCAGTTCGCCGTCTTCATGCTTCTGATGCGGATCGGTCTGAACGGCGGGATGGAGATCCGGGAGGCGAACCTCGCGGACATGCTCCTGCCCGCGCTCGCCGCCGTCGGCATCGGTGGCGGGATCGTGCTTCTGGGTCTCGCGACCCTTGCGCGATTGCCGTCCATCCGGCGGGATGACGCGATCGCCACGGCTGGCCTCTTCGGCGCGGTGAGCGCGTCCACCCTCGGCGCTGCCATGGTGATGCTCGAGCAGGAGGGCATCGACTACGAGGCCTGGGTGCCCGCGCTCTATCCGTTCATGGATGTGCCGGCCCTTGTGCTCGCCATCGTGCTCGCACGGCTGCACAAGGAAAGGACGGCAGAAAAGCCTTCCCGCTCGCGCGTCACGGTTTGGGGCGTGGTGAAGGAGAGCCTGCAAGGGGCGGCCTTGTCCGCCCTGATCCTGGGCCTGATCCTTGGCCTGTTCACCCGCCCCGAGCGGGTGTTCGACACGTTCTACGATCCGCTGTTCCGGGGGCTCCTCTCCGTGCTGATGCTGATCATGGGGATGGAAGCCTACCAGAGGTTGGCGGAACTGCGCCGCGTCGCGCACTGGTATGCGGTCTACGCCGCGCTCGCGCCGATCACCCACGGGCTGATCGCCTTCGGGGTCGGCTATCTCATCCATCTCGCGACGGGGTTCAGTGCGGGCGGGGTCGTGCTGCTCGCCATCCTCGCTGCGTCGTCGTCGGACATATCGGGGCCGCCGACCCTGCGAGCGGGCATCCCGAGCGCCAATCCGTCCTCCTATATCGGGGCGTCCACGAGCGTCGGCACACCGATCGCGATCGGTGTCTGCATACCGCTCTTCATAGCGCTCGCGCAGGTGGTGTTCGGCGTCTAGACCCGGAACTTGCCCGGGCGCATGATCTTGACCGGTTCGACATAGGTGATGC
>JBMYPI010000245.1:0-3555 GCA_049600155.1 Rubricella sp.
CCGCATGGGGCAGGTTCGTCAGGATGACGATCTGCATCTCCGATGAAAGCCGCGCGAGCGCGCGGGCCGCGCCCGGGATCGCTTTCTGACGCTGCGTCTCGCTCGCGAAGAACGCATCGATTTCGGCAAGGGCATCATCGCGGGAGCCGCGCCGACCCGTCCCCCGGTCGACGAGCGCTGTGTCGAGCGAATAGTCCGACAGATCGAGTTGCCATCCGCGGGTCGGAAGCCAGTCGCGGAAATGGCACAGGAAATGCACCAGAACCTCGTCCGCGTCGACGATGAGCAGCGGGCGATGGCGCGCGATCTCCAGCGCCGAAAGCTGGCGGGCGACGATACCGCGTATCATCTCAGGTCCAGTGCGGATCCGCGCCCCCGGGCAGGGCGGCCCGCGCGGCCAGCGGCCTGTCGTAGGGCAGGGACTCGGCCTCGCAGAACGCCGTCAGGACGGATTCGGACTGGAGCAGGTAGTCGAGCACGAAGGCGAGAAACTCCGGCTCCCCGGCCTGAACGCGCAGTTGCGACAGGTCGGCGCCCGTCTGCGCGAGGAAGGGCATCAACCGGTCCTCGTCCACGATGATGAAGAGAAGTGCCGATTGGGCGAGCGCGATCGCGTCGCGAGTCTGCATGGCCGACCTTCGTTCGGATTTGAATGATCGGCGAAACGGTATCGCAAGGCTTCGACCCTACGAAAGGCCTAATCGACAGGATCGCGGGGGACGAACCGGGCCATGCCACGCCGTGTGCTCATCACCGATGCAGATACCGACCGAAGGGCGACGATCGCGGCCATGCTGATGGACGGCTTCTTCACGGTCGGTGTGGCCGCGGGGGCGGCCGAAACGCTCGATATGCTTGGTAACGAGTCCTGGGATATCGTGCTGATCGGGCCCTCGCTCCAGGAGGGCGATCCCATGTTGCTCGCCGAACGGATACGGGCCGTCTCTCCCCTTGGTGAGGTGATGATCGTCCTCATGGTGGAGGAAAGGCTGGGGGGGGCGCATCTCGTTCGTCAGGTCCGTGCGATCGACGATATCCTGACCCTCCCGTTCGACGAGATGGCCCTCCACGCACGGATGCGCTCCCAGATACGCATCAAGGCGTTGGCTGACGATCTCAACCTGCGCGCCGAGGCCTTCGGCGATGTCCCCGTTCCCTCCCTGCAGGACAGGGCGCCGGCGAAGGGGGAGACGATCCGTATCCATGGCGGCGGGGCGGCCTGGTCGCGCGATCATTCCCGCACGCTCCGCGACACGTTGAGCGCGGACGTGATCGTGTCGGGCCGGATGCCCGACGGCGACCGCCCCCTGGAGGAGGAGGCCGGACTCCTGATCCTGCACCGCGATCCGCTCGGGCCTCGGCAGGCCCTGCGTTCGATCGCGCTGCTGCGGGCGGAACCACGCACGCGGACGACCGCGATCCTGCTGGTCCTCTCGCCCGCGGATCGCTCGCTGATCGCGATGGGGCTGGAGCTCGGTGCGGATGACTACATGGTCGAACCGGTGGATGGGATGCACCTGGCGATCCGCGCCCGGGCGCTTCTGCGGCGGCAGGATTTCGCACGGCGAATCCGCGCCACGGTTCACAGCGGCCTGATGCTCGCCCGGACCGATCCCCTCACCAACCTGGCGAATCTCAGGGGTCTGGAGGCCCGGTACGAGCGGCTGCGCACGGTGCCGCGCGAGGAGGGGGGGCCGATCGCGCTGATACTGGTGGATCTCGATCGCTTCAAATCCGTCAACGACAGGCACGGTCACGCCGCCGGCGATGCCGTCCTGCGGGAGTTCGCGCGCAGGGCGCTGCGCAGCATCCGCCCCGGTGACCTGATCGCCCGGATCGGGGGAGAGGAATTCGCCGTGATCCTGCGCGACGCCGACGAGGACCTCGCCGCGACCGTCGCCGAACGGTTGCGTGCATCGGTTGCCGATGAGGGTTTCGCACTCGCGGACGGACAGAGTATCGCCATAACCGCATCCTTCGGCATCGCCATCACGCCGCATGCAAGGCGCGAAAGCCTGCAATCGCTGCGCGCACGCGCCGATCATGCCCTCTATCGCGCGAAGGACGCGGGGCGGAACAGGATCTCGGCGGGGGGCGCGTCCGCGGCGTGAAGGCCGTCAGCGATCGTCCGCCCCGTCCGCAGGTGGGCGAAGGCCGCGCCGCTCGGCCGCGCGCGCCCGGAGTGAGGCGAGGAAGTCCCGGCGCTCGGCCACCGTCATGCCGTCCAGTTGATCGAGGAGAGCGCCCTGCGCGGCGCGCACGCTGCCCTCGAGGCGTGCGCGCTGGCCGGTGAAAAGGGCTTCGAGCGCGGCGCGATCCATCGGCTCGGTCAGAAGTGCGTCGCGAAGGATGCGCGCCTCGCGCAGCCTTTCGCGCGGCGCGAGGCCGCGAAATACGCCGCTTTCCCGCAACTCGGCGCGGAGATCCTGTCGCCGGTCGTCGGGAAGGGCCTCTATGAGGCCGCCCAGTCCGGGACCAAGGGCCGTGCGCTCGCCGATCTCCGCACCCCGGGTGAGCGCGCCGGCGACGAGCGCGAGCACGAGGAGGTTGAGCGCAAGCGACACCACGAGCAGCCATTTGACCCATCCACGGGTCGTTCCTTTGGGGCTATCGGTCATCCTGTCAGCCTTCTCCCATCAGGCTGGAGAGCGTTTCGAACCCGTAGGGATCGATGGCATCGGTTGTGCCGCCGGCCAGCAATCCCGTGAACAGCGCGACCTGATCGGGCGCAGCCGCGCCGGCGATGAAGCCACCCAAAAGTGCGGTCGCAAGCACGGCGCCGGGGGCCCCGATCCGCCCGATCCACGACCGGAAGAGTCCCGGCGCCGGACGCGCCACCAATGCCGGCGGCGGCTCGGCCGGTTGCAGCCCGTAGGCGTCGTCGAGAACCCGTTCGAGAAGGTCCTTGCCGGGGGGGGCGGCGGTCTCCCTGAAGAGCGCGGCGAGGGTTTCATCGTCCTTGTCGGCTCGTGCCATGTCTCTCACTCCTCACCAAGCATGCTGCGCAGGCCACGCTTCGCGCGGGCCACCAGGCTTTCGACGGCGTCCACGCTGATCTCCAGAACCTCCGCGATCTCCCCGTTGGACAGATTTTCGTCGAAACGGAGCGACAAGGCCAGCCTCTGGCGATCCGGCAATCGCGACAGTGCCGCGGCGAGCCGGCCCTGCCGCTCGGCCGCCTCCAGCCCGTCGAGTGCGGAGGCGCGGTCGTCCTGCGGTTCGGGCACACTGTCGAGCGGTGCCACGGGGCGCCGCCGCCGGATCCGGTCGATTGCGAGGTTCGACGTGACCCGGTAGAGCCAGGTCGAGAGCTTCGCGCCGCCCGGCGTCCAGTCCGGCGCCGTGCGCCACAGGCGCAGCATCGCCTCCTGTGCGATATCCTCCGCTTCCGCGCGATCGCCGAGCATCCGCTGCGCGACCGCCAGCACCCGTGGCAGGTGCCGGAGCGTCAGCATCCGCGCCGCAGCGCGATCGCCGGCGAGATAGGCCGCGATCAGCGCCTCGTCGGTCGGTTCCTGCGAATTGGCCTGTCTCACGTCTCGCATCGAGCTCGGT
>JBMYPI010000246.1:0-3549 GCA_049600155.1 Rubricella sp.
TCGTGGTCTTCCTCGGCATCGAACCGCTCCGAAAGGCCCGCGATCCATTTCGCGGGATCGACGGCGAACCGGTTCTCGGCCCGCACCCCATCGCGATAGGCCCAGTGCGCGGCGACGCCCGCTTCCGCCACCTCGTGCATCTCCCGCGTCCGGATCTGGATTTCGACCCGTTTGCCATCCCGCCCCGAAACCGTCGTGTGGATCGAGCGATAGCCGTTCGATTTGGGCTGGCTGATGTAATCCTTGAACCGGCCGGGCACGGCACGCCACCGGCGGTGGACGGCACCGAGCGCGACATAGCAGTCGGCCTCCGATCTCGTGATGATGCGGAAACCGAAAATGTCGGACAGGCGGTGGAAGACCTCGCCCTTCTCCTGCAGCTTGAGCCAGATCGAATAGGGCCGCTTCTCCCGCCCGGTGACGATCGCCTCGATGCCCGCATCCTTGAGAACGGCGCGGATATCCTCGGTGATCGCCGGAATGACGTCGTCGGTTTCCCGCCGCAGCGTCACGTATTGCCGCAGGATCGCGTCCCGCGCTTCCGGGTGAAGGACCTTGAAGGCGAGATCCTCCAGCTCCTCCCGCATCTCCTGCATCCCCATGCGCCCGGCGAGCGGCGCGAAGATGTCCATCGTCTCGCGCGCCTTGCGGGCCTGTTTCTCCTGCGGCATGTGACGCAGCGTGCGCATGTTGTGAAGCCGGTCCGCGAGCTTCACGAGCAGAACGCGGATATCCTCCGACATCGCGACGAACAGCTTGCGGAAATCCTCCGCCTGGCGCGTTTCCTTGGAGGACAGTTGAAGCTGGGTGAGCTTGGTCACGCCCTGAACGAGCTGCGCCACCTCATCGCCGAAGAGCCGGACGAGCTCGTCATGGGTGGAGGAGGTGTCCTCGACGGTATCGTGCAGGAGTGCCGTCACGATCGTGGCGTCGTCGAGCCGCTGATCGGCGAGCATCACCGCCACGGCGAGGGGATGGGTGAAATAGGGTTCGCCCGATTTGCGAACCTGCCCGTTATGGGCATCCGCCGCGAAGAGGTAGGCGCGACGGATCAGGTCGCCATCGGAGCCGGGGTTGTAGGCGGCAACGAGCGCGGCGAGTTCATCCGCCGAAGGGGCGAACTGCCCGAGATCGAGCGGGGCCGAGCCGTCAGCCATGGCCCCTCACGGTCACTTCGCGGCCTGCGCGTCCAGAAGCGCGCGCAGGAGCGCCTCCTCGGACATGTCGTCTGCCGGTGCGTCGGGGCTTTCGCCCATGAGGGCCGGCATCCGGTCTTCCTCGGGTTCGTCGACCTCGATCTGATGCTGCTCCGCCGCGATGGCGGCCTCGCGCAGCTGATCGGCCGTGATGGTCTCCTCGGCGATCTCGCGGAGCGACACGACGGGATCCTTGTCGTTGTCGCGCTCCACCGTCAGCGGCGCACCGGTTGCAAGTTCGCGCGCGCGATGGGCCGCGAGCATGACGAGTTCGAAACGGTTGGGAACCTTGTCGACGCAATCTTCGACGGTAACGCGGGCCATGAAAGCCTCCGGTATCTGCGAGATGTCTCGGAAGTCTGGGGATATAGACCGCGCGATGCCCGGGCGCAAGGGTCGATCAGGGCCAATCCCGGATCGACGCGCGCTCTTCGGGCGCCAGCCGGCCCAGCAGGGTGGCGACGTCCTGACCGAGAATGGGGTGCACCCAGCCCGGCGCGACCTTCGCCAACGGAACGAGGACGAACGCGCGTTCATGAAGGCGCGGATGGGGCAGGATCAGCCTGTCCGGAAGCCGCCTCGCGGCCTCGTCGGGGCCGAGCGCCATCCACCGCTCCACGGTCGCGCGATCGGGCAGGATCGTGTCCCCGGCGGCGATGAGATCGAGGTCGAGCGTCCGCGCGCCCCAGCGCACGCCACGGACGCGTCCCGCTTCGGCCTCGATCCGGTGCAATCCATCGAGCAGGGCTTGCGGCGAGAGTGCGCTTTCCAGTGCGAGCGCGCCGTTGGCGTAGGCCGGACCCGATCCCGGCGGAAAGGCAGGCGTTTCGAAGATACCCGCATCGGCGGCGACCTCACCCAGGACCGCGATCCGGCGGGTCGCCTCGCGCAGCGTTTCCTCCGGCGCTCCCCAAACGGAGGGCAGATTTGCGCCCAGCGCCACCAGATACCGCACGTTCCACCTCCGCTTGCATCCGCCGCATGGGCGGATATGTTCGGGCGCCATATCCGCACGGCGATGCGGTCTATCCCTTGTTTGAAAGGATTTCACCCATGTTCTATCGCGACGAGAAACTCGCGCTCTTCATCGACGGATCGAACCTCTACTCGGCGGCCAAGGCTCTCGGCTTCGATATCGACTACAAGCTTCTGCGCAGCGAATTCATGCGGCGCGGGCGGCTGCTGCGGGCGAACTACTACACCGCGCTGCTGGAGAACGAGGAATACTCCCCGATCCGCCCGCTGGTCGACTGGCTCGACTACAACGGGTTCAACATGGTCACGAAACCGGCGCGTGAGTTCACCGATGCGCAGGGCCGGCGTCGGATCAAGGGCAACATGGATATCGAGCTCGCTGTCGACGCAATGGAGACGGCGCGCCACGTCGATCATATCGTGCTCTTCTCCGGCGATGGCGATTTCAAGCCCCTCGTGCAGGGGCTCCAGCGGATGGGGGTGCGCGTTTCGGTCGTGTCCACGATCCGCACGCAACCGCCGATGATCGGGGACGACCTGCGCCGCGCGGCCGACAACTTCATAGAGCTTGAAGAACTCAAGGACGTGATCGGCCGCCCGCCCCGCGAGCCGCGCGACGAGGACGAATAAGCCTACCGGTTCGCCGCGGCCCGTTCGTTTATCTGGTCATGGGTCGTCCGCACCTCCTCGGGCCAGGTGCTCTTGATATAGGCGAGCACGGCGACGATTGCCTCGTCCGACAGAATACCCTCATAGGCCGGCATGGCGCTGCGGTAACCACCGCCGATCACGGCCTCGGGCCCGTATTTCGTGAGCATGAACAGCACCTCGTCGGGATGGTGCCAGGTATGGCCCGTCTCGTCATGGGGCGGCGCTGGCATCAGCCCGTCCGCCCCCCGGACGCGCCAGTTGGCCTCTCCTTCGAGGTTCACACCGTGGCAGGCCGCGCATTGGGCGGCGTAAACCTCAGCGCCCAGGGCGACCATCGCGCGATCCTGATGGGGCAGGAAACCGCCGGCGTTGGCGGAGCCGGCGTCACGCCCCCAATAGGCGAAGGCGAGCCCCGCGACACAGAGAATCGCAACCACCCAGACGACCTTGCGCATCCCACGCTCCTGCTCCGCATATCGGACGGGAGTCTCCCAAGAGCGAGCGGCAAATACAAGAGTGGCTCGACCGAGGTGCGACCGCCTCACGCGGATCCGCACCCCTTCATCCGCGGCGACGCCCCCTATATAGTCAAGGCAGACAGACGGAGTTTCCGATGCCCCAGCCCCTCACACTCTTCCTCGCCGCGCCGCGCGGCTTCTGCGCGGGCGTGGATCGCGCGATCAAGATCGTGGAGATGGCCCTCGAGAAATGGGGCGCGCCCGTCTTC
>JBMYPI010000247.1:0-3473 GCA_049600155.1 Rubricella sp.
GCGGCTCTGCCTACGAGCAGCAGGTCCCCGACCGGCGCGAGATGCGCGCCTTCGTCTGCCGGCAGTTCAAGAAGCAGGACGTGCTCTGGGCCTCCGAGATCCAGTCCGTCCGCGACTTCGGCTCGGAGAGCGCCACCCAGCAGGTGCAGACCGAGGTGGCCTACCGGCTCAGGAAGCTCCGCCAGGACGCCGAGACGACCTTCGAGTACCACCTCCTGAATGGCATCCAGGGGCTGGTGAAGGACCCGAAGGACCACGCGACGGTTGTGAACTACTTCACGGAATTCGGCATCACGCCTGCGGCCGAAATCGACTTCGACCTCGACAATGCAAGCCCGGCCTCGGGCGCTCTCCGAAAGCGCTGTCAGGCGTTGATCGAAAGTGTAGAGGACTCGATGGGCGGGCTTTCGGCGGGCGCCGTGCAGATCCGCGCCGAATGCGGCTCGGCCTTCTTCGCCGATCTCGTGGCGCACAAGGAGGTACGGGAGACCTATCTCAACACCGCCGCGGCGGCCGACCTGCGGGGCCGGGTCGCCGACGAGGTCAGCTTCGGCGGCATCACCTTCCGCCGCTACCGGGGCGGGGTCGGCTTCACGGTGCCCACCGACAAGGCCTTCTTCTATCCCGAGGGGATCGAGGGTCTCTTCGAGATCTATTACGCCCCCGCGGACACCTTCGAGACGGTCAACACGCTCGGCCAGCCGCTTTACGCGCGCACCATTCCCGACCGGGATCGCGACGAGTGGGTGCGGCTCGAGATCGAGAGCAACCCTCTGCCGATCTGCACGCGGCCGCAGGTGCTGCGCTCGGCACGGCGGACCTGATGACCGCCTTCGCCGTCGCCCTCGACGCGCTCTTTGCCGACGCGCATCTGGGCCGGGACGCCGTCTACACCGCCGAAGGTGGCGCGCCCGCACTGGTCCGCGCCATCCTGCGCGGGCCGGACGACGTCACCAACTTCGGCGAGGCGCGCATCTGGTCGGAGACCACACGGCTGGATCTGCGCCTTGCCGAGGTGGCGAACCCGCGCCCTGGCGACCGCATCGAGATCGACGGCGAGGCCTTCTTGATCCAGGGCGAGCCCGTTCGCGATCGCGAGCGGCTCGTCTGGACCGTGGATCTGCGCCCGGCGTGACAGTGATGAAGCTGAAGCTCGACATCACGCCCGATCTCGTCGCCGCCATGGCCGCCGAGGCAAAGGCCGGCGAGAAGGCCGTCACCGCCGCGATGCGCGAGGCCGCGACCGGGCTGAAGACCGCCTGGCGCGGCCAGATCAACGGGGCGGGGCTCGGACGGCGACTGGCGAACTCGATCCGGAGCCAGACATACCCGAAGGCCGGCGAGAGCCTGAATGCCGCGGCGCTGGTCTGGTCCAAGGCCCCGGTCATTGTCGGCGCCCACGACACCGGTCCGCTGATCCGCTCAAAGGACGGGTTCTGGCTCGCGATCCCGACCGAGGCCGCCGGGCGGGGCCTCCGCGGCGGCAGGATCACGCCGGGCGAATGGGAACGTCGCCGCGGCCTGCGCCTGCGCTTCGTCTATCGGCGCCGGGGTCCGAGCCTGCTGGTGGCGGAAGGGCGACTGAACAGCCGAGGGCTCGGCGTCGCGTCGCGGTCGAAGACTGGCCGCGGGCGCACGACGGTGCCGATCTTCCTGCTGGTCCCTCAGGTCAAGCTGCCGAAGCGGCTCGATCTTGACCAGGACGCCGAGCGGGCGCTCGACAGCGTGCCGGGGCTGATCGTGGCGAACTGGGTGGATGTCAAATTCTGACACGGACAATGACTGACAATCCGTCCTTCGCTTGATGGGCGGAAACCGCAAGGCTACCTTCTTCGAAGACCTTGTTTTTCTGGAGTATGTCATGTCGTTGAGGCCATTCCTTCTTTCCGCTTTCATGGTCGCGTCCCTGCCGGCACTGGCCCAAGAGGCAAACCTGGCGCTCGAACTCACCGAGATCGAACGTCAGATCACTGAAGTGGAAGCCGAAGCAGCAAGATATGATGGCGGCCTGATCGTCGGCTTGATCGACGCCCGGAAGGAAGCGCTTCTTCTCGCGCGAACGCTGATCCAGAACCGCATGCTCGCGGAGGAAGGCAACGCAACTATTGAGGTGGTCGTGCCGGCAATTCAGCCCGACCCGACCCGCGCAGAGCAGCTTCTGGGCGAGATGGCAGCCGCGCAGGCACGCATCGAGGAGGCCGAAAGGGAAGCCGCAAACGCTGGCGGGCTTATCCAGGCTCTCGCGCTCAGTCGCGTGGAAACCGAAAAGCTGACACTGGCCCAATTGCAGATGGGATATCTTCAGGCGCGCTATGGCATAGCCTTCCCTATTGCGCAGGTTCAGGCTCCGGAAGCTGCAGATCGCAGCCCCGTTGCGGCAGACCCGGTCGACGATCCCGTCGAGGCCGGACAAGGGGTCGCTTGGGCGGACCCCCGCTTTCCGGAAATCGACTACACGCTTCAACCGTTCGAACAGGCGCACCAGGAAGGCCACAGGATCTCGGGTTGGTGGACGATCCAGACTGAACGCGCAGCGGTCGACGACAGCCCGCAGATCACGGCGGTGAACTATTCGGAGTACGAGCCGAACAATTTCATGGGTTTCACCGCGCTCATCGGACGCTGCATGGAGGGTGAGACGGCGCTGATCTTCGTGCAAGATGATTTCCTGATGAACGACTTTCGGCGCAACACCTTCGAGATGACGATTCGGATCGACGACGAACCGGCCCGACAGTCGCGATGGAACAGCCTGACAAGCAACAAGGGAGCCGGCCTCTTCGGTCGCGACGCAGAAACCTTCATCCGCACGATCTACGACGCCGACCAACTGTTCCTTCGTCTCGTGGAGTCGAATGGCCAACGCCACGACGCGGTTTTCGACCTGTCCGGTGGCCAGGATGCCTTCGAGGAAGTCGCCGCGGCCTGCGGATGGACCACACTGTCGCTTTCCACGGACGACTACCGCGCAATCCAGACCTTGCTCAACGCGGGTGGGTTTGACGCCGGCACGCCGGATGGCCAATGGGGACCTGCATCCCAAAGGGCGATGCGAGCCTATCAGGCATCTGTCGGGTTGCCGGAGACCGGCGCGCCAGACAGGGCGACCCTTCAAAGCCTCGGCTTCGACAGCTGAAACGACTGAGCTGTTAGAGGCTATTCTCGGCGGGGTCCTTGTGACCGCGCTCCATTGGCTGGCGTTACAGGACAGTATGCCCACCTCTCGCGAAACCATCCTCGCCGCGCTGCATGCGCGGCTCTTGGCGCTGCCCGCCACGGCCCTGCGCGGCGAGGTGCTGCCTGAGCGCGTACCAGCCGAGGGACTGTTGATCCTGCGCGATGGCGAGCCGGGCGAGCCGGAGGTGACGCTGTCGCCCCTGTGCTACCACTACCAGCACCGAGCCGAGATCGAGGCGGTCGTGCAGGGGGCGGACCGTGACACCGCCTTCGACTTGCTGACTGCCAGCATCGGC
>JBMYPI010000248.1:0-3452 GCA_049600155.1 Rubricella sp.
CCGCGGCGATCGCGACGATCCCGGCGGCCGCGCCGAGGATCGCGGAACGGAGCGCGAAACTCGTCAGGATCCGCGCCCGCGTCGCGCCGACCGTCTTGAGCACGGCCGATTCGAAAACGCGCCCGCGCTCTCCCGCCGCTGCGGCACCGATCAGGACGACGAAACCGGTGATGAGCGTGGCCGCCGCGCCGATGGACGTCGCCGCCGCGAGCCCTTCCAACGCTTCGGTGACCCGCGCGATGGCGTCGCGCACCCGGACGGCCGTGATGTTGGGATAGGCGGTCGCTACGTCGCGCAGAAGCGGCGCCTCGGCCTCCTCCTCGGCATAGACCGTCGCGATATGGGTATGCGGCGCCCCCGCGAGCGCGCCGGGGTTCATCGTCATGACGAAATTGATCCCGGCATTGGAGAAATCGACGATGCGGAAATTGACGATCTCGGCTTCGATGTCGCGGCCCAGGATGTTGACGGTCAGCCGGTCGCCTATGACGAGGCCGAGCTCGCGGCCCTCCTCCTCGGCGAAGTTGATGATCGGCGGTCCGGCATAGTCCTCGGGCCACCATGCGCCTTCGGTGATCTGCGCGCCTTCGGGCGGGGCGACGGAATAGGTCACGCCGCGGTCGCCCTCCAGAACCCAGTGATTGCCCGCGACCTCCCTTGCCGGTTCGCCGTTGATCCGGGTGATGATCCCCCGCAGCATCGGCGCGGTATCGACGCGGGCCACGCCCGGATCGCCTTCCGCGCGGTCGAGGAAGCCGTCGAGCTGGCTGTTCTGGATGTCGACGAAGAAATAGCTCGGCGCGACCTGCGGCAGATCCCGTTCGATCGCGCTGCGCAGGTTCGAGTCGATCTGGCCGACGGCGGCGAGCACCGTGAGGCCGAGGCCGAGCGACAGCACGACCGATGTCGCCTCGCCCCCCGGTCCGCCGACCGCGCCGAGCGCAAGGCGCAGCGCGGGCCGTCCGCGAGCGAGGCGTGTGCGTGCCAGCCACCGCGCAAGCGCCCGGACACCCGCCGCCGCGATGACCAGAACGATCAGTGCACCAACGATCCCGATGGCTGACCACGTCGCGAGTGTCGGCACTTCCGAAAGGCCGATCGCGACCGCCACCAGCACGGCGAGCACGATGCCGACGAGCGCGAGGTAGAAGGGCCGCGGCAGAAGGCGCCCCTTGCCCGAGGCCTCCCGGAAGAGCGCGGCGGGGCGCACATCCTCCGTCCGGGCAAGTGGCCAGAGCGTGAAGACGAGCGCGGTCAGGACCCCATAGAGGGCCGCCTCCAGAAGCGGGGCGGGATGAAGGCCGAAGGCCGCCGGCACCGGCAACTGCGCCTGGATCAGCGGGCTGAGCATGAGCGGAACGAGGCTGCCGAGGATCAGCCCCAGCGTCACCCCGATCACCGTCAGGACACCGATCTGGAAAAGGTAGACGAGGAAGATCGTCCGCCCTTCCGCACCGACCGATTTCAGCGTCGCGATCACGGTCGTCTTCCGGTCGAGATAGGCGCGGACGGCGGCGGAGACCCCCACGCCGCCCACCGCGAGGCCCGCAAGCCCGACAAGCACGAGGAACGCGCCGATCCTGCCCACGAATTCGGAGATGCCCGGCGCGCCGTTGCGGCTGTCCTGCCAGCGCATCCCGCTGTCGCGGAAAAGCGCGGTCGCTTCGGATTGCAGGGCAGGGAGGCTCGCGCCTTCCGGCAGGCGCATGCGGTATTCCGTCTCGAAGAGAGTCCCTTCCACTAGGAGGCCGGATCCGGCGAGCGCTTCCGTCAGCACGATGGTGCGCGGGCCGAGGCCGAAACCGCCCCCCGCGCTGTCGGGCTCCAGCGTCAGGGAGGCCCGCAGCTCGAAGTCCTGCGTGCCGAGGCGGAACGTGTCACCGGGCGCGAGGCCCATCCTGTCGATCAGAACCTGCTGCATGACGGCGCCGGGAAGCCCGTCACGGAATTCCAGCGCATCGGCTAGGGGGATTTCGGGCTCCAGACCGACCGCGCCATAGATCGGATAGACATCGTCGACCGCTTTCACCTGTGTCAGGCCGCGCTCGGTCTGATCGCCACGCTCCACGACCGCCATGGAACGGAAATCCACGATCTCGGAGACGTCGAGCGCGATGCGATCCATGAAGGCTCGTTCGTCTTCGTTCGCGAAACGGTAGGTGAATTCCATCTGCGCATCGCCACCGAGGATGACAGCGCCTTCACGCTCCAGCCCTTCCTCGATCGCGACGCGGACGGAGCCGACCGCCGCGATGGCCGCGACGCCAAGCGCAAGGCACGCGATGAGGATGCGAAAGCCACGCACCCCGCCTCGCAATTCACGGCGGGCGAGCCGCCAGGCCAGCCCCACGCTCATTCCGCCGCCTTCCGCGCCTCGTCGGCATCCACGCGCCCGTCCCGCAGGCGCACGACGCGATCGCACCGTGCGGCGAGGTCGGGCGAATGGGTGACGAGAACGAGGGTGGAGCCGTGCCTGTCGCGCAGGCCGAACATCACGTCCATGATCGCCTCACCCGTGGGCCCGTCGAGATTGCCCGTCGGTTCGTCGGCGAGCAGGATCTCGGGGCGCGGCGCGGCGGCACGCGCCAGCGCGACGCGCTGCTGTTCGCCGCCCGACATCTGCGTGGGATAGTGATCGAGCCGGTTGCCGAGGCCCACGGCGCGCAGTTCCTCCTCCGCGCGGTCGAATGCATCGTCGTCCCCTGCGAGTTCCAGCGGGGTAGCGACGTTTTCCAGCGCCGTCATCGTGGGGATGAGGTGGAAGGACTGGAAGACGATGCCCATATGGCCCCTGCGAAACCGCGCGAGCTCGTCCTCGTTCATCGCGGTGAGATCCTGGCCCAGCGCTCGGATTTCACCCCCGGTGGCCCGTTCGAGTCCGCCCATGAGCATGAGGAGAGAGGATTTGCCCGACCCGCTCGGACCGATGAGCCCCAGCGTCTCGCCGCGCACCACGTCGAGCGTGATGCCGTGGAGGATTTCCACCCGCCCGGCATTGCCGTCGAGCGCGAGTTGCGCATCGCGGAGTGTCAGGATGGTGTCGGTCGTCATGGGCGCTCTCCGAACTGTCCGGTTCAGGTGCCGATATGGGGCTGGCGCGGCCGCCCGCAAGTTGACCGCCGCGATCTTTTTCGCGGTTGCGGCACCGCTTTCGGCCCAGACGGTGACGGTCGCGGCGCTCGGTGACAGTCTCACCCAGGGTTATGGCCTGCCGCCCGAAGACGGCTTCGTGCCGCAGCTCGAAGCCTGGCTGGAAGCGCAGGGCGAGGATGTCGACGTACTGAACGCCGGTGTGTCGGGCGACACCACGGCGGGCGGCCTTTCCCGGATCGAATGGACACTGACGCCGGAGGTCGATGCCCTCATCGTCGACCTGTCCGACCCCCGGGCCCCCCGGGAGGTGGGCACCATCGAGGGCGTGGACGAGATCCGCGACGTGCACCTCGACAACG